>NZ_JBVAYF010000021.1:0-53547 GCF_055413345.1 Pseudaeromonas sp. HNCC25DJ180
TCTTTCCTCCATCACTCGAGTTCGTGTTTTCCCTAGGATGTTAACTTGAGGCTTAATCTTTCGCCTGTTGCGATGGGTGTTTATCAGGGCTGTGGTTTGTCGGCTTTATTACTGAAGTTTTTGAATCGTAAATCTTCTTCTACGGTAACGGTAAGCTTGAGTGGTTTGCCATTACGCAGTACAGAGACGGAAACCTTAGTGCCAGGTTTTGCTTCCGCTATGGCGTCCATCGCTGAGCGAACCCCTTCCAGGGCCTTATTATCTAGTTTGGTCAGAATATCTCCGGTCTGTAACCCCGCTTTGGCTCCTGGACCATTTGGGTCGAGATTTTCAATCACCAAGCCGCGCAGTTCTCCCAGATTCATCAGTCGGGCCGTCACCGGATCCACATCTACCGTCGATATGCCTACATAGCCGCGAGACACCCTGCCATTAGCGATGAGCTCGAGCATGATGCGGTGGGCCAACTGGTAGGGGATGGCGAAGCTGATACCCGCAGAGCTATCGGCATTATTCAGCTGATACGATGCGGCATTAATGCCGACCAGTTCCCCGTTAGTATTGACCAGCGCACCACCGGAGTTTCCTGAGTTGATGGCGGCGTCCGTTTGTAATAGATCCTGGCGTCCATTGCTGTCAGGACCCATGGTGCTGAGGCCTATGCGACCCGTGGCGCTGATGATGCCCTGGGTAATGGTTTGTCCTACGTTATAGGGGTTGCCTATGGCGAGAGCCACATCCCCGACCTGGGGGGCTTGCGACTCATTCTGGGGCATGACGGGAAGGGAGTCGGCTTTGATGACCAGCACGGCTAGATCGGTGGGCAGATCGGCGCCTACCAGCTCACCGGTAAAGAGCCGACCATCCTGCAGTGCCACTATGATCTGATCAGCATTGGCGATGACATGATAGTTGGTCAGTATATGTCCCTTCTCAGTCATGATGACCCCAGAGCCGAGGCTTTGGGGTCGTAACTCAGACGTTTGGGTCAGATTAGATTTTTGGAAACTGCGGGTATAGATATTGACCACAGCCGGACCAGCCAGACGGGCAGCCTTGGCATAGCTTAGCGGTGCCTGAGTACGTTGGGGTTGTGATTCGCTGGATGGTGAAATACGCAGGTCAGGGAATAGCAATAGCATGGTGGCGGCAACACCGGCACCTAAGAGTACTGACTTCGTCAGATAAGTTAAGGAGAGCGGTCGTTTCATGTTGTGTTTTCACCAGGCTTTAATAGGCCCAGAATACCACATCATACCTGTTAATGCGTGACGACCTGCGGCAGGGCCTGCCGCAGGTCGAGTCATGGTCTAGCGCAGGACGAGGTACAGGGAAGTACTGCCTCGTTTGATGTTAAGCGCCAGCACATCTTGGGATCCCTTGATGGCTTTGCTTAACTCATTCAGGTTAGCCGTGCGCAGTCGGTTCACTCCGACAATCACATCCCCCTTGCGTAAACCTACGGCCGCGGCGGGTGAACGAGCTTCAATCTCTTTCACTTCGACGCCAGCAGGCTGCACATTGGCTCCAGTATTGCCGAGTTGAGCACCGCGCAGGGCAGGGTGTAAGGTTGTCGCCTTGACTTCCCCAGCCTCCGCTTGCATCAGCGTAACTTTAGCGGTTTGCTCTTTGCCATCGCGGATGATGCCTAAATCCACCATTTTGCCTGCGCCCATGGTCGCAACTTTGGCGCGTAACTCGCCGAAGGAGCGAACATTATTACCGTTGATGCTGATTATGATGTCACCAGCCTTGATGCCGGCCTTGTCGGCAGCAGAGCCGGGCATGACTTGGCTGACAAAGGCGCCATTTTGCTTGTCATAACCAAAGGCTTTGGCCAGGTCCGTGGTGAGCTCACCGCCCATGATGCCCAGGACACCGCGACGGACTTCACCAAACTTGATGATCTGCTCTATCAAGTCCTTGACCATGTTGGAGGGAATGGCGAACCCAATACCAATATTACCGCCGTTAGGGCCAAGGATGGCGGTGTTGATACCGATCAACTCACCTTTCAGGTCGAGCAGGGCGCCGCCTGAGTTACCGGAGTTAATGGCCGCATCTGTTTGGATAAAGTTCTCCAGATTTTCGATGTTCAGGCCGCTACGGCCTAAGGCACTGACAATCCCTGACGTAACTGTTTGCCCCAGGCCAAAGGGGTTACCGATGGCGATGGTAAAGTCACCGACTCTGAGTTTATCGGAGTCGGCTAACTTGATAGCCGTGAGTTTATCGGCCTTGATCTGCAGCAGGGCTATGTCAGATTGCTGGTCTTCGCCCACTTTCTTGGCGACAAATTCACGCCCATCTTTCAAGGTGACTTTGATCTCATCGGCTTCCTGGATCACATGGGAGTTGGTGATCACATAGCCTTTATCGGCATCTAGGATGACACCCGAGCCCAAGGCCTGGAAGGGCTGCTCCTGTACCTGCTCGGGAGGCATATCAGGGCCGAAGAAGAAGCGGAACTGTTCAGGTATAGCTTGGCGGGTAACTTTCTTACCGGATACCGAGATATTCACCACGGCTGGGGTTACCTGTTCAAGAACCGGCGCCAGACTGGGGAGTTGTTGGCCATCAACGGCCAAAGGCAAGGCTGCTTGTACTGGGATAGAGGATAAGGCGAGACCCATGCTTAAGGCTATGGTGCTCAGGATCATGCGAGGTAAACGGATCATCAATTACAACTCCTAATAAAAGCCAGTAATCAAAACTTCACTACATTATGACTATCGGTTGTAAAAAATAGTTCCTAGCCCAGTTTATTTTGATCATTCAGCAGGCCGGAGCGCTCTCCTGAATAATCGAGAGGCTGAGTCTCAGGGACTGCTTCTACGCTGTTCATCAGGTTACTGTCGGTGGGTTCAGTACGAAACGCGCTCTGTTGCGGAGCCAGTTTCTGGCTTTGGTCACTCATGTGCTGAAACAGGCGCTGATACTGTTCGTCAAATTGTTCCATCATGACGGAGGTACTGGCGAAGTGGTCTGCCATTTCCCGTTTGTACAGTTCCAACTCCTTGCGATTCTTGGTGAGCTCTTTGTGTAACTTGGCGGCATCACCAGCCCGAGAAGTAGCGCGCCCAGCCACAAAGCCGAGAATGACGCCGATCAGCACAAAGAGAATGGTTGTGAATTCAGTCATGACTGCACCTTTGTATATACATGGCTATAAGTTGAAGACCTGCTAACTATACCTGCAGGAATGGCAGCAGGGTACTGTCTCACCGCAGACGCGCTCAATTGCTCACAACAAAAGACGGGGATTTTCTGTTGATGAGGGCCAATTGCGCTTTTATATGCTCTTGAACGCATGAATACCTTGCCAGAGTGTGCTTTTATTCGTCAAAATATTGCGCCTTCCGATGTAGGGGCATCTGCATCTGGAGGTGGGCTGGGCGACTTGCAAATTTCATGGGCAATGAAATCTGCAGGTGATTTCTTGGGCGACTTCACTTATAATCGCCCAGCCCACGTTACAGGCCGCCGATTTGGCGGTACTAGCAATCGCGATCTGACTTGTATTCGAAGGGATACGGGTGGTCTTTAATTTGTTATGTGCGGCATGAGCCGAGCATAATGTCATCTTTCAAACAGTAATTTGGGTTAACTGTAATGAAAACTTTCGTTGCCAAGCCAGAAACCGTAAAGCGTGACTGGTACGTTGTGGACGCCGAGGGTAAGACCCTGGGGCGCATTGCCACCGAGATTGCCAGCCGTCTGCGCGGTAAGCACAAGCCGGAATACACTCCTCACGTAGATACTGGCGATTACATCGTCGTTATCAACGCAGAGAAGGTTGCCGTTACCGGCAAGAAAGCTTCCGACAAGATGTACTACTCTCACTCCGGTTTCCCGGGTGGTATCAAGTCCATCAGCTTCGAGAAGTTGATCGACCGCAAGCCTGAGATGGTTATCGAAGCTGCTGTTAAAGGCATGCTGCCGAAGGGCCCGCTGGGTCGCGCCATGTTCCGTAAGCTGAAAGTTTACGCTGGTGGCGAGCACAACCACGCTGCTCAACAACCTCAAGTTTTGGACATCTAATTCGGGATCTGGCAAATGGCAGAAAATCAATACTACGGTACTGGCCGTCGCAAAAGCTCAACCGCTCGCGTGTTCGTAAAGCCAGGCAAGGGTAACATTGTTATCAACAAGCGCTCTCTGGAAGAGTACTTCGGTCGTCCTACTGCCCGCATGGTAGTTCGTCAGCCGTTGGAACTGGTTGAGATGACTGAAAAGCTGGATCTGTTCATCACCGTTGCTGGTGGTGGCATCTCCGGTCAAGCTGGTGCCATCCGTCATGGTATCACCCGCGCCCTGATGGAATACGACGAGAGCCTGCGTCCGATCCTGCGTAAGGCTGGCTTTGTTACTCGTGATGCCCGTAAGGTTGAACGTAAGAAAGTCGGTCTGCACAAGGCGCGTAAGCGTCCTCAGTACTCCAAGCGTTAATACCCCTTGGGTATACAAAAACCCGGCCCTATGGCCGGGTTTTTCTTTGGTTCATCGCTCACTCCCTTATTCACTTCGTTTCAGTTTCCGTCGCAAGCCTGTACATCAGTTTTTCACATGGTTAAGCAGGTTACAGGGGTGAATGCAATTGATTCTGCTGGAAATGGCGAATTAAATGACGAAGATTATGATCAAGCGTCTCGAGATCTGGTAGACTTACCGTCCTATTCTGTGGGCCGCAGCTCTATATCAGGGCCCTCACTATAATTCTGGCAATGCAGGCTGAGGCTTCCGTTGCTTTTCTGTTGTTCGTAAATGGAGGGGTCGATGGCTTTCGCTGCCAATAAACGCTCTATCATGACTCTATTTTCCGGGGCTAACGATATGTTCAGCCATCAGGTGCGTATCGTGCTGGCCGAAAAAGGGGTTAGCGTAGATATTTGCCAAGTTGATGTGAACAATCTGCCGGAAGAGCTGTTGGAGTTAAACCCCTATGCTTCCGTGCCAACCTTGGTTGACCGCGATCTGGTGCTCTACACTTCCCGCATCATCATGGAATATCTGGATGAACGTTTTCCTCATCCACCATTGATGCCTGTCTATCCGGTGGCTCGTGGTAACAGTCGCCTGATGATGCATCGTATCGAACTGGATTGGTATTCACTGGTTGCCAAGATTGTGGCCAATGGTGCTGATGCCGATGGCGCTCGCAAGGAGTTGCGGGAAAGTCTGCTGGCCATAGCGCCGATCTTCAACGAGTACCCTTACTTCATGAGTGAAGAGTTTAGCCAAGTTGACTGCTTCATGGCTCCGCTGTTGTGGCGTCTGCCGCAGCTGGGAATTGAGCTCAGCGGCAAGGGGGCGAAAGAGCTGAAGGGCTATATGACTCGCCTGTTTGAACGGGACTCCTTCCAGGCTTCGCTGACGGATGTCGAGCGTGAACTGCGGCATGGTATCTAGTCATGGCTCTTGATATGACCCCGAGTCGCCCTTACCTGTTGCGCGCCTTTTACGATTGGCTGCTGGATAATGAGATGACGCCCCATCTGCTGGTCAACGCTTCGTTGCCTCATGTGCGGGTGCCCCAGCAGTTTGTCCGTGATGGTCAGATAGTGTTGAATATCGCGCCGCAGGCGGTGATGGCCTACACACAGGACAATGAGGCAATTAGCTTCAGTGCTCGTTTTGGTGGTACACCCTTCCAGGTGTATGTCCCCATGGCTGCCGTTGTGGCTATCCATGCTCGCGAGAATGGTGTCGGCACCTTCTTCCCCGCGGAGGAAGCATATGCGGCGTGGGAGGAGGCTGGGTCGGCTTTAGCCGATGAGGTTGAAGGCGAGGCTTCGGTGCAGCCAGAGCCTGATCCTGCGCGTCCGGTCGGACGTCCCACTTTGCGGGTCATCAAGTAGCATAAAAAAACGGCGCCTCGGCGCCGTTTTCCATGGTCTCATTGCCCCATCAATATTTGATCACCTCATCAGCGGTTCCACCCATCTGTACATCGCCAGCAGAGGTCGCATTGCTGGCTGCGTTGCTCTCTGTGCTGATGGCGGGTGTGCTGCTAGCTGACCCGGATGAGCTGTCGCCCTGCACATACTCCAGCACCTTGACTACCTTCTTGACACCAGAGACATGTCTGGCGATGTTGATGGCCTTATCGGCCTCGCTGCGCGTTACTAACCCCATCAAGAATACTTCACCATTCTCGGTGACCACCTTGAAGCGGGTGCTATCCACACCCTTGGTGGTCAGCATCTGGGATTTGATCTTGGAGGTGATCCATGCATCCGCGCTCTGTACATCAAAGGGTATGGGCTTACGGATGCGCAGTTCATTGTAGACATGTCGCACCCCTCCCACTTTGGCGACCAACTGTTCGCTCTCTCGCTTGAATTGATCATAGGGTGTTTGACCAACCAGTAACACCATACCGTTCATGCTAGTTGCACTGATGCGGCTGGCTTTGGTGATGTCCTTGCGTTCAGTAATGACATTCGCAGCTTTCAGTTCAATATTCTGGTCATCGATAACAGAGCCAAAAGTCCGTCTATCATTGGCTACAACGGCTGTTGTGGCGGCGCCAGCGACAACTAGACCGGCACATCCATGCAACAGGGGAAGGGTGGCCAGTAGGCTCCATAACAGCTGTTTCTTCATGCAGGCTAGCTCCGATTATTGAGGGAACAGAGTGCGATCGATGAGATCGCACAGGCATTGGAGGCAAAGTAGATTGACCTCCAGGATACGTGAGATATTGGCTGAGGGGACGCGAACCTCCACGTCACTGGGGCCCAGCAGCCCGGCGATTTCCCCACCATCTCCCCCTGTCAGGGCTATGATGGTCATGTCCCGGCTCAGTGCCGCTTCCGCCGCTTTGATGAGCACCCGATTATTGCCATCGCCGGCCAGGACCAGCAATATGTCGCCCCGCTGTCCGAGGGCGCGGATCTGCTTGGCGTAAGCCTCATCGAAGCCACAATCGGCGGCTACTGCGCTGATGAGGCTGCTGTCTGCATTCAGTGCCAGCGCCGGCAGGGCGGGACGCTCAGTCTCGAAGCGATGAACCAGTTGGCTGACAAATAACTGCGCCAGTGCCGCCCCAGGCCCACTGCCACAAGCCAGTATCTTGTTGCCATTTAACAGACAGATGGTGAGCATCTGGGCTGCGGTCTGAATATCGTTCGGCAGGGCCTCGGCGGCTGCGATCTTGGTCTGGATACTCTCGGTGAAATTTACTTTGATGCGATCCAACTTAGCTCCCCTGAAAGGCGTTGATATACCATTGGCACTGCTCTGAGCCTTCATAGGCTACCACATCGAAGCGACAGGCTTGTTGTGACTCGTTGAAACCGTGAGTTTGCAGATAGTGGCTGGCCGTCATGCGAATTTTTTGTTGTTTGGTTCGGGTCACCGATGCCGCTGCTCCGCCGTAGCTCCTCCCGGCGCGAAAACGTACCTCCACGAACACCAGATAGTCATCCTGCTGCATGATGAGATCGATCTCACCGCCCCGGCAGCGGTAGTTGCGGGCAACCAGGCGCAGCCCCTGGTTTTGCAGAAACCGTAGGGCTGCGTCTTCATACTCGGCCCCTTTAGGGCTGAATAGTGGCTGTAGCAGCAGAGGCAGGCGCATTGGTTGCTGAGGTGCTGTTCTGGTAGGTCACCCAGCTCAGGTTGCGCACTATGCCTCCGGTGGGCGCTATGCTCAACTCCCCGGTCAGACCGGGCTGCTGTTGGTTGGGATCGGCGCGTAACTCGGATAGGTGTGGTACCAGTCGCGCCGCATCATAGCCCATGGCAAAGAAACGTAGCAGGTCATTATTCATCTGCGGCCACAGGGCGGTCACCTTATTGCGCAGCTCTGATTGTTTATCCAGCATCCAGGGCATGTCGCCAATCTGCATGCCGATAACATTTTGCCCCACACCCGGGTTATTCAGGCCGGGATTCCCTTTGGCGCCCAGATAGTAGGTGGGCGGCTCAGCAAAGGGACTCTGGCTGATGTCCAGAAACGATTTGATGATGCCGGCCTCCAGGGGCGAGGCATACAAATAGATGGCATCCACATCTTGGCGGTTAAAGGGTTGGGCGAAGACTTTCTGGCCCAGGGTGCGTTGCAGGGAGTCGATGCGTTGCTGGCTGGATGATACACCCATGGCTTGGCTGAGTACGGCCTGCAGGCTTTGGCGATCGGTGAATCGCGCAACCAGTGGTTGGGTGTCATGGGTCTGTTGCCAACGGCTGGTGAAGCCATCCACTACGCGCTGGCCCTGCGCGCCTTGCGGCGCCAAGATCAGGGGGAGACGCTTGTTATCCTGGCTGATCTTCAGGGCGGCCTGTTCGGCATCGGCGGCGGGGGAGAGTGCAAAGTAGAAGAGCGACGGGCTGTTGGGCGTGCCATTGGGTTCATTCAAGGCCAGAACCGGCAGCACAGGCTTGAGGCTGAGTAGCGATTCAACCTGCTCCTTGATCAAGGGGCCGACTATCATCTCGGCGCCATCGGCCTGGGCTTGCTGATACAGAGTCGGCATGGTCTGGCTGGCACTGTCATAGAAACGCATGTCGCCTTGCAGTCCCGCATCCTTGTAGCCGGTCAACAAACCGTTGCGCAGAGCGTCACCATGAGCGGCCAGATTGCCGCTCAGTGGAATGAATACCGCTATCTTGCCAGGCATGCCTGAGGGTGATACGGGGGTTTTCCCCTCTATGGGGGTACTTGGCAAGGTGGCAAATAGGGCGCTGGCGGGGTGGTTTGGATACTGCTTTTGCCACTGCAGGAATTGTGCCTGGAACTTAGCCTGGTCACTGCCGCTGCTCAGGCGTAGGCCCGCCAGGGCTAACCAACCGCGATAGGTATCACTGTTCGCCTTGGCTTTTTCTTGTTGCAGTGTCGCGCCATCCAGCCCGCTCAGTAGTGTCCACACCGCCTCGGAATTGTGCTTGAGGGCGTCGCCTTGCAGGAAGCGGCTTTGGGATACATAAGCCTGGCAGGCTGGTAGAGCAGAGCCTTGTTGTGCCAGTGCATCACCTTGCAGGCCATAGTAAATGGCGACGGCATCGCTGGAGAGGGGGCGCAGGTCAATCTTGCTCAAGCGACTCAAGGCTTCGGCATACTGCCCTTGTTTATTCAGCAATAGGGCCGCAACCAGCTGCTGTTCATGTTTTTGCCGTGGCGTATAGGCTTCCTTCGCCAATTGCTGCTGGATGGCGCTGGCTTGTTGCAGATCGCCCTTGGCGATCAGGCTGCGTGCCGCCAGGATTTCCCAACTGAAACGGTAAGCCGCATCAGTTTGGGCCAACTGCGCCAGATACCAATCCGGTTGCTGTTTCAACTCGGAAAAGGCGCTGGGCGGTAGCTCTTTGCCTACCTGCGATTCATCAGGCGTACTTGCGCAGGCCGACAGCAGCAGAGCAAGCAAAAACAGACGCAAGAACTGTGATACGCTAAAAAGCTTATTATGCAGAGACAAAGTATTTCCCCGACCGCAGTGTGGTGTGGTGCATAGTGTAATCGGGTCAATTTTCCGACACAATTGTTAGGCGAGAAGAAGCGATGCAATCTACCCCTTGTTTATACATAGTTCCAACTCCGATAGGTAATTTGAGTGACATTACTCAGCGAGCCATTGAGGTATTGGGCATGGTGGATGTGGTTGCGGCCGAAGATACCCGTCACTCGGGTATTTTGCTCCATCATCTGCAGATCAAGGCGTCGTTCTTTGCGCTGCACGATCATAATGAACAACAGCGTGCCGATGCGCTCATTGCCAAGGTGCAACAGGGGCAATCGGTGGCCTTGATCTCGGATGCCGGCACTCCGCTCATCAGCGACCCGGGTTACCATCTGGTGACCCGTTGTCGAGAGGCTGGGGTGAAGGTCGTACCTTTGCCTGGCCCCTGCGCCGCTATCACAGCCCTGAGCGCTGCCGGCTTGCCTACCGATCGTTTTGCCTTCGAAGGGTTTCTGCCCGCCAAGGAGAAGGCGCGGGATGACAAGCTGACCGAGCTACTGGACGACCCCCGGACTCTGGTGTTCTATGAATCGCCTCGTCGCTTGCTGGATACCATGAGTGCCATTGCCCGACTCTATGGTGAGCGTCAAGTGGTGGTGGCGCGCGAACTGACCAAAACCTTTGAGACGATTCACTCACTACCCGCCGGGGCCATGTGTGAGTGGCTGGCCGCGGATGAAAACCGCTGCCGTGGCGAGATAGTCCTGATGCTGGCTGGCGCCAGGCCGGATGCCGATGCACTTCCCAGCGAGGCGTTACGTACCTTGGCGCTGCTGCAAAAGGAGTTGCCGCTCAAGCGTGCAGCGGCCTTAGCCGCAGAAATTCATGGCGTGAAGAAGAATGCGCTCTATAAATATGCCCTGGAGCAGGCTTCTATTTGCGCTGATCCGGAGTAGGCCCTATAATCCGCCACGGAGTTGGCCAGGCAGTCGCCGCTTTGTCGTTGTGTCTTCGGGCAGACGGGCAAGGGGGAGGAAAGTCCGGGCTCCATAGGGCAGGGTGCCAGGTAACGCCTGGGAGGCGTGAGCCTACGACCAGTGCAACAGAGAGCAAACCGCCGATGGCCCGCAAGGGATCAGGTAAGGGTGAAAGGGTGCGGTAAGAGCGCACCGCGCGACTGGTAACAGTTCGTGGCACGGTAAACTCCACCCGGAGCAAGACCAAATAGGCCCCTATTGGCGCGGCCCGCGTTGGGGGCGGGTAGGTTGCTTGAGCCAGTGAGCGATTGCTGGCCTAGAGGAATGGCTGCCACCGAGGCAACTCGGAACAGAACCCGGCTTATATAGTGCCAACTCCCTCGATTCAAAAAAAACACCGGCTTCGGCCGGTATTTTTTTGGCTGTTTGCTAGAGAGCGAGCGGTTAATCGCGCAAGGCGAAGATGAAAAGCCAGATTAGAACAATTGCTCGCCACCTGGCCGGGGATCAATAACGCGAAGCCGCTCGCAAAATAGAAAATTCTGCATAACTGAATACTCTGCTGAAAAATAAGTCTCTTTTCGTGTCATCACCCTAGGAGCACCAGATATATCGCGGCTTGGCGCAGGTTGCTCCCTTGCAATGCGGGGGCCCCATCCTTACACTCTAGCGTGGATAAAAGTGGTTAATTGTGGAATAAAGTAGATTAGCAGGTAGGTAAATCTCATGTTACGTGGTGCTCATGCCATCACCCTGGATTCCAAGGGGCGACTGGCGCTACCAACCAAGTATCGAGATTGGCTTCGCGATGAGAGCGAGGGCCAGCTGATCTGCACCATAGATATCACCCATCCTTGCCTGCTCCTCTATCCATTACCAGAGTGGGAGGCGATTGAAAAAAAACTTAGGGCTCTTTCGACTATGGATCCGCTGGAGCGACGCCTGCAGCGCTTGTTGTTGGGTCATGCCAGTGAATGCGAACTCGATGGCAATGGACGTTTCCTATTGCCGGCCCCTCTGCGCCAACATGCCAAGCTGGACAAGCAGGTGATGTTGGTTGGGCAGCTGAACAAATTCGAGATATGGAGCGATGCCGCCTGGTTGGCTCAGGTCGACGAGGATCTTGGCGCCTTGCCAGATATGGACTGGTCGCAGTCAGACACTTTACGGGATTTCTCTCTCTAGCTATGGAACAGACTTTCAGTCATGTCACAGTGTTGCTGCATGAAGCCGTTGATGCACTGGCGCTCAAGCCTAACGGCATTTATGTGGATGGCACCTTTGGCCGCGGTGGTCATTCGCGCCTGATCCTCTCCCGTCTCGGTGCGGAGGGGCGCCTGCTGGGCATAGATCGGGACCCCCTGGCCATAGCCGAAGCCCGAACGATTAACGACCCGCGTTTTGAAATCATTCCCGGTGCTTTCTCCGGTTTGGCCGATTACCTGAGCGAACGGGGTCTGGCCGGCAAGGTGGATGGTTTGCTGCTGGATTTGGGGGTGTCATCACCCCAGTTGGATGATGCCGAACGGGGCTTCAGTTTTCAAAAAGATGGTCCTCTGGATATGCGCATGGACCCTACCTCCGGACTCAGCGCCGCAGCGTGGTTGGCCAAGGCGGATGCCGACGACATCGCCTGGGTGCTCAAGGAGTTTGGTGAAGAGCGCTTTGCCAAGAAAATTGCCCGCGCCATAGTCCACGATCGAGTGGAGCGTCCATTCGTGCGAACACGTCAGTTGGCCGAATTAATTGCGCGCCTGATCCCGACCCGTGAGAAGAATAAGCATCCGGCGACCCGCAGTTTTCAGGCAATCCGCATCTATATCAATTCCGAGCTGGAAGAGGTGGAGCGCGCGCTGCATGGCGCATTAAAGGTCTTGGCGCCGCAGGGTCGACTGGTGGTCATCAGCTTTCACTCGCTGGAGGATCGCATCGTTAAGCAGTTTATCCGCAAGCAGGAGAAGGGGCCGGAAGTGCCACATGGCCTGCCGTTGACGGAAGCTCAGCTAGCGGGAGGTCGCACCCTGAAGAGTATCAGTAAGGCCCAGAAACCCTCCGAGGCCGAGATTGAAGCAAATCCACGCTCCCGCAGTTCGGTATTGCGGGTGGCCGAGCGATTGGAGAGTTAAGCCATGGAGACGCGGGTCAATCTGGCATTGGAGATACTGCAGGATCTGGGGCGCCACAAATTTCAGATCCTGCTTGCCCTGGCCATACTGGGGTCGGCCATGACGACCATAGTGGTAACGAATGAGACTCGACTGCTGACCATTGCCCTCAATGAGATGATGGATGGTCGCGACAAACTGGATATTGAGTGGCGCCATTTGCTGTTAGAGCAAAATGCGCTGGCCGAGCACTCCCGAGTCAGTGATATCGCCAAGAGCAAGCTGCTGATGGCGCGTCCGGCTCCTCTAACGGAAAAGATTATTAACCAGCCATGAGTGTAAAACGCAAAGCCAACAAGAAAACCGAGTTCAGCATTCCCCAGTGGCGTTTTTTTACGGTACTGGGATTCATTTTGCTGGGTTTTCTCGGTTTGGTTGCCAGAACGGCCTGGATCCAGGTCATTCAGCCGGATCGTCTACGTCTGGAGGGCGATCTGCGCTCCTTGCGCACCACAGCGGATGCCACCGGGCGTGGCATGGTGACCGATCGCAATGGCGAGCAACTGGCGGTCTCCGTGCCCGTGCAGGCGGTGTGGGCCGATCCCAAGACGGTTCATGACAGTGGTGCTCTGGATAACAGCAAAGCCTGGCAGGCCTTGGCTGAGGTGTTGGGGCTGGATATCAAGGAGTTGACGTCGCGCATCGCCGATCCGCGACGCCGCTTTGTCTACTTACAGCGTCAGATCACCCCCTCTGTGGCCGAATATATTGGCAAGTTACGCTTGCCTGGTGTCTACCTGCGCCGGGAGAGTCGCCGTTACTACCCCAGTGGTGAGATCAGTGCTCACATAGTCGGCATGACCAACATAGATGGTAGTGGCATCGAAGGGGTGGAGCGCAGCTTCAACGAGTGGCTCACCGGTGTGCCAGCCGAGCGCAAGGTGCGCAAGGATCGCCAGGGGCGTGTCATCGAAAATATCGGTGTGGTGAAAGAGGGCAAGAAGGCCAACGACCTGATGCTCAGCATAGATCAGCGTCTACAGTCCCTGGCGTATCGCTCGCTCAAATATGCAACCGAGGTGAACAAGGCCACCTCCGGCTCCCTGGTACTGCTAGATGTGGTTACCGGGGAGGTGCTGGCCATGGTGAATACCCCCTCCTACAACCCGAACAATCGAGGCCAGTACCAAGGCTTCCGGGCTCGTAACCGGACCGTGACCGATACCTATGAGCCTGGTTCGACGGTGAAACCTCTGGTCGCCGTCAGTGCTCTGGAGCATGGCGTCACCAACTGGAGCGAGGTGTTTGATACCCGCCCCTTTAACATTGGGGGCAAGCGGGTTACCGATAGCCATCGTATGGCGCAAGGGGCCCTGGGTGACATTCTCAAATTCTCTTCAAACATAGGTATGGCACACATCGCCTTACGTATGCCGGCGCAACAAATACTGGATACCTTGAGTCAGTTTGGCTTGGGTTCGGACTCCGGTACGGGGCTGATGGGCGAAAGCTCTGGCATGTTACCCATTCGTCGTCGCTGGTCAGACATAGAGCGTGCCACCCTGGGCTTTGGTTATGGCCTGCGTGTGACACCGCTACAGCTGGCTTCGGCCTATGCCACGCTCGCCAACAAGGGGGTGCGCAAACCGGTATCGATCCTGAAGGTCACTGAGCCGCCGCAAGGTGAGCAGGTGGTGTCACGCAAGGATGCCGAGGCTGTGATGTTGCAGCTGGAGTCAGTGGTCGAGCAGGGGGGAACCGGGACCAAGGCCGAGGTGCCTGGATATCGGGTGGCCGGTAAGACAGGGACTGCCAAGGTCGCGATAGCCGGGGGTTATGGTAAGGATTATGTGGGGGCGTTTGCCGGTTTTGCACCAGTCTCGAATCCCCGCTTTGCCATGGTGGTGATCATCAACGAGCCCCATGGCAGTGCTTATTATGGCGGTATGGTCGCGGGCCCCGCCTTTGCCGAGGTGATGGCCGGAGCGCTGCAGCTTTACAATGTGCCGCCAGATGCACCGCAGACCCTGAGTGCAGCCAAACCCCAAGTCAATCTGGTGCGCCAGGAGGTTAAAGTTGTCCCTCACACTTGATCGGTTACTCGCACCGCTGGGCATCATGGCTCCTGCTGTGGCCCTGGGTGAGATGCAGTTGGATAGTCGGGCAGTGCAGCCTGGTGATCTGTTTATTGCCCTGAAGGGGCATGCGGTCGATGGCCGCAGCTACATTCCGGCCGCCATCCAGCAAGGAGCGGCTGCCGTTCTCTATGAAGCGGATGAAACCTTTATCGCCGATGTGGCGCAGCCTGTTCCCCTGTTTGCCATCGCCGATTTACCCGCCCGTCTCTCTGAACTGGCGGGGCGTTTCTATGGTGAGCCAGGTAAGCAGCTGCAACTGGTGGGCGTAACCGGCACCAATGGCAAGAGCACCACGACCCAGTTAATCGCTAACTGGCGTGCTTTGCTGGGTGGCACGGCCGGGGTGTTAGGCACCCTGGGTAATGGTTTGTTCGGTCATCTGACGCCCTGCGCCAATACCACGGCCAGCGCGGTGGAGATCCAGCGTGAGCTGGCGCGGCAACAGCAACAGGGCGCCGATCTGGTGGCCATGGAGGTCTCCTCCCATGGTCTAGTGCAACATAGAGTCTCGGCCTTACCCTTTGCCGTGGCGGCCTTTACCAACCTGAGTCGTGACCATCTGGATTATCACGGCACAATGGACGAGTATGCCGCCGCCAAGCGACGGCTGTTCACTCTGTTGCCTGCCGCATCGTGCGTCTTCAACGCCGATGACCCGGTCGCTCAGCAGTGGTTAGCCGAATTACCCAATGCCGTGGCCTACAGCCAGACTCGCTCCCTCACGCATCTACCCGGTCGTTATCTCTTTGCCGACCAGGCGCAGTTCCACGATCGTGGATTTTCAGCCGAAATTACCTCCTCCTGGGGAATGGGTGTATTATCCGCCCCTTTGCTTGGCGCCTTCAATGTGGCCAACATCCTGGCCGCGTTGGCTTGTCTGCTGGTGCTGGGCTATGACCTGAAGGCCCTGTTGGCCGCAGCCCCTCGGTTGCAGTCGGTCACCGGGCGTATGGAGTGCTTTGGTGGTGGCGACAAGCCCCTGCTGGTGGTGGATTACGCCCATACCCCGGATGGCCTGGAGCAGGCGTTGTTGGCGGCTCGTCAGCATTGTCTCGGTCGACTCTGGTGTTTGGTGGGGTGTGGTGGCGATCGTGACCGAGGCAAGCGCCCCATGATGGCCGCCATTGCCGAGCGGTTAGCGGATCGTTTCATCCTCACGGATGACAACCCCAGGACCGAGGCGCCAGAACAGATAGTGGCCGATATGTTGGCTGGGTTGGCTGCGCCGCAATTGGCCTTGATTGAACATCAACGGGAGGCGGCCATCCGTCGAGCGTTGAGTGAGGCCCAAGCCGGCGATCTCATCCTGATCGCCGGCAAGGGACACGAAGAGTATCAGATAGTGGGTAAGCAGAAGTTGATGTATAGCGATCGCGATACCGTGGTTCGACTCCTGGAGGTTGGCGCATGATCCCGCTTTCACTCCAGGAAATAGCCAATGCGCTGGATGCCACCCTATTGGGTGAGGATAGGCTCATTGAGGCCGTAACGACCGATAGTCGGCAGATAGCCCCTGGCGCGCTGTTTGTGGCCATCAAGGGGGAGCGGTTTGATGCTCACCACTTCTGTGCCGAGGTGGTGGCCAACGGCGCTGGAGCCCTGTTGGTCAGTGAGCCCCAGCCCCTGGCTTGTCCTCAATTGCTGGTCAACGATACCCGTTATGCGCTGGGCCAACTCGGGGCGCTCGTTCGTTCCCGTTTGCAACCCAAGGTGGTGGCAATCACGGGTAGCTGTGGCAAGACCACGGTCAAAGAGATGTGTGCCACGATTCTCAGTCTGCGCGGCCCGGTGCTGGCAACGCAAGGTAACCTGAATAACGAGATTGGCGTTCCCTTGACCCTGCTGCGATTGACTCCTGAGCATGCGTTTGCGGTCATGGAGCTGGGAGCCAATCATCCGGGTGAAATCGCCTGGACCACGTCGCTGGTGAAGCCGGATGTGGCGCTGATCAACAACGTGGCGGCGGCTCATCTGGAGGGCTTTGGCTCGCTACAGGGCGTGGCGCTGGCCAAGTCGGAGATTTTTACCGGGCTGGGTGAGCAGGGGATGGCCATAGTCAATGCCGACAGTGAGTTCTTTGGCTTCTGGCAGGCCGATCTCGAGCCCAACATGCACAGCTTCGGCATTGAGAACAGTGCCGCAGACTTCTTTGCTCGAGATATTCGTTGCGACGCGTTGGCGCGTTGCAGTTTCACCATGGTGACGCCCGTGGGTGAGGTGGATATCACCCTGCCGCTGCCTGGGCGGCATAATGTGGCCAATGCTCTGGCGGCGGCGGCCCTGGCTCAGGCCCTGGACACAGGCCTGATGACCATCAAGCGTGGCCTGGAGTCGTTGCAACCGGTCAAGGGGCGGCTCTGTCTGCAGGAGTTGTCTGGCCTGACCCTGATCGATGATACCTACAATGCCAGTGTACAGTCTGTGCTGGCGGCTATTGATATGCTGGCGACACTGCCCGGTTTTCGGGTGCTGGTTTTTGGCGACATGGGTGAGTTAGGGCAGGAGGCGGAAGCCTTGCATCGTGACGTGGGCGTGCACGCTAAAGCGGCGGGACTCGATGCCGTCTTTACCGTCGGTCGCTTGGCCGAGCATGCCGCCCAGGCCGCGGGTGGTCAGCACTTCGCCGATAAGGCTGCGCTGTTTGCTGCCTTGGCTCCGTTGCTGAGCCGCCCGGAACATCTCACTCTTCTGGCTAAGGGGGCTCGCAGCTCCCGGATGGAAGAGGTTATCGAATTTGTGAAAAACAGCAAGGAGCAGGCATGTTAGTCTGGCTGGCGGAATATCTGACGCCCTATTTCTCTCTCTTTAACGTGGTCTCTTACCTGACCTTCCGCGCCATCATGTCTATTTTGACGGGGCTGGGTTTTGCGTTGTGGATTGGTCCGCATCTGATCCGCCGTCTGCAGTTGCTGCAGATTGGTCAAGTGGTGCGTAACGATGGACCTGAGTCCCACTTCAGCAAGCGCGGCACGCCGACCATGGGGGGCCTGCTGATCCTTTCCTCCATCCTGGTGTCGGTGCTGCTCTGGGCGCGGCTCAACAACCCCTATGTTTGGGTCATGCTGTTTGTGCTGGTGGCGTATGGGGTGATTGGTTTTGTCGATGATTACCGTAAGGTGATCCGAAAAAACAGCAAGGGCTTGATCGCGCGCTGGAAGTATTTCTGGCAGTCAGCAGTGGCACTGGCCGTGGGCATCTATCTCTTCTGGTCAGCCGGTTCGGCTGCAGAGACCACGCTGGTCGTCCCCTTCTTCAAGAACCTGATGCCTGAACTGGGGCTGCTATTCATTCCCCTCTGCTATCTGGTGATTGTCGGCTCCTCCAATGCGGTGAATCTGACCGATGGTCTAGATGGCCTCGCCATCATGCCGACTGTCATGGTGGCGGCGGGTTTGGCGTTGGTGGCTTGGGCTACCGGTAACGTTAATTTCGCCAACTATCTGCATATTCCCTATGTGGTGCATGCCTCTGAGCTGGTGGTGGTCTGTACCGCCATAGTCGGTGCCGGATTGGGCTTTCTCTGGTTTAACACCTATCCGGCCCAAGTGTTCATGGGGGATGTCGGCTCGCTATCGCTGGGCGCGGTATTGGGGGCGATTGCCGTGCTCATCCGTCAGGAGTTCCTGCTGGTGATCATGGGGGGCATCTTCGTGCTGGAGACGGTTTCCGTCATCCTGCAGGTGGGGTCATATAAATTACGGGGCCAGCGTATTTTCCGCATGGCACCCATTCATCATCACTATGAGCTGAAGGGGTGGCCTGAGCCTCGGGTCATAGTGCGGTTCTGGATCATCACCCTGGTGCTGGTATTGCTGGGGCTGGTGACGTTGAAGTTGAGATAAGGCAAGCAGATGAGCAAGGTTATCATCCTGGGATTAGGCAAGACGGGTCTCTCGTGCGTGAACTACTTCCTGCGCCGCGGGGTAACGCCCATGGTGCTGGATACCCGAGCCAATCCGCCGGGCGCTCAGGATCTAGCGGCGGGAGTCGAACTGCGCTGTGGCCCGCTGGATGAAGTGCTGTTGACTCAGGCTGAGCTCATCATCGCCAGCCCGGGGATTGCCTTGGCGACCCCTGCACTGCAGGCAGCAGCCGCAGCGGGTGTGGAGATCATAGGGGATATTGAACTCTTTGTGCGCGAAGCCAAGGCGCCGATAGTCGCTATCACCGGCTCCAATGGTAAGAGCACTGTGACCACCCTAGTGGGCGAGATGGCGGTTGAGGGCAGTTTGGCGGTTGGTGTGGGGGGTAATATCGGCATACCGGCGCTGGATCTGTTACTGACGCCTGCGGATCTCTATGTGCTGGAACTGTCCAGTTTTCAGTTGGAAACCACTCATTCACTGCAAGCGGCGGCAGCCACCATCCTCAATCTCAGCGAAGATCACATGGATCGCTATGCGGGCATGGCCGATTATCTGGCCGCCAAGCAGAAGGTCTATGTCGGTGCCAAGCACATTCTGTGCAATCGCGATGATATGGCGACCGCTCCGGTTGCGGGTCAGCTATGGCAGAGTTTTGGTCTGGATGAGCAGGCATATGGTCGGGTGGTGCGTGATGGTCAGCTTTACTTGGCCGTAGCCGGTGAGCCGGTGCTGGCGGTGGAGAAACTGCACATAGTCGGTGCCCACAATCAGATGAATGCACTGGCCGCCATGGCGCTATGCGATGCGGTTGCCATCCCGCGTGCCGCCCAGTTGGCGGTGCTTGAACGATTTACCGGATTACCCCATCGTTGCCAGTTTGTACGCGAGCATCTTGGGGTGCGTTGGGTTAATGACTCAAAGGCAACCAATGTGGGCTCAACTTTGGCGGCGGTAGCGGGTCTGGCCGAGGCGGTGCAGGGTAAGCTCATCCTGATCGCGGGTGGTCAGGGTAAGGGGCAGGACTTCGCCCCACTGCAGGCGCTGCTAGGCACTCAGATCGATCAGATGCTCTGCTTTGGCCAGGATGCCCAGCTGCTCTGCGAGCTGGGGCCCCAAGCCGAGCGGGTAGCCGATCTGACTGCGGCAGTTCACAGGGCACAACAGTTAGCGCAACCAGGTGATTGGGTGTTGCTAGCTCCAGCCTGCGCCAGCCTGGATATGTTCAAAAATTTTGAAGTGCGTGGCCAGCAGTTTACGGCCTTGGTGGAGGCCCTATGACACTGATGGCGCGAGCGGGTATGAGTGTCTGGCGCTGGCTGGTGCCAGCGCGCCCCTCTTTCTATGATCGTCAATTGTTGGCCCTGGCCATCACCCTGATGCTCATTGGTATGGTGATGGTCTCATCTGCCTCCATTACCGAGGGGATCTCGCTGCGTAATGACGGCTTCTTCTTCCTCAAACGCCACCTCATCTTCCTGGTGCTCTGCGTGCTGGCGGCAACCGCCACGCTCTATGTGCCGGTGCAGAAGTGGCAGCAGTGGAGTGGCCATCTGCTGATCTTCTCTATCTTCCTGCTGTTTGTGGTGTTGGTGGCTGGCCATAGCGTAAATGGCGCCAGACGCTGGCTTCCTCTGGGGCCGTTTAATTTGCAGCCCGCCGAAATGGCCAAGTTGGTGCTCATCACCTATCTCTCCAGCTACCTGTTGCGGCGCATGGAGGAGGTGCGGGGGCAAATCTCCGGCTTCCTCAAGCCCTTGGGGCTGGTCTTCTTCATGGCGCTGTTTCTGCTGGCTCAGCCTGATCTAGGTTCTGTGGTCGTGCTGTTCGTGACTACCTTGGGGCTGCTGTTCCTTGCCGGAGCCAGACTTATTCAGTTCATCATGATGATCATGATGGGCGTAGCCGCCCTGGTGATGTTGATCCTGTTCGAGCCCTATCGGATGCGCCGGGTGACCTCCTTCCTGGATCCTTGGGCCGATCCCTTCGGCAGCGGTTATCAGTTGACTCAGTCGTTGATGGCGTTTGGTCGAGGTGGTTTCTTTGGTCAGGGATTGGGTAATTCGGTACAGAAACTGGAGTACCTGCCTGAGGCTCATACTGACTTTGTGTTTGCCATTTTGGGCGAGGAGTTGGGTTATTTTGGCGTCTTGGTGGTACTGGTGATGCAATTGGCATTGGCCCTCAAGGCCTTGCAGATCGGTCGTTTGGCGCTCAATGACAAACGCCTGTTTGAAGGTTATGTGGGCTGCGGCATTGGCATCTGGTTCAGCTTCCAGACCGTGATCAACGTAGGCGCTGCCGCCGGCATGTTGCCGACCAAGGGGTTGACGCTACCGCTTATCAGCTATGGCGGCTCCAGCCTCATCGCCATGAGTATTGCCGTGGCTTTGCTGTTACGGATCGATTTTGAGATGCGTCTGACGCGCAGCCAGGTGCCGCAACGGAGTACGGAATGAGCAAGAGACTGCTGATCATGGCGGGTGGCACAGGTGGACATGTCTTCCCCGGCTTGGCCGTGGCACATCAGCTGGCCGCAGAAGGGTGGCAAATCCACTGGCTCGGCACCGCCGACCGCATGGAGGCCCAACTGGTGCCTGCTCATGGCTATCCTATCTCCTTCATTGATATTCAAGGGGTGCGTGGCAATGGGGTGTTACGCCTGTTGATGGCCCCCTGGCGAGTAGTGAAGTCTGTGGTGCAGGCCAGCAGGATCCTCACGGCATTCCAGCCCGACTTGGTGTTGGGGATGGGCGGGTTTGCCGCCGGCCCCGGTGGCGTGGCCGCTTGGTTACGGGGTATCCCTCTGGTGTTACATGAGCAAAATGCCGCGGCGGGTATGACCAATCGCCTGCTCTCTCATCTGGCTAAGCGGGTGCTGATGGGATTTGCCGGTGCCTTTGCTACCTCCAGCAAGACGGCTGTGGTGGGTAACCCGGTGCGGGCTGAGGTGGTGGCTCTGGCTGCGGAGCATAGTCATACCATTCAGGGTGACAGACCCCTGCATGTGTTGGTGGTGGGCGGCAGTTTGGGGGCGCGACCGCTGAATGAAGTGGTGCCCGTTGCCTTGGCTTCATTAGAGAATATTGCCGTCCATCACCAGACCGGTAAGCACAACCAGGAAAAGGTAGCCATGGTCTACCGAGATTTGGGGGTGGCCGAGGTGGAGGTGAGTGAGTTTATCTCCGACATGGCGGCAGCCTATGGCTGGGCCGATCTGGTGATCTGTCGGGCCGGCGCGCTGACGGTGGCCGAGGTGGCCGCAGCGGGGTTGCCAGCCATCTTTATTCCATTGCCCCATGCGGTAGATGACCACCAGACCCGCAATGCCGAGAGTTTGACGCGCGTGGGCGCGGCGCGGCTGTTGCCTCAGGCCAAACTGACCGCCGAGAGTTTGGCTCGCCAGGTTAGCGAGCTTAACCAGAAGCGAAACACATTAACCGAGATGGCCCAGGCTGCGCGCCAGGCGGCCATCCTCGATGCCACTGCGCGGGTAGCCGCCGTGTGCAAACAACTAGTCGAATGATGAGAGAGTGACATGACCAAGGTTGAACTGGCAAAACTTCGCACCATGATCCCGGAAATGCGCCGGGTGCGCCGTATTCACTTCATCGGTATCGGTGGCGCAGGTATGGGCGGGATTGCCGAGGTGCTGGCCAACGAGGGTTATCAGATCAGTGGTTCAGACATCGCCAAGAACCGGGTCACCGAGCATCTCTCCTCTTTGGGGGCGACTATTTTCATCGGTCATGAAGCAAACCATGTGGCGGGCGCCAGCGTGGTCGTGGTCTCTACCGCCATCAAGAGTGATAACCCGGAAATCCAGGCCGCTCGTGAGCAGCGCATCCCCGTGGTGCGTCGTGCCGAGATGTTGGCGGAGCTGATGCGTTACCGCTATGGCATCGCGATAGCCGGAACCCACGGCAAGACCACCACCACCAGTCTGGTCTCCAGTATCTATGCCGAGGCCCAGCGCGATCCGACCTTCGTCATCGGCGGCTTGCTCAACAGTGCGGGCACCAACGCCCGGCTGGGTAGCAGTCGTTATCTGATCGCCGAGGCAGATGAGAGTGATGCCTCGTTTCTGCATCTGCAGCCCATGGTCTCTATCGTTACCAATATTGAAGCCGACCACATGGATACCTATGGTGGCGACTTCAATAAATTGAAGGCGACCTTCATCGAGTTTCTGCACAACTTGCCTTTCTATGGCTTGGCTGTGCTCTGTGTCGACGATCCCGTGATCCGCTCCCTGCTGCCGGAGATTGGTCGCGCGACTATTACCTACGGCTACAGTGATGATGCCGATGTGCAGGTGCTCGATTTTACCCAAGAGGGCCATTGCAGTCGTTTCAAGGTGCGGCGTCAGGATGGCTCTTTACTGGCTGTGACCCTCAACCTGCCTGGGCAGCACAATGCATTGAATGCGGCGGCGGCGATTGCCGTGGCCACCGAGGATGGGATTGACGATGACGCTATCACCCAAGCCTTGGCGCGTTTCGAAGGGGTGGGGCGACGCTTCCAGCAGTTTGGTGAGTTTGAAACCGGTAATGGTAAGGCCATGCTGGTGGATGATTACGGTCATCACCCCAGCGAGGTACGCGTTACCATCAATGCGGTGCGGGCGGGTTGGGCTGAACGGCGTCTGGTGATGATTTTCCAACCTCATCGCTACAGTCGTACCCGTGACCTGTATGATGATTTTGCCGATGTGCTCTCTAAGGTCGATGTCCTCATTATGCTGGATGTGTATGCCGCCGGTGAGGAGCCCATTCCAGGTGCGGATGGCCGCGCCTTGTGCCGGTCCATCCGTCAGCGTGGACAACTGGACCCGATTTTTGTCGCCACACCGGCCGAAGTGCCTTTCGTGTTGGCGGGGCTGCTCAAGGAGGGCGATCTGGTTTTGACTCAGGGGGCAGGCAACGTGGGGGCCTTGGCGCGCACTCTGGCTGAGATGAAATTGAATATAGAGCTAATGAAAAGTACTGGATCGGCATAAACTGTGGTCTGCCAGACAGAGTCGCGTCACTAAGACTCATGGATTTTGACCGGACGTGGTGGGTCTATATAATGGCGCACCTGATTTTTCCTCAGCTGATCGTCTATTGGCGGCTGAAAACAGGCTAGTACCTGGTGTGAGCCGGGTGGGGGAAGTTCCGTGACAGGAGTGGCCGCAGCAAGATGAGTGAAGTAGCGACACGCACCCGCGGTGAATTTCTGTTTGGGGTGGTGTTTTTCGTGGCGGTTGTCGCCGGGTTGAGCTCAACGGCTTCCGATCTGAAACGCTGGTTTTTTGAGGAAGACAGGATCCCGGTAGATGGGCTGGTGGTCCAGGGTAAGCTGGAATATGTCACAGTCGATGATGTGCGCAAGGCTCTGCTCAACGAGCCGGCCATCAGCAATTTTTTCAAGCTGAATGTGGATAACATTCAGAAGACGGTGGAGGCCTTGCCTTGGGTTTATCAGGCCTCTATCCGCAAACGCTGGCCCGCGCTGCTCTATGTCTATGTGGTTGAGCAGACGCCGCGGGCCCGTTGGGGCGAAGATCGGCTATTGAGTGACAAGGGGGGGATTTTTAAGGCGCCGCTGGAGCGCCTGAAGCGACCTCTGGTCAAACTCTCGGGCCCGGATGATATGGCGAACCGGGTGTGGGATGAATACAAACGATATGAACGCATATTAGCCCTGAACGGGTATCATGTTGCCGCATTGAATCTGACGGCTCGCCACTCCTGGGAGTTGCAGCTGACAGAGGGACCGGTGCTGATACTGGGTCGGGGAGATGCATTGACACGTTTACAGCGGTTTATCGATGTCTATCCGCAGCTTGAGGCACATGAGCGTATTGCTTATCTCGATCTGCGTTATGACACGGGAATCGCTGTGGGATGGAAACCAAACGAAGGGACTGGTAATGACCAAGACCGCAGACAGAAACCTAATAGTCGGACTTGATATTGGCACCACCAAGGTGGCCGTATTGGTGGGAGAGGTCTTGCCTGATGGTGAGATCAATATTATCGGGTTGGGCACCCATTCCGCGCGCGGAATGGACAAGGGTGGCGTTAACGATCTGGAGTCGGTGGTCAAATCGTTGCAGCGTGCGGTCGATGAGGCCGAGATGATGGCCGATTGCCACATCAGCTCTGTGTTCCTCGGCGTCTCTGGACGCCACATCGAATGCCGCAACGAGAAGGGTATGGTGCCTATCTCCGATGAGGAGGTGAGCCAGGAGGATGTGGATAACGTCATCCATACCGCCAAGTCGGTGCGTTTACCGGAAGATCACCGGGTGCTGCATGTGTTACCACAGGAGTACTCTATTGACTACCAGGAGGGGATTAAAAACCCCATCGGGCTCTCTGGTGTACGGATGGGAGCCAAAGTGCATCTCATCACCTGCCATAACGACATGGTGCGAAACATCGAAAAGTGTGTCGAACGGGTGGGATTGCGCGTCGACCAACTGATCTTCTCGGCCTTGGCTTCCAGTTATGCTGTGTTGACCGAAGATGAGAAAGAGCTGGGGGTCTGTGTGGTCGATATGGGCGGTGGCACCATGGATATTGCCATGTTTACCGCTGGCGCTCTACGTTACAGCAAGGTGATCCCTTACGCTGGCAACACGGTTACTAGTGACATTGCCTACGCGTTTGGCACCCCGCCTGTGGATGCTGAAGCCATCAAGGTGCGCTATGGCAGTGCCTTGGGTCGTCTGGTTAGCAAAGAAGATGCTATCGAGGTCCCTAGCGTTGGCGGACGTCCGGCTCGAAGCCTGCAAAGACAAACCCTGGCCGAGGTTATCGAGCCTAGATATAGCGAGTTGTTAGGCTTGGTGCAGGACGAGATAGTCAAGATGCAGACCGACCTGCGCGCTCAGGGGGTCAAGCATCAACTGGCCGCAGGCGTTGTGCTCACAGGCGGTGCCGCCCAGATTGAAGGCATAGTTGAATGTGCCGAACAGATTTTCCAGTGCCAGGTGCGTGTGGGTGAACCCGAAAACGTGCGTGGTCTGACGGACTATGTGCAGGCTCCGGTCTTCTCGACGGCAGTGGGTCTGCTGCAATATGGCAAGCTTCACCAGTCCAAAGGAAGCAGGGACAGCAACGTCAAAGTCAGTGTCGGTGGCCTGTTCCAGCGGGTCAGCAACTGGTTACGTGGCGAGTTTTAATTTTGCTAGCAAGCAAATAGTGTGGAGAGAGAATCATGTTTACTTTTGAACCGGTAGGAAGCCAGGGTGATGATGCCGTCATTAAAGTGATTGGTGTCGGTGGTGGTGGTGGTAATGCGGTAGAGCACATGGTGCGTGAAAGCATCGAAGGGGTGCATTTCATCGCCATCAATACAGATGCTCAAGCGCTACGCAATTCAGGCGCCGAAACCACGGTGCAGATTGGTAACAATATTACCAAGGGGCTGGGTGCTGGCGCTAACCCCGAAATTGGTCGCGAAGCCGCGCTGGAGAACCGTGAGGAGATCCGTCAGATGCTGGAAGGCTCTGACATGGTCTTCATTGCTGCCGGTATGGGGGGCGGTACAGGTACGGGTGCCGCGCCTGTGGTAGCAGAGGTGGCCAAGGAGCTGGGCATTCTGACGGTCGCCGTGGTGACCAAGCCCTTCAACTTCGAAGGCAAGAAGCGCATGAGCTATGCTTTACAGGGGATCGAAGAGCTTTCCAAGCATGTGGATTCACTCATCACTATCCCTAACGATAAGTTGCTGAAGGTGTTGGGTAAGGGCGTCAGCTTGCTGGAGGCCTTCAAAGCGGCCAACGATGTGTTGCTGGGTGCCGTTCAAGGTATTGCCGAGTTGATCACCCGTCCTGGCCTCATCAACGTTGACTTCGCCGATGTGCGCACCGTCATGCGTGAGATGGGAACGGCCATGATGGGTACCGGTTTTGCTCGTGGCGATGATCGTGCCGAAGAGGCCGCCGAGAAAGCCATCTCCAGCCCGCTGCTGGAAGATGTGGATCTGGCTGGCGCTCGCGGCATCCTGGTCAACATCACTGCCGGTATGGATGTCACCATGGAAGAGTTCGAGATCGTGGGTAATGCCGTCAAGGCCTTTGCCTCGGAAAATGCCACAGTGGTGGTGGGTGCCGTCATCGATCCGAACATGCAGGATGAACTGCGCGTGACCGTGGTTGCTACTGGTATTGGCCAGGATCGCAAGCCGGAGATCACGCTGGTGAAGAATGCGCAGAAGAGCGAGCGTCCGCTGCGTTCCCTGTTGCAAGAAACTCAAGCCCAGCAGTACGAAGAGCCGCGCTCCAAGGTGGTGAATGCCGAGCCAGCCCAGAGCCGTGCCGAGCCTGACTACCTGGATATCCCGGCGTTTCTGCGCAAACAGGCAGATTAAGTCAGGAACAAGTCAGAACTGTGACGTGATTAGCATTTGTGCAATGACTATGCTACGATCCTGCTCATAGGTTGGTCTGACCACCCGATTGATCGAGGTAACTATATGATTAGACAGCGTACTCTCAAGCAAAGCATACAGGCTACCGGGGTTGGATTGCACTCCGGGCGCAAGGTCTCCGTGACCTTCCGCCCCGCACCTGCCAACACGGGTATACTGTATGTGCGTAGCGATCTTGAGCCTGCAGTAACCATCAAGGCGGAAGCCTCGGCGGTGCGGGATACTATGCTGTGTACCGCCCTGGTCAACGAGCAGGGCGTGCGGATCTCCACGGTCGAACACCTGTCGGCCGCGCTCTCTGCACTGGGTATTGATAACCTGATCGTCGAGGTGGATGCGCCGGAATTGCCGGTAATGGATGGTAGTTCACACCCGTTTATCTACTTGCTGCAATCGGCTGGCATTGAAGAGTTGAATGCCGCTAAGCAATTCATTCGTATCAAGAAAACGGTACGAGTGGAAGAGGGTGATAAGTGGGCTGAGTTGCGACCCTATAACAAGGGCTTTCGCATGGACTTGCGCATCGATTTCCAACATCCGGTGTTTGATCCCCGCAAGCAGCGGTTGCGTATCGATTTTTCCGGGACAGCTTTCGTCAAGGAGTTAAGCCGTGCTCGCACCTTTTGCTTCATGAAGGATGTGGAGTACATGCACTCCAAGAACCTGGCTCTCGGCGGCAGTCTGGAAAATGCCGTCGTCCTGGATGAATATCGTGTGCTGAACGAAGAGGGCTTGCGTTATGACGATGAGTTCGTCAAACACAAGATGCTGGATGCGGTCGGTGACCTCTATATGTGTAACCACAATATTCTGGGTGACTTTGCGGCATACAAGACAGGACATGCGGTCAACAACATGTTGTTGCGCAACCTGCTGGCCGATGCCGAAGCGTGGGAGATGGTGACCTTTGAAGATGCGGTTGCCAAGTCCCCCATCACCTTCTTCGATCATCCACTGGTCTATGCCTGATTAGTTAGGCGTCATGTTACAAATTAAACAGGCACCGGTCTCTCTCCCCGGTGCCTGTTCTGTTTTAGCGTTATTCTCCCTTTCGCTACGCCTAAATGCTCTGCCACCCCGTGATAGTTGTGATACCCTCGATGGCCGTAAGGATCTGTGCGTTTGCACTGACCAGTAATTACCCATGCCCGCTTGAATAATGAGGATTAGCCCCCACATCACTTCAAGGAGTGTGATATTGGTTTGCTTTCGACTAACAGATAGTCTACCGGTGGCGGGTCTTGGCTCGCGATAAGGTAAGATAACTTGCCGTTTGAGATGCTTAAGCTAATCACTTTCCCTTTGCTCTCATGGCTCAGACGGCTGAGTACCCCGAGTGTCGCCGGATGTCGATGACTTCTTCGGCTCCCCGTCAACAGATGTGATCTGAGTGGCGTCTTGATTGAGTGGCTTGTTTCCCCTTATGTGGAACAATAAATACAACCAGAGAGTTGGTTCGGAATGATTACAAACTTATTGACCAAAATCGTTGGTAGCAGCAACGAACGCACCCTGAAAAAGCTGCGCAAAATTGTTAAACAGATTAATGCCATGGAGCCAAATTTTGAGGCCATGAGCGATGCCGATCTGAAAGCCAAAACGGTGGAGTTCCGAGCTCGTATCGAGCAGGGTGAAAGCCTGGAGCAGTTGCTGCCCGAGGCGTTTGCCACGGTACGTGAGGCGTCCAAGCGGGTCTTTGGCATGCGTCACTTCGATGTACAGTTGATGGGCGGTATGGTGCTCAACAACAATCAGATTGCGGAAATGAAGACGGGGGAGGGTAAGACCCTGACTGCGACTCTGCCGGCGTATCTGAATGCCCTGACTGGGCGCGGTGTCCATGTGGTGACGGTGAACGACTACTTGGCCCAACGTGATGCGGAGTGGAATCGTCCCCTGTTTGAATATCTGGGTCTGAGCATCTCCTGCAACCTGGCAGGTATGAGCCATACCGAGAAGCTGGCGGCCTATGCCGCTGATGTCACTTACGGAACCAACAACGAATTCGGTTTCGACTATCTGCGCGACAATATGGCGTTTTCCCCTGAGCAGCGCGTGCAGCGTCCGCTCTACTATGCGCTGGTGGATGAGGTCGACTCCGTGCTGATTGATGAAGCGCGGACACCGCTCATCATCTCCGGTGCCGCCGAAGATAGCTCCGAACTCTACCTCAAGATGAACGAACTGATCCCTCTGCTGCAGAAGCAGGACAAAGAGGATTCGGAAGAGTATCAAGGTGAGGGCCACTATACGGTCGATGAGAAGGGCCGGCAGGCATTTTTGACCGAAACGGGTCAACTCTATGTTGAAGAGTTGCTCAAGCAGAATGGCTTGATGGCAGAGGAGGACTCCCTCTTCTCTGCAGCCAATATCACCCTACTACATCACGTCAACGCCGCCTTGCGCGCTTATACTCTGTTCGAGCGTGACGTGGACTACATAGTCAAAGATGGCGAAGTGGTCATAGTCGACGAGCACACAGGTCGAACCATGACTGGGCGTCGCTGGTCAGAAGGCTTGCACCAAGCCATTGAAGCCAAGGAAGGGGTCAAGATCCAGAATGAGAACCAGACTCTGGCTTCCATCACCTTCCAGAACTTTTTCCGTCTGTATGAAAAACTGGCGGGGATGACAGGTACGGCCGACACTGAGGCCTTCGAGTTCCAGCAAATCTATGGTTTGAATACCGTCGTTTTGCCAACTAACCGCCCCATGGTGCGCAAAGACGCGGGTGACCTTGTCTATTTGACCGCCGAAGAAAAGTACGCGGCGATAGTTCAGGATATCAAGGATCGCGTGGCGGAAGGTCGGCCTGTGCTGGTGGGGACTATCTCCATCGAAAACTCTGAACTGATCTCCAATGTCTTGAATAAGCAGAATATCAAGCACCAGGTGTTGAACGCCAAGTTCCATGCCATGGAAGCGGATATCGTCGCGCAAGCGGGTCAGCCCGGCGCCGTAACCATTGCCACTAACATGGCGGGTCGCGGTACGGACATAGTGCTCGGTGGTAACTTGCAGGCTGAACTCGGCAAGCTGACTAATCAGACGCCTGAACAAATTGAGGCCGTTAAAGCCGAGTGGCAGAAACGTCATGATGAGGTCATTTCGGCTGGTGGTCTGCACATCATAGGTACCGAGCGCCACGAGTCTCGTCGTATCGATAACCAGCTACGTGGCCGTTCTGGTCGCCAGGGTGACCCAGGTTCCTCTCGTTTCTATCTCTCCATGGAAGATACGCTGATGCGCATCTTCGCTTCGGATCGTGTCACGGGCATGATGAAGAAGTTGGGTATGGAATATGGCGAGGCCATCGAACATCCTTGGGTGACCAAGGCGATTGAGAATGCGCAACGCAAGGTGGAAGGTCGCAACTTCGATATTCGTAAGAATTTGCTCGAGTTCGATGATGTGGCCAATGACCAGCGTAAAGTGGTCTATGAACAGCGCAATGCGTTGCTGGATGCCAGTAATATCAGTGAGACCATCCAGGTCATTCGCGCCGACGTACTCAATAGCATGATGAATGACTATATCCCGCCGCACTCCTTGGATGAGACCTGGGATATTGCTGGTCTGGAACAGCGTCTCAAGGGTGATTTTGCCCTGGAGCTGCCGATTGCCCAGTGGCTGGCGGAAGATGACAAGTTGTATGAAGAGCTGCTGCGCGAGCGCATCGTGACTGAGGCGGAAGCCGTCTATGGTCGCAAGAAAGCGCTGGTGGGTGAGGAGGTCATGCAGCAGTTTGAGAAGTCTGTGATGCTGCAGAGTTTGGATACCCTGTGGAAGGAGCATCTGGCGGCCATGGATCACCTGCGTCAAGGGATCCACTTGCGTGGTTATGCCCAGAAGAATCCTAAGCAGGAGTACAAGCGCGAGTCGTTTGAGCTCTTTACTCAGCTGCTGGAGACCCTCAAGCAAGATGTCGTCGCTATCCTGAGCCGTGTGCAGGTTCAGGAGCAGGATGTTGATGCCATCGAAGAGCAGCGTCGCCGTGCCGAAGCGGCTCCGCGCACCTACACTCATGCCGAGAGCAGTGCGTTGGCCGAAGAGGATACCGCCGAGGAAGCAGGTACTCCTGTTCAAGCCGTCCCCTTTGTCCGCGGTGACAAGATAGGGCGTAACGATGCCTGTCCATGTGGTTCAGGTAAGAAATATAAGCAGTGTCATGGCAAGCTAAGCTGATAGCGACTCTGACTCATTCATAAAGGCGGCCTTGGCCGCCTTTATTGTTGGTTGTCGTAGACGGTTTCATTCTACTTCTAGCTGAGCACCCTGCAGTCTGTCCAGGGCATACCTCTCATCGGGTGAAAGCCCCAACTCATCACACGCCTCATCGAAGCTCTTTCCCCATTGACACATGATGTGCTCAATCGCGGGTAGGTAATTGGCTAGTTGCTGATCCATAGGGACATCCTTCGATATTTTTACACTGTTATTGGCTATCTGAACCTAGCGCGAATGAGCAGTCGCTGACAACGAACCAGCCGGGGCTCTGTGAGCGCTATGTAGGCTACTACGTGTCAGGCTATGAAAGGAGCATCTGGCGCTTGGCAGCGGTAGCGGGCATGTTATAACATGCCAATATTAAGCACGTTATAGCGCGAGGAGAGTACAATGACAACATCGATCCATGGCCATGAAGTGATGCATTTGATGCTGGAGCTTGGCGGACAGTTTACTCAAGCGAGCCTGCAGGCGGCGATAGACGAACGTTTTGGTCAGGCGGCTCGGTTCCATACTTGCAGCGTTCAGGATATGGATGCCGCAAGCTTGATCGCTTTTTTGCGTGAGCGCGGTAAGTTTGTTGAGTCGGCCGAGGGATTCAATACCGAAGCCGAGCGGATCTGCAATCACTAAGGCATGAGATAACGGCAGCTTCGGCTGTCGTAATTGAATCTTTGCTCTGCTATATTCGCGGCAGTATATTGTTCTGCTAAATGCCCGAGTATAGCGAAGATGGATATTATCAGCGCCGCAGCCATGTTGTTCCTGATCATGGACCCCCTTGGCAACCTTCCTGTGTTTCTCTCCATACTGCGTTCCCTGCCCAAGGAGCGTCGGCGCAAGGTGATGGTGCGTGAGTTGCTCATCTCCTTGGTGGTGATGTTGCTGTTTCTCTATGCCGGACAAGAGATCCTCAACCTGCTCAACCTTAAGCAGGAGGCGGTGAGTATCGCGGGTGGCATAGTGCTGTTTCTCATTGCCCTGCGCATGATCTTTCCCAGTGAGGGGGGCGTGACCGGCTTACCCGAGGGGGAAGAGCCACTGATAGTACCCATGGCCATCCCCATGATTGCCGGCCCTTCTATCTTGGCGGCCTTGCTACTCCTGGCGCATCAATATCCGAACCAGATGACCGATTGGACTCTGGCGCTGCTGCTCTCCTGGGGGGCCAGCTCGATCATTTTGATGTTTTATGAGCAGGTGCATCGCATTCTGGGTGAACGGGTGCTGACGGCATTAGAGCGGCTGATGGGCATGTTATTGGTGATGATCTCGGTGCAGATGCTATTGGATGGCGCTTTGCACTACCTCTCTTGAGCATAACGTTATCGGGCCGCAACTTGCGGCCTGATAACTTTGCAGTATCAGGTGGCGAGGAGTACTCGCGCCGTCTTCGGCGGTATGGTGATCTGAATTTCCCCCTTCACCACTTCAAATTTTTCTCGGGTTTCCGGATCGGTAAAACGGTTGGCCAGACTGCCGGTTTGCCAGATGGGCAGCACCATGGTCCGGGCCTTGGTCGGGTGGCGGTTGAGAGCCGTAATGACGGCGTCACTGGCCAGGGTTCTGGCAAAGACGAAACTGTGCTCGCCAGCGTATAGGGTATGAATATCACCCCGTCGCAGTGCCGGATGGGTTTTGCGCAGCCGGATCATGCGACGGTAGTGATCATGCAGCAGGTGGTTCCACTCTGTGCTGTCCCAAGGGAAAGTCCGTCGACAATCGGGATCATTTCCTCCTTCCATGCCGATTTCATCACCATAGTAGACACTGGGCGCGCCTATGTAGGTGAATAACAGGGTCACAGCGGCGCGCATCAGGGCGATATCACCGCCCAGGATCGAGAGAAATCGCGCCGTGTCATGGCTATCCAGCAGGTTGAATTGGGCCAGCTGGTTGGCAAAGGGGATCTGGGCGCGGGCTTGCTTCAGCCAGTTATCCAGCTCCTCTGCCGAGATCTGGATTGGTTGATAGGCTATGTCCTTGCCTGCCAGAAAGGCGCGCACCGGGTGGGCAAACCCATAGTAATTCATGGCGCCGTCTTCCTGCTCGCCCTGCAGCCATTGGCTGGCTTCGGAGAAGTGTTCACCTAGCATGTAGGCATCAGGATTTTCCTGTTTGACCGCGCGGCGAATCTCTCGCAGATGGTAGGCGTTCCCCTGTGCCGTACCATGTTCGCCCAGCATGTGGGCTACGTCGAAACGCCAGCCATCAATGGCATAGGGGGGGCGCAACCAGTGTCTCAGAATGGCATTCTCGCCACGATAGACCACCTCCTGGACCTCAGGTGCGGCAAAATCGAGTTTGGGTAGATGAGATAGCCCCTTCCAGCCCACATGGCCGCCTTGGGCATCAAAGGTATAGAAACGGCGATAGGGGGAGCCTTCGTTGCCGTAGGCGCCCTCCTTCTGGCCTGTCCGATCAAACCAGGGGTGTTGATCTGAGGTGTGGTCGACGACGGCATCCAGAATGATCCGCATCCCTCTTTGGTGCAGGGTATTGGTCAGTTCGGCCAGTTTCTCATTGCTCCCCAGATGCGGATCGACCTGGTAGAAGTCCACTGTGTCGTATTTATGGTTACTGGGTGAGGTAAAAATCGGGTTGAGGTAGATAGCTGTAATACCAAGCGACTGCAGATAGTAGAGTCGATTCTGAATCCCTGCCAGATCACCGCCGAAGAACTCGGTCGCACCCGTTGAGGTGTGGCTCTGGGCGACGGCTTCTCCCCACTGCTTGGCTATGATGGGATGGCTGCCATCGCCATATTGATATTCATTGGTTTTGACGCTGATGGCTGGGTCTCCGTCGCAGAAGCGGTCGGGGAAAATTTGATAGAAAAGTTGATCCTGGATCCACTGTGGCGGCTTCTGTTGCAGGTTGTAGCGGAAGTGCTGCTGCCGCGTGGGAATATAGGGAGAGACGCCGGCGCCATGAACCCACCACTGTTGTTGAGCCTTGATGGCCTTGAAGGTATATACAGACAGGCCTTCTTTGGGTAGTGGGATCTCTCCTTGCCAGATAGCCAGCTCACCTTGCAACCCACTCTGGCGCATGGGGCATAACGCTTCCTCATTATCCATCTCATGGCGAATATAGAGTGCATCCAGGGCCAATTCTTTATGGGTGAACAGAGTCAGGATGAGGCGACTTGCACTGCATTTAAACCAAGGAGCAACTTGAGGGTGAAAAAAAAATGGCTCTGACATCGGCACTTCTCTATTAATTAGTCAGCATGGCAGCCAGTTCATTGCCCTGCTGATGTAACTCTTCCAGGCGATCCGCCAGTTGCTGCGGTTCGATCCCCAGATGCTGGGCAAGGGGAGTTGGAAATCTGGCTACAATCACCTGAGGGGGCACACCGGCATTCCATGCAAAAGAGACAAACATGGCTAGCCGGATCAGGATCGCCTCTGCGCTCACTGGTGTAAAGCTTAATGGATCAAGTTGTTGGGAGATTGCTCGTACGAAGGTGTCAGATAGGTTCCAACGTTTGGCCAGTTCGGCTCCCACCTGGCTATAGTCATACCCCAGCATCTCACGTTGTGCTTCTATCCGACTGTTACCCTGGCTTATTGATAGATTAATCAGACTGGCGTCGTCGGGCAAGGCTGATTGGATCAGCAGCTCACCAATATTGTGTAGCAGGGCACAGGTAAAGGCCGTCTCCGGTTCTATGCAGCGACTGTCTGCGGCCAGGGTTTTGGCGATGGTGGCCACTTGAAAGGTTTCAACCCAAAATTTGTTCTTGTCAAAGTTGGCGGGGGTCTTGAAGCTGGTCATGATACCAGAGGCCACGACCAAGGAGCGTAGGGCGTTGAACCCCAGGCGAATGACGGCCTGTTCAATCGAGGTAATGTCATTGCCGCGGCGATAGGCGGCTGAATTGGCCATTTTGAGTACCTTCGCACTGATCACCTGATCCATAGCGATTTTCTTGGCTATGTCCTCAATGCGGGAATTGTCATCCGAAAAGCTCTGCATCAACTCATGCAGCAGCTTAGGTATGACAGGAAGCTGCTTGATTTTGCTAAACAACAGTTCCATAGACATGGTGGTTTGCTCCTCCCCCTCCGCCTCGACACTCAACACACTCGAGCTCTGGAACCCAGTGCGAAAACCAGTAGATGACGTCTCAATGATTGCGTGTTGATGTTGTTGTGGTGGCAAAGTATTTCCCTGCGATGATAACGGTTATTGTTGGTTTGCGGGCTCACATGGGGCAAAAGTCTAGCCTTGGTGTGCACTTGCATTTCTCTCACCCAAGTTTAGTCGGTTCATGAGCAATGGCTGTTTTGTTTGTCACCATTTCATGCGCTAGGTTTTATTTATTCTGCATTACGCTCTTCGTTTTGGGGCACACAAGTTGTGCGGGTAAGACCAGAACGAGGCGTTGCACCTATGTGGTCCGTGTGGTCATGTCATCTAGACTCCGCCTCGGTGTGGCTAGCCTCTCGTCAAACAAGCCCGCAGGGATTGTGGCAGGCAATTTGCTAATCCATGGTTAGTGCCATCGATAAGGTGCTTTTGTTGCAAGCATTGCACTGGCGAGTGCTATAAGTGAAAGGGATGGTCGTATTGGATATGGCAATACCCGCAGGGCTCTCTGTCATGATGCGGTGTGAATTATGCGACGATTACCCGTGACAGGCGGAGGGCGTGCTAAGTAAATCTATGATGAACCCGGGTTTTGGCTCAGGGGGACGATGCATGTGAATTCCCGCCTCGTTATGGCGGGGAAATCCAAGTATGGCAATGGGTTGACGGGGAAATGCTCTCCGTTCGGGCAGCACATTTGCTGCATACATTTTCAATTTTTCGAAATATAATGCGCTAGTTACGAGGTATTCTGGTTAGTCAATGGGCAGCGTGGCCGCAGGGACTAATTCAGGGGGCAAGTGATAAGCAGTTCGGGTACTGTATCAGCTGATCAGGCTTCCCCTCGATTTGCTGGGACACCACTACTAGGTAAGGAGACGCTCAATGTCATTTAACAAAGGATTCGTCGCCCTCTCGTTGGTGGCGGCAATGACCGTCGGCAGTGCGGCGGCTCAGGAAGAGAAGGTCCTGCACGTCTATAACTGGAGTGATTACATAGCCGAAGATACGGTCGCCAACTTCGAGAAGGAGACGGGGATCAAGGTGGTGTATGACGTGTTTGACAGCAACGAGGTGCTTGAGGCCAAGTTGTTGGCTGGCACGACCGGCTTCGATGTAGTGGTTCCCAGTTCAGACTTTTTAGCTCGCCAAATCCAGGCGGGTGTGTTCATGCCTTTGGACAAGAGCAAGTTGCCTAACCTGAGCAATATGGATCCGGATATCATGAAGCTGCTGCAGGATAAAGATCCTGATAATGCTCACTCCATCCCCTACTTGGGCGGCACCACTGGTATTGGTTTCAACCCCAAGAAGGTGGCCGAAGTCATGGGCCCTGATTTCAAAATGGATAGCTGGGATGCGGTGTTCAAGCCGGAAAATCTCTCCAAGCTGAGCAAGTGTGGTGTCTCCTTCCTGAATGCACCGACAGAAATCTTTGCCACCGTACTGCATTACACAGGCAAGGACTCTAACAGCACCAGTGCGGCCGACTACAAGGAAGCGGGCAAGCTGCTGAGTACCCTGCGCCCCTACATCACCTATTTCCACTCATCCCAGTACATCAATGATTTGGCCAATGGCGACATCTGTGTGGCGATTGGTTGGTCGGGTGACGTGATGCAGGCGAAGGCGCGTGCGGCCGAAGCCAATAACGGGGTCGTGGTCGATTATGTCATCCCGAAGGAAGGGGCATTGATATTCTATGACATGTTGGCGGTGCCGGCAGATAGCAAGCATCCGGAAAATGCCATGGCTTTCATCAATTACCTGATGAAGCCGGATGTGATCGCCAAGGTCTCCAACTTTGTTTCCTATGCCAGTGGCAATAAGGCGTCCATTCCTCTGGTGGATGCGGCCATTCGCAATAACCCCAATATCTATCCCACTGATGAGATGAAGCCGAAGATGTTTACCCTGAAGGTCTTGCCGCAGAAGGTAAATCGAGAACTCACACGGGAATGGACCAAGGTCAAAACCGGTAAGTAATTTCATTCTAACGGGGGCGCTAAGACGCCCCCGGATTCTTCAGGGAGAAAAATGGCTGTGGTAGATCAAGTCGACAAGCCTGCCAGTAGTGTGGCTGTTCAGCATGGGACTCCTTTGCTGGAGATCCGCAATGTCACCAAGAGTTTTGAAGGCGTCAATGCAGTTGATGACGTCACTCTGACGATCAATAAAGGGGAAATCTTTGCCCTGCTGGGAGCGTCGGGTTGCGGTAAGTCGACACTGTTGCGTCTGCTGGCTGGCTTTGAAAAGCCCACCAAGGGTAGCATCATACTGGATGGCCAGGACATGGCGGACATCCCGCCCTACAAGCGTCCAATTAACATGATGTTCCAATCCTACGCTCTCTTCCCGCATATGACGGTGGAGCAGAATATTGCCTTTGGTCTGAAGCAGGATGGCCTACCCAAAGCCGAGATCCAGGCTCGGGTGCATGAGATGCTTGGGCTGGTACACATGGAATCCTTCGCCCATCGCAAGCCCCATCAGCTCTCAGGGGGGCAGCGGCAACGTGTGGCCTTGGCGCGCTCCTTGGCTAAACGCCCCAAGTTATTGTTACTGGATGAGCCTATGGGGGCGCTCGATAAGAAACTGCGCGAGAAGATGCAGTTGGAAGTAGTCGATATCATAGAGCGGGTGGGGGTGACCTGTGTCATGGTGACCCATGATCAGGAAGAAGCCATGACTATGGCCGGGCGCATTGCCATCATGGATCGCGGGGAATTTGTCCAGATTGGTGGTCCAGAAGAGATCTATGAACACCCTAATTGCCGGTTAAGTGCCGAGTTTATCGGTTCGGTAAATATTTTTGAGGGTGTGCTGGCGGAAGGGGGGGCTGATTACATGGTGATCCGTTCCGACTCGCTGACTCATCCCATTCATGTTAATCACGGCGCCTCGGTGGCGGATGGTCTGCATCTGATGGTGGCTCTGCGCCCGGAGAAGATCTATTTCAGCAAGGAGATCCCGGTTGATCACTTCAACTATGACAAGGGCGTAGTGGAAAACATCGCCTACATGGGGGACATCTCCATCTACCACGTACGCCTACCCAGTGGTCAGATCGTCATAGCGACCCTGCCCAATGTTGACCGCTTTCGCAAGGGACAACCGACCTGGGGTGATGAGGTGATCCTGCACTGGGAACCGGATTCTTGCGTTGTGCTGACCATATAGGATGCAGATGATGAAAACGAAGTCCGTGGTGCGCAATCGACGGTGGGGTGGTCGTCATCTGGTGATCGCCTTTCCCTATGCTTGGATGGTGCTGTTTTTTCTGATCCCCTTTGCCATCATCTTAAAAATCAGTTTGGCGGAGACTCAGGTTGCCATCCCTCCCTATACGGCACTGGTCGCGTATGCAGAAGAAAAGTTGACCTTTATTTTTAATATTGGGAACTACCTCTATCTACTACAGGATGAGATGTATCTGGACTCTTACCTGCAGTCCTTGCGGGTGGCATCCATCTCGACCCTGCTCTGCCTGTTGATCGGCTATCCTATTGCCTGGTCCATCGCTCACTCCTCGCCCTCCATGCGCAACGTGTTGTTGATGCTGGTGGTGTTACCGAGCTGGACCTCTTTCTTGATCCGCGTTTATGCCTGGATTGGTATCTTAAAAAACAATGGCTTGTTGAATAACTTCTTGATTTATATTGGTATTATTGACCAGCCAATCCAGATGTTGCATACGGATATGGCTGTCTATATCGGCATTGTCTATGCCTATTTACCCTTCATGATACTGCCTCTGTATACCGCTCTGATGCGGATGGATTACTCCTTGATTGAGGCGGCTTCTGACCTGGGGGCTCGTCCTTGGAAGACCTTTCTGACCGTGCTGCTGCCCTTGACTAAGAGCGGCATAGTTGCAGGATCCATGCTGGTGTTCATTCCGGCTGTGGGTGAGTTTGTGATCCCGGAGCTGCTGGGCGGTCCTGACTCATTGCTGATTGGTCGCGTGTTATGGCAGGAATTTTTCAACAACCGGGATTGGCCAGTCGCCTCTGCCGTGGCTGTGGTCATGCTGACCATACTGATGGTGCCCATCATCTGGTTCTATCGTTATCAGCGCCGTGAAATGGAGGAGGGGAGAGCATGAGTACACCCATTCCACAGATAAAGTCCCCGTGGCGAACTCTGGCCTTGTTATTGGGGTTCAGTTTTTTATATGCCCCTATCCTGATCCTGGTCTTCTACTCGTTTAACGAGTCGCGCCTGGTCACGGTCTGGTCTGGATTCTCAATTAAATGGTACTTCGAGCTATTTCGTGACAAGCAGATGATGGATGGGGTCATGCTGTCGCTTTCCATCGGTGTGATGACGGCAACCATGGCCGTCATCATAGGCACCATGGCGGCGTTTGTACTGACCCGTGTTGGTAGCTTCAAGGGCGAGACGAGTTTTGCCTTTCTTATCACGGCGCCTATGGTGATGCCTGAGGTGATCACCGGTCTGGCCTTGTTACTGCTGTTTGTCTCGCTGTCAGACACTTTTGGTTGGCCTTCCCAACGGGGGGTGATGACCATCTGGATTGCTCATGTAACCTTTACTGCGGCCTATGTCACTGTGATTATACGTTCGCGTCTGCGGGAGCTGGATCAGTCCATCGAGGAGGCGGCCCAGGACTTGGGGGCGACACCTATCAAGGTGTTTTTCCTTATCACCCTGCCCTCAATCGCCCCGGCGATTGCCGCTGGCTGGTTGTTAGGGTTCACCTTGTCAGTGGACGATTTGGTGATCACCAGCTTTGTCTCTGGGCCGAATGCCACAACCTTGCCTATGGTGGTCTTCTCCAGTGTGCGTCTTGGCGTTAGCCCCAAGATTAACGCCTTGGCGACGCTGATCATTCTGGTGGTTTCGACGGCCACCTTTATCACCTGGTGGCTGATGGCCAAGGCTGAGCGGCGGCGTAAACAAGAGATGGCGATGGCCAGTTAGTTCTACAAGAGCAATGGAATTAAGGCGCCTAATGGCGCCTTAATTCCATAAGCAGAGTCTATTTACAGAGTAAACTCCACATCAATCCAATGAGATAGGAAAAATGGTTGCATTTGTGCGGCTATTTCTGTAGATTGCGCTCCGCAGACAACGGCGTGTAGCGCAGCTTGGTAGCGCACTTCGTTCGGGACGAAGGGGTCGGAGGTTCGAATCCTCTCACGCCGACCACTTTATAAAACAAAATGCCACTCCTAGGAGTGGCATTTTGTTTTTTACTTTCAACGTGTGTTGATAAAAATGCCGCTATCCTTAGCGGCGGCGTCGGTCATTTTTTAGAGCCATCAACAAAAATAACAGCAACAAGATGGCTGAGATGATGGGGCCATAATCGAGGTAAGCTTGCCCATGGCCTGAGACAAAAAATGCAAAGGGCAACCCTACTACGAGCAACAAGGTACTGGTGAGTAGAAAAAACATATTCCGAATGCACTGTTTTAGTGAAGATTGTTTTACTGGCTAGATTATAAAAATAAACTATGTGATATAAAACCTATTCTGACCATTTCATATAAAGATAATGAGCCTTTCCTCAAGAGCTAGCTAGGCTTGAGTTGGCCGCCACAGAGATGAGAGCATCATGCAGTTAACGCTGTTTACGGATTACGCGCTGAGAACCTTGATCTATTTGGCCCTGCAGCCGGAGAGAGAGCTGTCGACCATCACAGAGGTGGCCGAAAAATTTCAGATCTCTCGTAACCACGTGGTCAAGATCGTCCATCAGCTCGGGGTTAAGGGTTATATTGAGACTGTTAGAGGTAAACATGGTGGCATTCGTCTGGCCCATACGCCAGAGGCCATCAATTTGCGCGATGTGGTCTCGGACATGGAAAATGTCTCCTGTCTGCTGGATTGCCAACGCGAAAACTGTCTGTTGAGTAGCGGCTGTCGTTTCCAGGGAATACTGCGTAAGGCCATCCGCGCTTTCTTGGCGGTGTTGGGTGAGTTTACGCTGCGGGATTTGGTCAAGGATCCGGAGCGTATGTGCGGCTTATTGGCACTGGATGTCCCGGTCAACTACCAGTCAACAGAGACCAAAAGCGAGTAACATTTTTCGGTTCGCGCGGACTAAAGTGGCCACCCTAGGGTGGCCACTTGCGTTAGTTTTTCCAGAAGGAAGGGAAGAAGAGGACGGCGACGGTCAGTATCTCCAGGCGACCCAGCATCATGCCAAAGGAGAGCACCCATTTGGCGGCGTCGGGTAGTGAGGCGAAGTTGCTCAGGGGGCCAATCTGCGCCCCCAGGCCAGGACCTACGTTGCTAACGGCTGTGATGGCGCCACTGATGGCCGTCAGTGGGCTCAAGCCCAACAGACCTAGCAGGGCAGACAGGACTATGATGACGGTGATGTAGCTCAGCACGAATGCCACCAGCGAGCGGATGATGTTATCGGTGACCGGGCGGCCATTGTACTTCTGGGGAAAGACCCCTGAGGGGTGCATCAATTGCCGCGCCTGCTTGTGAAACAGGGTTGCGGCTATCTGGATGCGGAAGATTTTCAGTCCACCGGCAGTGGAGCCGGAGCAGGCGCCAACCAGCAGTAAAAAGACAAACAGTACCGTGGTAAAGGGGGTCCAGACACCAAAGTCAGTCAGGCCATAGCCCGTGGTCGTCAGCACTGAGACTATGTTAAACATGCTGATGCGGATGGCGTCAGGTAGGCTGAACACGCCTTGATGCCAGATCCAGAGGCTCATCATGCTGGTGACGATGAGCACTAGCCAGAAGAAACCGCGCACCTGAGCATCCCGTAGCAGGACCGGTTGGCGGCGGCGCAGGCTCTGGACATACAGCAGGAAGGGCAGTCCGCCCAAAAACATGAAGGTCGTCGCCACCCAGTGTGCCGAGGACGAGAAGTGCGCCATCGAGGCATCGGAAGTGGAGAAGCCCCCCGTGCTGAGCGTGGTCATGGCATGGTTTATCGCCTCAAACAGTGTCATGCCGGAGAGCCAATAGCTGATGCAGCAGAGTGTACTCAGCACCAGATAAACCAACACTATGTTCTTGGCCACATTGGTGGCGCGCGGCGAATCCTTATCTGATTTGTCGGAGGATTCCGTCTGGAAGAGTTTCATGCCGCCTACGTTTAGCGCGGGTAGGACGGCCACGGCCAAGACGATGAAACCGATGCCGCCCAACCATTGCAGCAGTGAGCGCCAGAGCAGAATGCTGGGGGCCATGGTGTCCAGCCCGGATAAGACGGTAGAGCCGGTGGTGGTGACCCCCGACATGGTCTCGAAATAGGCATCGGTAAAGCTGATTTGATTGATAAAGACAAAGGGCAGGGCGCCAAACACACAGGTCACGGCCCACACAGCACTGGTGAGCACAAACATGTCCCGCACGCCGAGGCGAAATTTGGATTTATGGCCCCAGTGTAGACAGAGAAAGGCGGCAATGTGAGTGATGATGGCCGCCGCCAAAAACTCTGCCAAACCTGAGGTGCCGGTGAAAAAGGCCAGCAGGGTCGGCAGCCACATGAAGAGTGCCAGTTTGGAGAGGGTCAGGCCCAGGGTGAAGGTGATAGGTTTTAGATTAATCATGTCATCACATCATAAGAAGAAGGGACTGGGCTGGAACAGACGCTCCACCTCTTGGATGTGCTTCTTGTCCACGAGGAACATCACCACATGATCATCCTGGTGGATGACAGTCGTGTCGTGGGCTATCAGCACATCATCGCCGCGCACTATGGCACCTATGGTGGTACCTGGTGGTAGTTTTAATTCACCAATGGTCCGGCCCACCACCTTGGAGGTGCTTTCATCACCATGGGCAATGGCCTCAATGGCCTCGGCGGCGCCACGGCGCAGGGAGTAAACATTAGCGATATCGGCGCGACGGACATGGGTGAGCAGAGCGGAGATGGTGGCTTGCTGAGGGGAGATAGCTATATCGATGGCTCCGCCTTGTACCAGATCGACATAGGCTGCACGTTGGATCAGCACTATGGCTTTCCGGGCGCCTAGCTTTTTGGCCAGCATGGCCGACATGATGTTGGCCTCATCTTCGTTGGTGACGGCGATGAAGACATCAATCTGGTCAATATGTTCTTCTTGCAGCAGTTCCTGATTGGCAGAGTCGCCACAGAAGACGATGGTTTCATCCAACTGTTCAGAGAGCTGCTCGGCCCGATCCGGGTTGCGTTCAATCAGTTTGACGCTGTAACGTTTCTCCAGTTGCTTGGCAAGGCCGGCCCCGACATTGCCCCCGCCCACTATCATGATGCGGCGATAGGGATTTTCCAGGCGCTGCAGCTCTGACATCACGGCCCGAATGTGGCCGGCGGCGGCGACAAAGAAGATCTCGTCCCCGGCTTCGATGATGGTGGTCCCTTGGGGCCGAATGGTCTTGCCCTGGCGAAAGATGGCGGCCACTCGGGTCTCGATGTTGGGCATGTGCTCCTTGAGGGTGGCCAGAGCGTTACCGACCAGAGGCCCACCATAATAGGCCTTGACCGCCACCAACCCCACTCGACCGCCGGCGAAATCGGCGACCTGCAAGGCCCCCGGGTACTCAACCAGCCGGCGAATATAGTCGGTGACCAGTTGTTCAGGGGAGATGATGTGGTCAACTTTCAAGCCTTCATCGCCAAACAGGTTTTCTCGCTCCGAGAGATAAGCCTGGGAGCGGATCCGAGCAACCTTGTTGGGGACGTTAAACAGGGAGGCGGCCACCTGACAGGCGACCATGTTGGTTTCATCACTGTTGGTCACGGCGACCAGCATATCCGCGTCATCTGCGCCGGCTTCACGCAGGATCCGCGGGTGAGATGCGGGCCCGCAGATGACGCGCAAGTCGTATTTATCCTGCAGCTCACGCAGTCTTTCAATATTTTGATCGACTAGGGTGATCTCATTGTTCTCCCCCACCAGATTTTCCGCCAGGGTTCCGCCGACCTGACCTGCGCCAAGAATGATGATTTTCATAGGGTGCTCACTGCTTGATTAGTTTGGCGTAGAAAAAGCCGTCCATATTATTATCGCCTGGTAGCAGTTGCCAGCCGGGCTGTTCTCGGGTTTCTCCTGCCACTATGGCTTGCCATTGTGCATCGGGGTGGCTAGCCAGAAAGCGCTGGATCTGCTCCCGATTTTCATCCGGCAAGACTGAGCAAGTGGCATACAGCAGGGTACCGCCCGGTTTCAGCTTGTGCCAGAGCGCTTCGAGGATTTTTGCCTGTAACTTGACCAGCTCGCCAATGTCCTCGGGTCTGCGCAACCATTTGATATCGGGATGGCGGCGTATTACGCCGGTTGCCGAGCAGGGGGCATCCAGCAGGATGCGGTCAAACAGGGGCCCCTGCCACCACTCATCCGGGGTGCTGGCATCGCCGTGAATAACTTGGGCCTGGAGTCCCAGACGTTCCAGGTTTTCATGGATCCGGCTCAGGCGAGTGGCATCCGCATCGACGGCAACTAGTCCCGCCAGCTGGGGCTGACGTTCCAGCAGATGGGCGCTTTTGCCTCCTGGTGCCGCGCAAGCATCCAGGATCCACTCCCCGGCCTGCGGGTCCAGGAGTTGAGCGGCCTGCTGGGCCGCACCGTCCTGTACCGAGCAATCACCTGCGGCAAAGCCTGGCAATAGCTGTACATCGCAGGGGGTGCTCAACAGTATGCCTTGGGGGGCCAGATCCTGCGGCTGACTCTCGATGCCTGCGGCGCTCAGGCGAGCCAGATAATTATCACGCTGCTGATGGCGGCCATTAACCCGCAGCCACATGGGCGGGCGCTGATTATTTTGCTCGGCAATCTGTTGCCAGTTAGTTGGATAGGCTTGTTGCAGCTTTTTCAGCAACCATCCAGGATGGGCATAACGGGCCTGCTCTGTGCTGTCTACCTCACTCTCCAGTGTCTCCTGGTTGCGTTGTACATTACGCAGTACACCATTGAGGAGGCCTCGGAAACTCTCGCCCTTGAGCAGGCGGCATGCATTCACGGTTTCGGAGAGGGCGGCGTGGGCGGGGATCCGGGTATAAAGCAGCTGGTAGAGGCCGATCAGCAACAGATAATGGAGAGGACGCTGCTTGCCCTTGAGCGGTTTACTCATCAAACGTCCGGCAATGCTCTCCAAGCGCGAGAGCCAGCGCAGGGAGCCAAAACAGAGTTCCTGAAGTAGGGCGCGATCTTTGGGGGCAACGTGTTGTTGAGCTAGCGGCAGGACTGAAGAGAGAGATTGACCTTGCTCCACCACCTGAAAGAGCACTTGGGCGGCATTGGCACGAGTTTTCATGAAAAGCTTCCTGATATAACCGGGCTTAAGCCCGGTTGGCTTATCGGAGTTGTTGGCCTGGCATAAACCAGTCACGGCGTGAGTTCAGTAGTTCATGGGCTTGCATGGGCTTCTTGCCCGCTGGCTGCAGCGTCAACAGGCGCAGAATGCCATCGCCGGTAGCGACATCAATTCCGTCCCGAGTCGCCTGGAGTATGGTGCCTGGTGCTTGCCCTGCCGATAAGGGTAAGACACGGGCCTGCCATACCTTGATCGTCTGTTGCTCGACGTCGAAGTAGCTGACGGGCCAGGGATTAAAGGCCCGGATACAGCGTTCCAGTTGAGCTGCGGGAAGGTGCCACGCCAGGCGAGCCTCCTCCTTGCTCAATTTTTGGGCATAGTTGGCGGCGCTATTATCTTGTGGTGTCGCTTCAGCCTTGTCTTCTGCTATGGCGCGTACGGTTGTCAGCAGGGCGGAGGGGCCCAGTTGTGCCAGCTTGGCATACAGGCTGGCCGAGGTCTCTTCGCTGGTGATCGGACATGCGACTTTGTGTAGCATGGCGCCTGTGTCCAGCCCTTCATCCATCTGCATTATGGTGACGCCGGTTTCGGCATCACCAGCCCAGATCGCGCGCTGGATGGGGGCGGCGCCACGCCAACGAGGCAGCAAAGAGCCATGTACGTTGATGCAGCCCAGACGTGGCGTATCCAGCACCACTTTTGGCAGGATCAAGCCGTAGGCCACCACTATCATCAAGTCCGCGCCTAATTCAGCCAACTGTTGTTGGGGGGCGGTCTGACGCAGGGATTCTGGTTGTAGAACGGCCAGGTTATGCTGTGCGGCCAGGCTCTTGACTGGGCTGGCGCAAAGCTTATTGCCCCGTCCCGCCGGGCGATCGGGCTGGGTATAGACAGCCACCACGTTGAGCTTGGCGTCTAGCAGGGCTTGCAGGTGCTGCGCTGCAAAATCGGGAGTACCGGCAAAAATAATTTTCAGATCTTGCAATCCACACCTCAGAGGTTGTTACCACGTTCCAGCTTGTCCATTCGTTGCATCTTCTGTTTGATACGCTGGCGCTTCAGGGGGGAGAGATAATCGACAAATAGCTTGCCCACCAGATGGTCCATCTCATGCTGAATGCAGATGGCCAGCAGACCATCGGTTTCCAGCTCAAAGGTGTTACCTTGTAGATCCTGGGCTGTAATTTTGACTCGTTCGGCTCTTTGTACAAGAGCTCGGCACTCGGGGACGGAGAGACACCCCTCTTCGATGCCGGTGCTGCCTTCTTTCTCCAGCATGACTGGATTGATAAGAACGAGGCGCTCGTTTCGATCATCTGAGAGATCAATGACTATAATTCGTTTATGAATGTTGACTTGTGTCGCAGCAAGACCAATTCCCTCTTCTGCATACATGGTTTCAAACATATCATCAACGATAGTGTTTAGTCTGGCATCGAATGAGCCTACATCAGCTGCTATAGTACGCAGACGTTCGTCGGGGAAACGCAAAACTTCTAAAACCGCCATAGATTCGCTTTATCTTGATATTGTGAGTCGGTGGATATAGGCGTAATTCTAGACATTTACGCGGCTAATTAACAGTTACAAGGGCGGATACAAGCAAGGATGGCTATGAGATATCGTCAATTAGGGCTTTTCTTCGCTGGCTTGATGCTAGCAGTGAGTGCAGTTGCAGACGTGTTGCAACTCAAGGAGGGGTATCCCGAGACCTATGTGGTCAAGAAGGGGGATACCCTATGGGATATCTCGGGTCATTTTCTAAAGAGTCCGTGGCTCTGGCCGCGCCTGTGGCAGGTTAACCCCCAGGTACGGGACCCCCACTGGATCTACCCAGGGGATGTACTTAATCTGGTTTGGATCAATGGTGAGCCGCGTTTGGTGCAGAAGCACATGGTCAAGTTGTCACCCACTGTACGGATGTCGCCTAAAGTGGATCCGGTGCCGACTCTGCCGCTTTCCCGAATTGCGCCTTTCTTGACCGCTTACCACATCTTCAGCGCCGAGAGTGACATGAAGCTGTTGCCCTACATAGTGGGTAACAACTCCAATGCCATTGGCCTGTTGGAGAAGGCCGACTTTTTCGTGCGCGGTTCCCTGCAGGAGGGGCGACAGTACGGCATCTATCGTCCAGGGCAAATCCTGAAGGATAAAGTGACTGGCGAAGCATTGGGGCGTGAGGCAACCCTGACCGGTATAGCGTTGGCTGGTGCCAAGCAGGAGGGAGGATTGACAGCCGCTGTGTTGTTGAAAAACAAACAGGATGTGCAGCAGGGCGATCGGCTTATTTTGATGCCGGAGCAGGAGAATCTGGATGCCTACTTCACCCTGCAAGCCGGGCAGATCAGCAAGCCAGGTTACATCATCGAGATCCCGTCCAAGGTCTCCATAGTGGGCAAATACGATGTGGTGACCCTGAACAAGGGCCGTCGTGATGGTGTGAGTTCGGGCAATGTCTTCTCCATCTACCGTCCTGGTGCGGAAGTCACGGAGCGTAGCGCCGATGATCTTGCCTACAAGCTGTTTAGCCCGGTGGGGAAAAAACTGTTTGATGGTGAGGGAACCCATCTGCCTGAACAGTTAGTGGGGCAGCTGATGGTCTTTAAGGTCTATGACAAAACGAGCATGGCTATGATACTTAAGACCAATGACACGGTTCGTAAAGGGAATCTGATAGGGAATCCCTGATCATGATGGCCGGGGCCAAAGCTGAACTGACCGCCTGGTTAAGTTTGGATGCGGTGCCCGGCCTGGGCCCAATCAAGGCTGGCCGTCTGCTTGCTCGCCATTCTGCTAAATCACTCTGCAAACTCTCCTCTTTGGAACTCAGTGCCTTGGGCTTCTCTTCTGCCCAAGCCGGTGCACTGCACTTTCCTGATAGCAAACAGCTAGATACGGTATGGCGCTGGCTCGACGGGCCGAATCGACATCTGCTGACTTGTGTTGACCCGGTTTATCCAGAGGGGCTGCGCGAGATCCCTGCGGCCCCCATACTGCTCTTTGTTGAGGGGGAGCCTGCTGTTTTGCAACGAGCACAGATTGCCATGGTTGGGACTCGCCATCCTTCACCAGGCGGTTGTGCCACGGCCGCCATGCTGGCGAAAGATCTGGTTGATGCGGGTATGGTCATTACCTCGGGCCTGGCACTCGGTATCGATGGAGTGTGTCATCAGGCCGCCCTCAAGGCCGGAGGGCGTACCATAGCTGTTTTGGGCTCGGGTCTGGCCTGCTGTTATCCCCGTCGGCACCAGGCTCTGGCGCAACAAATAGTGGCAGCGGGTGGGGCGCTGGTCTCCGAACTGTGGCCAGATGTGGCGCCCAGGGCGGAGAACTTTCCCAGGCGCAACCGGATCATCAGTGGGCTGTCGTTGGGGACTGTGGTGGTGGAGGCCGCCCAGCAGAGTGGTTCTCTCATTACCGCCCGTTATGCCCTGGAGCAGGGGCGGGAGGTCTTTGCCGTTCCGGGGGCGATTCAGAATCCTCATGCAGCTGGTTGCCATCATTTAATTCAGCAAGGGGCAAAACTTGTCTGCAGTGCTGCCGATATACTAGAAGAGGTTGATGTTCATCTTGGGGCGGGAGAGAGCCGAGTTCATCCATCTCTTTTAGCTTATGGGGGTTTGCCAAGTTCAGCATTGTTGGATAACGTAGGGTATGAGGCCACTGCGGTTGATGTTATCGTGCAGCAGAGTGGCCAGCCCGTGGATGCTGTGTTGTGTGAGCTGCTTGAGCTGGAAATGGCGGGTTGGATTACCTCCGTTCCCGGCGGTTATGTGAGGACGAGGAGGGACTGACGATGTTTGATGTACTGATGTACCTGTTCGAAACTTATGTCCAGAGTGATGCTGACCTGATGGTGGATCAGGATGAGCTGACCGAGGAGCTGACGCGAGCCGGATTTCACCAAGATGAAATCTACAAGGCTCTTGATTGGCTCGAGCATCTGGCCGTGTTGCATGATGATGAGCGTGCCTCGCGTGCCCTCTGTGCGCCAGATTCGTTCCGGATCTACGCGCCAGTTGAGATGAATAAACTCAGCAGCGAGTGTCGGGGTTTTCTGCTGTTCTTGGAGCAGATCCGCGTCCTGAGCAGCGAGACTCGGGAGATTGTCATCGAGCGGTTGATGGACTTGGATAATCCAGAGATTGAGCTGGATGATCTCAAGTGGGTGGTGTTGATGGTGCTCTTCAATGTGCCGGGCAATGAGAACGCCTGTCATCAAATGGAGGAGTTGCTGTTTGACGAGCCAGAAGGGCTCATTCACTGACAGGGACATGGCTCGCTGCTACAATTGCCATCCATGATGGGAGGCGAGCATGTCCAAGATAGACCCAACACTCTTTTCTGCCCATGCGCATGCTCTCGAGCGCGAGTATCATCAGTGCCCCGAGTGTGGAGCTGAATTGGTCGTGCGACATGGTAAGTCGGGGCCCTTTTTAGGGTGTTCCGGCTATCCAACTTGTCAATATATCCGCTCCTTGTCTCAACCTAGTGTGGCTATCGAAAAGGTGCTAACTGGTTCCAGTTGCCCCGCTTGTGGCCATGAGCTGGCCATTAAAAAAGGCCGCTATGGTCTGTTCATCGGTTGTACCCACTTTCCGACTTGTCTACACATCGAGTCTCAGGATGATATGGCTGCCATGCCTCTTGAGGTGCCTTGCCCATCTTGTGGGGGGGGGAACTTGGTTGGCCGCACGTCCCGTCACGGTAAACTTTTCTACGCCTGTGATGCATTCCCTCGCTGCAAGTATGTGGTCAATGAGCCGCCTGTGGCTCGGCCATGTCCGGAGTGCGGCTGGGGTATCCTGGTTGAGAAATCGACTCGTCAGGGGAAGAAACTGAGCTGTCCGCAAAAGTTGTGCCATTATCAAACTGACATATAATGCCGCTGCTATATCACCTTTACCCAACCATGTAGAGAGAGAAGGAAACCTCACCATGCCAAAACCGTTTGTTGCCATTCTGATGGGTTCAGATTCAGACTTCCCGGTCATGCAATCCACACTGGACGTCCTCCGCTCCTTTGATATCTCATGCGAGGTAAAAGTAACCTCGGCTCATCGCACTCCCGCAGCGACTCATGCCTATGTTACCGATGCTGAAGCTCGTGGCTGTAAGGTCTTCATCTGTGCTGCCGGCTTGGCTGCTCACCTGGCAGGTGCCGTGGCCGGGATCACCACCCGTCCGGTTATTGGTGTGCCGATCGATGGTGGTCCGCTGAAGGGAATGGATGCCCTGCTCTCGACTGTACAGATGCCGGGTGGCGTACCCGTGGCTACGGTAGCCATAGGTAAAGCGGGTGCAAAAAATGCCGGTTATCTCGCAGCCCAGATACTGGCTGTAGCTGACGATGAGTTAGCCGAGAAGGTGCGTAGCGAGCGGCAGAAGTGTGCCGAAGAAGTGATGGCCAAAGATGCCGCGCTGCAGGCACAATTAAAGTAAGAGCCTACCTGCCCGCGTAGGCCGGGCAGGTTCCACTCCCCAGATTCTGTGATAAACATGAGCACCAACCCCTTCCATGATGCGTTATGCCATCTACAGCATGGTGATGTGATTGCCTACGCAACTGAGGCTGTTTTTGGCCTAGGCTGTGACCCGGATAATCTTCAAGCAGTGACTAAGTTACTAGCCATCAAGAATAGACCGATAGAGAAGGGATTGATCCTGGTTGCGGCAAGCTGGGAGCAGTTGCTTCCTTATATTGCCGTGGACAGCATACCCGCAGCGTGTTTGGCAAAGGCACAAGCTAGTTGGCCCGGCCCTTATACTTGGGTCATGCCTGCGGATCCTTCGACCCCGTCTTGGTTGACTGGACAGTTTGACTCTTTGGCGGTTCGTGTTTCATCACATCCGCAAGTTCAGCAGCTATGCCGGGCGTTTGGCAAGCCGCTAGTTTCCACCAGCGCTAACTTGAGTGGCATGCCGCCGTGCCGCACCGCAGCTGAGGTTGCGCTGCAGTTGGCTGGTAAGGTGGACTATATTCTGCATGGCGTCGTAGGGGGGGCAACTAACCCTTCGACTATTCTGGATGTGTTAACGGGTCATGTTTTTCGACCCGCTTAAGGATCTGTGCAGGACTTGTTCCGTCCCAAGATAAAGCGTTAAATCGAGTCATCTACAGATTTTAATAGGATGTAACATGGATCGTTATGCCGTTTTTGGTAATCCGATATCCCATAGTAAATCCCCTTTCATCCACACCCTGTTTGCTAGGCAGACTCAGCAAGAGCTCAGTTATGAGCGTATTGAGGCGCCGCTCGATGGTTTCACCGAGGCTGTGCAATGCTTTTTTGCGCAGGGGGGGAGAGGTTGTAATGTTACTGTCCCATTTAAGGAGGAGGCGTTCCGGCTGGCCACGCAACTCTCGGCGCGAGCCAAGTTGGCTGGCGCTGTGAATACCTTAAAGCTCACCGATGATGGCCTATTGCTAGGCGATAACACGGATGGCGCTGGCTTGGTGCAGGATCTGAAATTTCATCAGGTCAACTTATCTGGTGCGCGCATCTTGTTACTGGGTGCAGGCGGTGCTGCGCGAGGTGCTCTGGGGCCCCTATTGGCCGAGCAGCCTCACTCTCTGGTGATCGCCAATCGTACTGTCGAAAAGGCTATAGCTTTGGCTGAGCTATTTGGTGGGCATGGAAAGATCACCGCCGCTACTTTTGCCGAATTAACCGGCCCCTTTGATCTCATCATCAATTCGACTTCCGCCAGTCTTGCTGGGGAGCTCCCCGCTATCTCGCCAGCGCTGATCCACCCGACGATAGCAGTCTACGACATGATGTACGGAGCGACTGACACGGCTTTTAACCACTGGTCCCGGGTTCATGGTGCCGGACAGGTGATCGATGGTCTGGGTATGTTGGTGGCGCAGGCCGCAGAGAGTTTTGCTATTTGGCGAGGCATTCGTCCTGGTACCAGACAGGTGATCAGTGAGATGCGACGCAACATGGGGGTGCTATGAATCAGTCAATTCTGTTCAATGACGATGTGGCATGGCAGGAGCAAGAGCAGCGCTTGGTATTTTCCGCCCAGGCTTACGGTGCAACCGTGACCTGCTATCTGAGTCGTCACCGCCTTGAACTGGTGAGTGGACTGGATCTACCACGCCCTGCCGATCTGCTATTTACTTTTGAGAGTGTGCGTTTTGATATTGAAGAGTTGGCCGAAGTGAAGATAGGGGCGCAAGAATTTGCCGAAGATGGTGCAATTTATCTGGATTGAAGATACGAGCTGCCAATCATGGCAGCTCGTCAATGAATTCGTCTTTCAAGCGCACATAATTACCTGCTGAACGCAACAGCGAGCTTTTTTCCTCCGGGCTGAGAGCTCTATGCTGGCGAACGGGGTTCCCCATATAGAGGTAGCCGGAAAGCAGATGTTTCCCAGGGGGCACCAGAGTCCCTGCTGCAATCAGCACATCATCCTCCACAATGGCACCATCCAATATAATGGCTCCCATCCCAACCAGCACGCGATTACCGATCTGACAGCCATGCAGCATGGCCTTATGACCAATGGTGACATCAGCGCCAATGAGTAGCGGATGTCCATCCGGTTGCTGTTCACTTTGACGAGTGACGTGTAGCACGGCGCCATCCTGTACATTACTGCGCGGGCCTATGGTGATGTAATTGACATCTCCGCGGATTATGGTGCCGGGCCAGATACCCACATCATCAGCCAATGCCACTCTTCCTATTACGCAAGCGGCTTCATCTATATAGACGCGGGAAGATAATGAAGGGGAATAACCTTTATATGAACGAATATTGCGCATCTTGATCCTCCTAAAAGCCATGGAATTATACGGCAAGCCCAGCAATTCGGCATGGTTTTGTGGGTTTGCTGTGGATAAGCTGTTGCTTAATATGAATAAGATATTAATTAGAGTTTTTCAGTGAAAAGCTCTTGCGCTCGGAATCGAACTCCCTATAATGCCGCCTCGTTGACACGGCAAAGCAGGCACTCCACGGAGTAGCAGCAAGCGGTGTTAACCGGGCCGAAACGCCCCGGAGCGAGTGCAGTAAAATGTGCTTGACTCTGAAGCTGGGAAGCGTAAGATGCGCATCCCACGGCAGCAAGGCTGCCAT
>NZ_JBVAYF010000022.1:0-40477 GCF_055413345.1 Pseudaeromonas sp. HNCC25DJ180
TTTGCTTTTTAGCTTGTGAAACATCAAAAGCCACCCCCTCCCAACCTCCCCCTTGGCAGGGGGAGGAGCTGTTCGACGCTTTTTTCGGCATTTATCTCACCAATCGACCAAAGATATGTACAAGAGAGAGCCCAAGGATGGGTTCACGGCGTGTCAGCGTGTGCTACCTCGTCGCCGTAGCATAATTAGGCGCGGTTATTTAGCGGGTAGCGGGGTTTGCGCAGGTTCTCGACGCTGAAGATCTCGTCCAGTTGGGCGGCGGTGAGCAGGCCGCGCTCCAGTACCGCTTCGCGTACCGTTTGGCCGGTGAGGGCGCAGGCTTTGCCGATCTCGTCGCAGGCGTGGTGGCCGATATAGGGGGTGAGAAAGGTGACCAGACCGATGGAGCTGAAGACATAGTGTTCGCACTGGGCCTGGTTGGCGCTGATCCCTTCGATGCACTTCTCCCGCAGGGCGCGGCAGCCGTTGGTCAGCAGCTCCAGCGATTCGAACAGGCACTGGGCTATCACAGGCTCCATCACGTTGAGTTGCAACTGGCCGGCCTCGGCGGCCATGGTCACGGTCACATCGTTGCCCATCACCTTGAAGGCGATCTGGTTCACCACTTCCGGGATCACGGGGTTGACCTTGGCGGGCATGATGGAGGAGCCCGCCTGCCGTCTGGGCAGGTTGATTTCGCCGAGACCTGCGCGCGGGCCCGAGCTTAACAGCCGCAGATCGTTGCAGATCTTGGAGAGCTTCATGGCCAGCCGCTTGTAGGCGCTGTGCAGCATCAGGTAGGCACCGCAGTCGGAGGTGGCCTCGATAAGATCTTCGGCGGGCACAAAGCTGTGGCCGGTCAGCTCGGCCAGATAGCGGATGGCCAGGCTGGAGTAGTCGGGCGGGGTGTTCATGCCGGTGCCGATGGCGGTGGCGCCCAGGTTGACCTCCAGCAGCAGTTGCTGGCAGCGGCTGATGCTCTTGATCTCTTCGCGCAGGGTGACGGCAAAGGCGTGAAACTCCTGGCCCAGGGTCATGGGCACCGCATCTTGCAACTGGGTGCGCCCCATCTTCAGCACCTCCTTGAAGCTCACCGCCTTGTCATCGAACGCCTTGATCACCTGCTTGAGCTCGCGCAGCAGAGCGAAGGTGCTTTCGAACAGCGCCACGCGAAAGGCGGTGGGATAGACATCGTTGGTGGACTGGCAGCGGTTGACGTGATCGTTGGGATGGAGGATCTGATAGCTGCCCTTGGGGTGGCCCGCCAGCTCCAGCGCCAGATTGGCGATCACCTCGTTGCAGTTCATATTGACCGAGGTGCCGGCGCCGCCTTGAAACAGATCGACGGGAAACTGGTCGTAACAGCGACGGCTCTCCAGCATCAGATCACAGGCGGCGATGATCATGCCGGCCCGGTCGGGATCCAGGGTGCCCAGCGCCCGGTTGGCCTGGGCGGCGGCCTTCTTGGTCAGCACCAGGGCGCTGATAAAGGCGGGGAGATCGTTCATCTGCTGGCGGCTGATCTGGAAGTTATCCAGCGCCCGCTGGGTATGGATGCCGTAGTAATGGCGGTTATCCAGCGTCATGGTGCCCAGCAGATCGGCCTCTTCGCGTGATGGCGTTGACATGGTGCCGCTCCTGTAAAGTGGTAGCCTCTTTGCTTATTTTGGCACAGCCAGCGGCCGGGATAGGTGATAACCCCTGGATCTCCAGTTTGATGGTGAACGAACTTAATCGGCCGGGCAGGGGAATCATCTGCTTCAAACTATGCCATTTGGGTCGTCCTGTTGCCCTCTGGTGGTGCGCGGTATTTTATTCGGCAGCGAATGGCTCTGTGATCTTGGCCGAATGCACGTTAATGGCACAATATTTGGCATATGCCCATAGTTGGTGCTGCCATGGCGATATATTCCTCTGCCAAATAGGAAAAAAAGCCTGCTCGATCAAGGGGTTTTCATGGAGTAGAATCTGCGACCCTATGCCGTAGCAGGGGCGTTTTACCCTGTACGAACCCTTGGCAACAAAGAGAGGATGCCAATGAACATGAGTACTCCGACGACGATTACCTTCGTCATCTATATTCTGGCCATGATCGGGATTGGTTTTGCCGCCTGGCGCTATACCAGAAACCTGTCTGATTACATTCTGGGTGGGCGCAGTCTGGGCAGCTTTGTCACGGCCATGAGCGCCGGTGCCTCGGACATGAGTGGCTGGTTGCTGCTGGGGCTGCCCGGTGCCGTGTTTGCCTCGGGCATCAGCGAGAGCTGGATTGCCATTGGCCTGATCCTGGGCGCCTGGTTTAACTGGCTCTTCGTAGCCGGGCGCTTGCGCGTCTATACCGAAATCTGTAACAACGCCCTGACCCTGCCCGAGTTCCTGACCCACAGGTTCGAGGATAGCTCCCGTGTTCTGCGGGTGAGTGCGGCACTGATCATTCTGATCTTCTTCACCATCTACTGTGCCTCGGGCATGGTGGCCGGGGCGCGCCTGTTCGAGCAGAGCTTTGGCCTGAGCTACGATGTGGCACTCTGGGCGGGGGCGGCGGCCACCATCCTCTATGTGTTTGTCGGTGGCTTTCTGGCGGTGAGCTGGACCGATACGGTGCAGGCGACCCTGATGATCTTCGCCCTGCTGCTGACGCCGACCATAGTGATCCTCAGTAATGGCGGGCTGGATACCACGGTGGCGGCCATCAATGCCATCGATATGAAGTACAGCGATCTGTTCCACGGCACCAGCACCATAGGCATCATCTCCCTGATGGCCTGGGGTCTGGGTTATATGGGCCAGCCCCATATTCTGGCGCGCTTCATGGCCATCAACTCGGCCAGCGGCATTCCCAAGGCCCGCCGTATCGGCATGATCTGGATGATCCTCTGTCTGGGTGGCGCCGTGGCGGTGGGTTATTTCGGTATTGCCTACTTCGCCGCCCACCCCGAGCAATCCACCGCGGTGCGGGGCAATCACGAGACCGTCTTTATCGAGCTCTCCTATCTGCTGTTCAACCCCTGGGTGGCCGGTATTCTGCTCTCGGCCATTCTGGCGGCCATCATGAGCACGCTCTCCTGCCAACTGCTGGTCTCCTCCTCGGCGTTGACCGAAGACTTCTACAAGGTGTTTGTGCGCCCGAACGCCTCCCAGAGCGAGCTGGTCTGGGTGGGACGCACCATGGTGCTGGTGGTGGCGGTGATCGCCATTGTTATCGCCATGGATCCTACCAGTAAGGTGCTGGGTCTGGTGGGCTACGCCTGGGCCGGTTTCGGTTCGGCCTTCGGCCCCGTGGTGCTGCTGTCACTGCTGTGGCCGCGCATGACCCGCAACGGCGCGCTGGCCGGTATGTTGATGGGAGCCATCACCGTCATCATCTGGCGTAATGGCGCCTGGTTTGGTCTCTACGAGATGGTGCCGGGCTTTAGCTTCGCCACCCTGGCGATTGTGCTGTTCAGCCTGCTGGACAAGGCGCCCTCAGTGGCCATGCATAACCGCTTCCGCCAGATGCAGCACGAGCTGGACACCCCCACCGAGCCACTGCGTATGCCGGTGACCGAATCCTGACCCTCTGAAATCCCGGCCACCGCCGGGATTTTTTTAAGCATAAAAAAGTAGAAGGGACAGCCATTTTGTAAGCGGAAGGGACAGCCATCTTGAGTCAGAGGGGACAGCGATCTCTGGGGTAAGTGGGTGCCCCATGGCAATATCCCACGAGTTGGTGCCAGTGTGCTGGCGGGACAAGTGGACGCCGACACGCCGTTAATCCTTCCATGTAGACTTGCAGGCCAATGTGGCCAAAGGTCCATAGCGCAGTTTGAAACCCCTGGCTGCCTGATCAGACGGTTTTTTAGTCATTAACTGGAATTGATACATCCATACCTACTATTATCTTGGGTAATCCAACCTCGGGGGCCGGCCAAGAAATCTGACAGTTATCATATAAATCAAAGATTTCACTTTCATAAAATAATTTGCCACTTTTGTCGTATGCTCTAACAAATCCAGGAGTATCCATTTTAAGGTCACCAAAATAAAAACTGGAAACTTTCAGTGTCTCTATTCTGTATTTTCTATCTGGGCTTATATCTAAAAAAAGGTGATTCCCATATTTTTTTGCTAGATATGGAGATAAAAGAACAAATGAAATAAAAAAGAGTGCCACGGTCAAGATGTACAATGTGAGTCGCCGATTCATAGTGGAATTTCCCACCCAGATTCATTTCGCCACTTCACATCAGAGTAAACTATAAAATCCCCACCTTTCTTTTTATCGTTCTTATGTGCTTCTTGCCAGCGCCTAAAGTCACGATTGAAAACGGGAACATATCCTTTTAATGCGAAAAACAGTGGAGACGAAAGATATGCGATAGTATCTAATTTACCTAAACATCTATTCATTTGTTTACTCCAGATGCCGAGTGGTTCATTGTCACCTTCAAAATCATAACTATCCCGAAGGTATAAACCCGTTTTCTCAACTCGAAAGAAATCACGACCGTTGCGGTTAAATGCAGTACCAACAACGGCTATTTTCAGTGTTCCATTACCAATGCCACCATATAAGCCATCAACTCGGTTAAGTTTATTGCCCACATCAACTCTGTTTACCTGGGATAATGCATCGCATTCTCTAGCTGAATAAGTGGTAGAACCTAAGTGCGTTGGGGTTCTTTTCCCTATGGTCCATCCAACATTTTTTAATAAAATTCTGAGTCTATCTATGCCTTTAGATGATACCCATGAATTATGAATATCAATTGTCGCTGCATGCCACATCGGCTGAGATAGTAACCATTCTATTTTGACTATATCGTCATTATATCGGTTGGATGGTAAAGATAGAGAGCTAACTTTTCCTGATCTAACATCAGGAGTCATCACATAAGCTTCCTCCATGTCAAACCAGTATCGCATCAACTTTCCAGCGGTACGCCAATTCATTGCGTCCATGATGTCAGGGAGCTCATCTAAATGAAGAGGATCAACAATTACCTGGACAGGATCCATATCACTACGAGGTGTTGTAGTCGCAGTTGCCAAAGTCATTTTTTAACTCCTATTTCAGATTGAAAAGCGTGAGCTAATGTAATGTGTTGCATTGTATTACTATGGCAAATAACCGTTTTACCTTGTTCGCACGTATCACCCGAAATATCCTCTTCAGGTGTTTGGATCAGATAGGTGAACCCCCTTGCGGGGTTACCAGATTGATCAGTAAGCTGAAAATGCTGATTGAATGGCTTTGTAACGAGAGGAGTAGATATTGTTGATTGTGATGGTGGAGTATAGATATCGCCAATCAGCACATTACTAGAACCGCCGATGAGCACACCACCATGTGAAGTTGCTGACCCGACCAATGCGGCAGGCAGGCCATTAATAAAAACGGTCGAACTACCAGCCACAATTGTAGCGCCACAGCTAGTCGTATCACCAAGGCGGGCAGCGGGAATACTGTTAATAAGTACATTATTAGAACCGGAAGTAATACTATTTACAGAATGACCTTTCTTAGGGCAAGCATGTGCATCACCCACTCTGGCAGCTAAGGGCATATGTTCTCCAAATAAGTTTGAAAGAGTTCAGAAATCTATGCTGATTGACTGGTTATTCAAGCTGTTAGTTTTGTCTGTTTGAGTGAAATCTGGACTTTAATTTGAATGAATCGTCTAACGCCCTATTAAGGGGTGAACAACGCAATTAGGGCCAGTTCGTGGCATTTTTTGAGCAATGTTAAGGATGAATTGACCGACCGATCTGGGTGAACGGTTTAAATGTCACCTCGTCACCACACGCATGAGTCAGCAAATCCCATCTGGATGGCCAACGAGACTAAGGGCTCATGGCGAAGTTTGAAAACCTCGGTTGCCCGATAAGTCGAAGGGGCAGACATCTCAAGTAGTCAGAGGGAACAGCCATCTCAGAAAGCGAAAGGGACAGCCATCTTATGAATCAGGTGGCTGTCCTTTTTTATTGGTCTCTTCTGGTGGGGTTATTGACTGGCGGTATTGGCAAAGGCTTCGTTAAGTGCCGCTATGGGGAGATAGCGGCCAATGATGACCAGCTGGGAGCGGGGCGGTTCATCTTGCCAGGGAGAGCCGTAGTCGAAACCGGCCACCTTGTGTACGCCCTGTACTATCAGGCGTCGAGGCTCGCCAGCGATGGCCAGTACCCCCTTGTAGCGCAGCATGTCATTGCCATATTGCGCTATGCACTGCTCCATAAAGGCGCCAATCTTCTTCAGATCTAGTAACGGCCCCTCGAAGAGGTGCGCGGCTATCAGATCGTGTCTGGCGGGTTCTGGCGTGGCGAGGGGGCGAAAGGCCTTGAAGTGCAGGCGGCCTTCTCGCACCTGCTGCACGCCTAGGCTCAACTCCAGTTCATCGCTCAGGGCAAAGGCATCCAGGTCCAGCCACAGTCCGGGCGGACAGACGCCCTGGGCTATGTCGTAGATCTGCGCCTTGCGGTTGATGTGATGCAGGCGCGCCATGGCCGCCTCCCGCTCCTGCTCGCTGACCCTGTCGCACTTGGTCAGCAGGATGCGGTCGGCAAAGGCGATCTGGGCGGCGGCGACCGGATGTTCATCAAGCTGACGCGCTATATGCTGGCAATCCGCCAGGGTGATGACGGCATCGAGGCGCAGGGCCTCCCGCAGCGTCTCCTCCACGAAGAAGGTCTGGATGATGGGGGCCGGGTCGGCCACTCCCGTGGTCTCGATGATCAGACGCTGGAAGTGGATCTCGCCACGGGCGCGTCGCGCCAGCAGCGCAGTGAGGGCGGCGCTGAATTCGCCGCGGACGCTGCAGCAGACACAGCCGTTACTGAGCTCCACCACACTGAGCTGTTCGCCTGTGGCCAGCAGGGCGCCGTCGATGTTGGCGGCCCCCAGCTCGTTTTCGACTATGGCCAGCGGCTCCGTGGCGTGGTGACGCAGGTAGTGATTGAGCAGTGTGGTCTTGCCAGACCCGAGAAAACCGGTCAGCAGGGTCACCGCAACAGCCTGATCCATGATGGACTCCCGTAAATAATCAGCAGCAGCGACCGCCACTCTTGCCGCCGTAGCGGGCCTCCTGGCGCTCGCGAAAGAAGGCTTCGTAGCTCATGGGGGTTTGCTCCGGGTGGGTCAGCCGCATGTGCTGCACATAGTTGTCATAGTCGGGGACGCCAACCATCAGCTTGGCGGCCTGTCCCAGATATTTTCCCGCCTTGGCCAGGGTATCGAACATGGAGCCTCCTCGATAAGAGGGCACCGCCGCACAGGGCGGGGCCCGTCCGGTTTTTACATCGCCATCTCGTCGGCGTGGGCCGACATGGGCTGGTAGCGCACTTCGCCAGAGGTGGGTTGCGCGCTACGCAAGGAGAGGCGCGCCGTCTGGATGGCAAAGAACGCCAGCACCACTACCACGCCCATGAAGAAGAGGGTGAGGCCGGCATCCAGGCGGTTGTTGAAGACCAACTGGCTCAGTTGCGAGCGAGTGTATTGCGCCGGTATGTTGCCGCTGTCCAGCATGGCCTGGAACTTGTTGGCTATGGCCAGAAAGCCCAGCTTCGGATTGCTGCTGAAGCTCTTTTCCCAACCGGCCGTCAGGGTGCAGATCAGCAGCCAGGCGGTCGGCACCAGGGCAACCCAGGCATAGGCCTGACGCTTCATCTTGAACAGCACCACGGCACAGAGCATCAGGGCGATCGCCGCCAGCATCTGGTTGGCAATGCCGAACAGCGGCCAGAGGGTGTTGATGCCCCCGAGCGGATCCACCACCCCCTGATAGAGGAAGTACCCCCACGCCATGACGCACAGGGCGGTGGCGAGCAGGTTGGCCGGTAGCGAGTCGGTTCTCTTCAGGGCCGGGAGCAGGTTCCCCAGCAGATCCTGCAGCATGAAGCGGGCGGCGCGGGTACCGGCGTCGACGGCGGTGAGGATGAAGAGGGCCTCGAAGAGGATGGCAAAGTGGTACCAGAAGGCGACGCCCATCAGACCGCCCAGGGCACTGTGCAGTATGTAGGCCATGCCGACCGCCAGAGTCGGGGCACCACCGGCACGGGAGATGATGCTTTGCTCACCCACAGTGCGGGCGATCTCGTTGAGGGTTTCCGGGGTGATCTGGAAGCCCCAACTGCTCACGACCTGGGCGGCAGAGGCGACCACATCCACTGTGCCCGCCGGAGCCAGCAGGGCCAGCGGACTGTTCATGGCGAAGTAGACGCCCGGATTGATGACGCAGGCGGCCACCAGCGCCATGATGGCGACAAACGATTCCATCAACATGCCGCCGTAGCCGATGAAGCAGGCCTGGTTCTCGTTGGCCAGCATCTTGGGGGTGGTGCCGGAGGCGATCAGGGCGTGGAAACCGGAGACGGCGCCGCAGGCTATGGTGATGAAGAGGAAGGGGAAGAGGTTGCCGCCCCATACCGGGCCGCTGCCGTCGATAAATGGAGTCAGTGCCGGCATCTGCAGGGTGGGGCGCATGATCACTATGCCGATGGCCAGCCCGACTATGGTGCCGATCTTGAGAAAGGTGGAGAGGTAGTCACGGGGTGCCAGCAGCAGCCAGACCGGCAGCACGGCGGCAATGAAGCCGTAGCCCGCCAGCAGGGCGGTGAGCTGTATGCCGCTGAAGTCGAAGTAGGGGGCAATGGCCGGATTGCTGGCGATCCAGCCACCGGAGATGATGGTGAAGATCAGGCAGATCACCCCGATCAGCGACACCTCGCCGATGCGGCCGGGGCGCAGATAGCGGGTGTAGATCCCCATGAAGAGCGCCAGCGGAATGGTACAGGCCACCGTATAGGTACCCCAGGGGCTGTGGGTCAGCGCCTTGACCACTATCATCGCCAGTACGGCGAGGATGATCACCATGATCATGAAGGTGGCGACCAGGGCAATGTTGCCAGCCAGGTTGCCCATCTCCAGCTTGATCAGCTCGCCCAGGGAGCGGCCATCGCGACGGGTGGAGATAAAGAGCACCATGAAGTCCTGAACCGCACCGGCAAAGACCACACCGGCCAGCAGCCACAGCATGCCGGGCAGATAGCCCATCTGGGCGGCCAGCACAGGGCCAACCAGCGGGCCAGCGCCGGCAATGGCGGCGAAGTGGTGGCCGAACAGCACCTTCTTGTCGGTCGGTACATAGTCCAGTCCGTCGTTATGCCGTACCGCCGGTGTCATGCGGCTGGCATCCACCGCCAGGATCCGGCTGGCAATGAAACGGCCGTAGAAGCGATAGGCGATGAGATAGACGCAGACGGCGGCCACCACGATCCAGAGGGCGTTGATCTGCTCGCCGCGATGGAGGGCTATGTAGCCGAGGGCGCAGGATGCCAGCAGTGCCATCAGCACCCAGCCCAACTGCTTTCCAAGCTTGTCCATAAGTGAAGTTCCCTGAAGGTTGATGGAAATAAAAATCCCGAAATAGCCTAGCGGAATCCCCATATGGCCTCAACCGACGCAAAATGCGCTAGTTCACTGATTTACGGTCTTTTTTTTGTAACAGAGCAGGGAAGTTTGAGCGGCGTGGCAATAAAAGCTAAAGCCCATGGTTCGGGATAATCGGCAGTGGTGTTGTGTGCAACGAGTCAAGGCGTCGCCTAACGGTTTGGGGTCTGGGAATGGGGGGCCGTTTGTTGGCAACGAAGGCCGGTGATATGGAAGGGGTCGCGCTGTTTCACCTGGCACGAGACGATGGCGGCAGGAAGTGGCTGCTGCAGCGTGACCTCGGTCCCGCGATAGTGGCAGACCAGATAGAGTTGGGAGCCATCAAGCTGGCTCCAGTAAGCGGCTTCATGCTCGCTGTCGCCGTTATCCGGTTTCAAATCAGCCAGCCCGCCGGGTTCGCCATCAAACAGGGAGAGGCGTTCCAGTGCATTCTGCACCAAAGAGACAGGGTTTCCCCCGCTATCACGGGCCACGGCCTTCCAACCTGCTGGCACCGACTCCGCGACTTGTTGCTGGGTCGTAATGGCAGGGGGGCAGCTAAAGGTCAGGCTCGAGATCAGGGTCGTCAGGGCAAGCAGCATATGCAACTCCGGCAGAGGAAAATGAGCGGCGTGGTTATCCGTGCCTGGTAGGCTAGCGTAACCTGCTTCTGGCCGACAGTTCCGGTGCGAAAAATAGGCGGGTTTAGTCGCCATGAAAGGCGGTTACCTGCGACAGCCATCACGAGGTGGATTGGCTCGAGACAGAAGGGACAGCCATTTTATGAGTCAGAAGGCGAGAGTGGGTGTCCCCTGGAAAGGAAAGGGGACGAAGGACAGCCATCTTATGAGTCAGGTGGCTGTCCCGTTGCGGTAGTTACGGGATTACGGCTGGCTGGGCGGGACGTAGCCGTCGATCTGCACTTCACCCTCTTCAAACAGATACTTCTCCATCTCGGCCTGCAGCAGGCTGCGGTGGTCGGCGTTCATCATATTGAGCTTCTTCTCGTTGATCAGCATGGTCTGCTTCTTCTGCCACTCACTCCAGGCTTCCTGGGAGATGTTGTCGAAGATGCGCTTGCCCAGTTCCCCAGGAATGAGTTGGAAGGGCATGCCGGGGGCTTCTTTTTTCAGACGCTGACAGAATACGGTGCGGCTCATGGAGTCCTCTCATGTTGCAGTTCGGAAGTTGCAGTTGGGAAAGTGGCTAACAGCTTGACCGTGGCGGCGGAGAGCCCCACGTTGGCCGGTTGTTTCAGGTTATACCAGAGTTGGCGGGCGCCCTCCATGCTGCGTGGTGGCAGGGGGTGGCTGCAGTGGGCCAGCAGGGGGGTGATATCCAGATGATAGTGGCTAAAGGTGTGGCGAAATGAGGCCAGAGGGGTGAGTGAGCAATCGTGGGCCCCTTGGCTCAATAGCCAGGCTTCGGCAGCCTCCAGGGAGGCAAACTCCGGGAAGCTGTAGAGTCCACCCCAAATACCTTGCGGCGGGCGCTGCTCCAGCCAGAGTTCATCGGCTTGCTGCAGCAGCAGTAAGTAAACACTCTTCTGGGGCAGGGCTTTTTTCTGCGGTTTGGGATGGGGGAAGGTGGTTGGCTGGCCGCTGGCCGCGGCCTGGCAATCCTCCTGCAGTGGACAGGGGTGGCATTGGGGTTTGCTGCGGCTGCACAGCGAGGCGCCCAAGTCCATCATGGCCTGGTTGTATTCGCTCACGCCTTGCTGCGGGGTCAGCTGCTCGGCCCAGCGCCAGAGCCGCTCTTCTACCTTTTTTTCGCCAGGCCAACCTGGCTCGGCCAACCAGCGAGTGAGTACCCGCTTCACATTGCCATCCAGGATGGCGTGATGCTGGCCCAGCGCCAGGGAGAGTATGGCTCCGGCGGTGGAGCGCCCAATGCCCGGCAGGGCGGCAACCTGCTCGAAGGTGACCGGAAACTGGCCGCCATGCTCATCCCGTACCACTTGCGCGGCCTTATGCAGGTTACGCGCCCGGGCATAGTAGCCAAGACCGGTCCAGTGGTGCAGCACCTCATCCAGCGGGGCCTCGGCCAGGCTCAGCAGGTCAGGAAAACGGGCCATGAAACGCTGATAATAGGGGATGACAGTGACAACCTGGGTCTGCTGCAGCATGATCTCCGACACCCAGACCCGGTAGGGGCTCTTATCCTGCTGCCAGGGCAGATGTTTGCGCCCCGCCTGGTGATACCAGGTGAGCAGGCGGGCACTGAAGCCAGGTGAGTGAGTGCTCACGGGGTGAGTGGGTGACAATGGCTGGTTCACAGGATTCCTTGTTACACGCCGCAGCCTGGGTGCCGTTGCAGGCGCATGATGTAGCGCGTCAATATGGTCCGGGAGAGTGGTGAGGGGCGATTGCATCACATGGGCCGCAGGCTGTAAACCGCGGAAACTGTGTGGGAATGGGGGGTTCAGAGCGGGTAACGTGGTTTAATTTGCCGCAATCGCCCTTGCCTACTTGCGCCCGCCACCTATCTTTGCATAATTCGCACTCCCCATTTGACCCAGAGAGAAGCCGATGACCGAGAGTAATCAGCCTGAGATGACAGAGGGCGGCCAGCTTATGCGCCGTATCCGCAGTTTTGTGCGCCGTGAAGGCCGTTTGACCAAGGGCCAGGAGCGGGCATTAACCCAGCTGTGGCCCGTCATGGGCGTCGAGTTCTCCGGTCAGATGCTGGATTTGGCTACCCTGTTTGGTCGTGAAGCGCCCGTGGTGCTGGAAATCGGCTTCGGTATGGGCGCGTCGCTGGTGGAGATGGCCAAGGCGGCGCCGGAGAAAAACTTTATCGGTATCGAGGTACACAGACCGGGCGTCGGCGCCTGTCTTACCTCTGCCGAAGAGGCGGGTGTCACCAACCTGCGTCTTTTCTGCCACGATGCGGTAGAGGTGCTGGAGCAGATGATCCCGGATCAGAGCATAGATACCCTGCAACTCTTCTTCCCGGATCCTTGGCACAAGTCGCGCCACCACAAGCGCCGCATAGTGCAGGCGCCGTTTGTGCAGATGCTGCGCCCCAAACTCAAGCTGGGGGGCCTGTTCCACATGGCCACCGACTGGCAGAATTATGCCGAACAGATGCTGGAGGTGATGAGTGTCGCCGAAGGCTTTACCAATACCTCAGCATTCGGCGATTATGTGCCGCGTCCTGATGCCCGTCCGCTGACCAAGTTCGAACAGAGAGGTCATCGTTTGGGCCATGGTGTCTGGGATCTGGTATTCCAGCGCGCCAACTAAAGTTCCGCCCATTTCCATTAGGAGAGTTCAAATGGCACAACGTAGTCGTCGTCTGCGCAAGAAACTGCGCATTGAAGAGTTTCAGGAGCTGGGCTTCGAGGTGAGCTGGAACTTTCCTGCCAGCAGCAGTGAAGAGGCTATCGACAGCCTGATCGACCGCCTGATCAGTGAAGTGATCGAGCCTCGTCAACTGGCCTTCGCCGGTAATGGTCACCTGGCTTGGGAAGGCCTCATCTGTACTCAGAAGATTGGTCAGTGCAGCGAGGAAGAGATCCAGGCTTGCTGTGAATGGTTGAAGCAACAGGGCATGGAGAACATCAAGCACTCCAACCTGTTTGACATCTGGTATGGCGAGTTGCAATAAGCGCCTCACGGCGTGCCAACCCTAAAACAGAAGACCCCGCCAGTGCGGGGTCTTCTGCTTTTATCCTTTGGCCGAGATCGCCCTTTCACGGGGAGGGGGAAACTCTCATCCACCTTAGCCGGTTCCGCCTGGGCGCCGGTTAACTCCATCTCGCTCTTATCGCCACTGGCTAACGCACCAACCCCAGGTGCTGCAGCGCGCTCAATAGATCGCTGGGTTCGGCCCGCAGGCTGAAGTCTTCATCTACAAAGGCATAGCGGATCTGGCCATCGGGCGCTATCACATAGGTGGCGGGCATGGGCAGTACCCAATGGGGCGTCTGATTGAATTCGGGCACATCCATACCCAGCTGCTCCAGGTAGTCAATCATCACACTGGGGAGTTCCACGGCCACACCGAATCGCCGGGCCACTTGATTGTCAAAATCACGCAGCAGAGGGAAGCTGAGGCCATGGCGTTGCTGCAGCATGAGGTTCAGCCTGTGTTGCTGGGGGGTGATCGCTATCAGGGTGGCACCTAGCTCTAGTAGCCGTGGCTGGATCTGTTGCAGGGCGTCCAGTTGCAGGCCGCTATAGGGGCCCCAACTGCCGGGGAAGAAGGTGAGTACCACAGCCCCTTGGGCCAGCTGGGCTTGCAGCGAGAAGAGGTGCCCCTGGAGGTCGGGCAGTTCGAAGTCGGGGGCCAGCTCGCCCACGCCCTTGGCCTGTTTGGCCAAGTGTGCCTGTTTCATCAGGCGGAAGCCTTCACTCTGCGCCGCCACCAGATCGGGGGGATAACGCTTTTCCCGGATGGCCCGGGTTGCTTGCAGCTGAGAAGCCAGTTTCATCGGCGTACTCCTTCTGTTTATCCAGTGCCGTTTGTCCAAGTTGTCCAGACGGCACCCGGATTATTACTGCCACTTATATCAGTATAGAGCAGAACCGCGCGAAATCAGGCAAGCTGGATGCATCAAGGGTGTCGCGGTGGGCTTATGGCTGCGGTTACTCCTCCATGAAGAGTTCCAACAGCACGTTCAGGTAGCGGTGGCCTAGCTCGGTCACTTGCCACTCATCTGCACTCTCCGTTAGCAAGTCGCGCTCTTGTGCCCTGGTCATCAGGCGGGCCACGCTCTCCAACGCTAGGCCGGTGCGCGCGACGAACTCCTGTTTGGGCACCGCCTCGAACAGGCGAAAGCGATTCATGAAGAACTCAAAGGGCAGATCTGCCGTGGTGACGGGCCAGCTCTCATCCAGATAGGGGCGTGCCGGATCCAGATACCCCTTGGGATGTTTGATCTTGACGGTGCGGCGGATCTCGCCACTGCTCAGGGTCAGTTTGCCATGGGCACCACAGCCTATACCCAGGTAGTCGCCGAAGCGCCAGTAGTTGAGATTGTGCTGACACTCGAAGCCTGGCTTGGCGTAGGCGGAGATCTCGTACTGGCGATAACCGGCGGCGAGCAGCAGGGCGTGGCCCTGCTCCTGGATCTCCCACAGCGTCTCATCTTCCGGTAGTCGAGGGGGGCGGGCACCAAAGGCGGTGTTGGGCTCTATGGTCAACTGATACCAGGAGAGGTGGGGGGGCGCCAGGGCGATGGCCTGACGCAGATCGTCCAGCGCCTGCTCCAGGCTCTGACCCGGCAGGCCATGCATCAGATCCAGGTTGAAGCTGCGCAGGCTCAGCCCCGCGGCCTGCTCGGCGGCGCGTTTAGCCTGCCCCGGGTCGTGGATGCGGCCGAGCTTTTGCAACTGCTGGGGGTCGAAGCTCTGCACCCCTATGCTGATACGGTTGACCCCGGCGGCCTGAAACCCGGCGAAGCGCCCGGCCTCGATTGTGCCTGGGTTGGCTTCCATGGTGATCTCGATATCCGGGGTAAAGGGGATACGAGCCGCCACGCCCTGCAGCAGTTGGCCTATGGCTTGGGCCGAGAAGAGGCTGGGGGTGCCGCCACCGATGAAGATGGAGTTGAGAGTGCGTCCGGCCACCAGCGGCAGGTCACAGCTGAGATCTTCCAGTAGCGCCGCCACGTACTGGGCTTCAGGAACCTCCTGCTTCAAAGCATGGGAGTTGAAGTCACAGTAGGGACACTTCTGCACACACCAGGGGATGTGGATATAGAGCGCCAGTGGCGGGAGCATGGCCTGGCTGGCCACCTCAGTAGATTTCCTGCAGGCGTTCAATCAGCAGTTTGAGCGCCTTGGCTCTATGGCTCTGCTGGTTCTTGATGGCTGCGGGCAGTTGAGCTGCGGTGCAGCCGGTCTCTGGCACGAAGAAGACAGGGTCGTAACCAAAGCCATTCTCGCCCTTGGGTTCGGTCACTATCTGTCCTTCCCAGCTGGCTTGGCAGATGATGGGGGTGGGATCATCGGCATGGCGCATGAAGACCAGAACACACCAGAAGCGGGCGGTGCGCAGGATTGGCGGCAGGAAAGCCAGCTCTTCCAGCAGCTTGGTCAGGTTGTCCTCATCACTGGCATCTTCACCGGCAAAACGGGAAGAGTAGACACCGGGGGCGCCGCGCAGGGCATCCACTTCCAGCCCCGAGTCATCGGCAATGGCGGCTAGGCCGGTCACGCGGGCGGCATGGCGTGCCTTGATGATGGCATTTTCGACAAAGGTAGCGCCGGTTTCCGGTACGCTCTCCACTAGGAAGTCGCTCTGGGGCATCACCTTGAACGCCATACCATCCAGCATGGCATTGAGCTCTTCCACCTTCTTTTTATTACCCGTGGCCAGCACGATTCGATTCATTTTTCTCTCCTTGGCAGCAGCCTGTCACCTGCTGCTGTCGGGCAGCATTCAGGCTCAGTCATCAATGGCGGCCATGATAGCTTTCTACCCGGCCAAAGCCAAAGCCAGCGCGGGTTTTTTTCCCGGTGGCCTAGGTTCTTCCGGCCAGAGGTCCGCGCCCGACCGACCTTTCTGGCGCGGCTCTGGGCCTTTACTCGCGGCTTAGGTGACAGAGCTCATGACAATTGATCTTCAGCACAGTAGCATGTCTGTTGGTTGTACCCTCTGAACGATGGAAACAAGATGATGCCCGTTAAAATGTCTGCCCTGATATCTGCCCTGGGCTTGTTGCTGCTATGTGGGTGTCAACAGGCGCCTGAGCCTCGAGCAACGGCGGAAGCAGGCTTGAGCTCGGGTGTCATGCGTGCCGATGCCAAAGAGCTCACCATGGCCGAGAATGGCGATACCCTGACCCTAAAGGTGGGGGAGTCTCTGGATTTGGCTCTGCCCGGTGAACCGAGTACCGGTTATAACTGGGAGGTGGTGCGTACGCCGGGCTCCTTGCTCAAACCTGCCGCCCAGCGTATTGAGGCGGACAGCGCTACTAATAACGTGTGCAAGATGCAGCGGTTGCAGTTTGCCGCCACCGAGCAGGGACGAGGCATGTTGACCCTGGCCTACCGTTCCCATGCCCAGGTAGCCGATGCGGCCAACTTTTATACCCTCTATCTGCGCGTCGTGCCCTAAGCGGATAGCCGCGTCATTATTGAATGGAGGTTGCTATGTCCCGTTATGGTTATCTGCTGGCACTGGCCTGGTTGATCACCGGCTGTGAGCAGGACATTGAGCCTCCGCACTTGCAACTGGCCCAGTCCGATGCGGGTAAGCCACTCGCCTTGACCGTGGGCAGTGAGTTTATATTGACCCTACCGGCAACGCCCTCCACCGGCTTCACTTGGCAGTGGGCGCCAGACCACTTGGCGCAGTTGCAGTGCGTGGAGCTGCATGGCGATCCGGTCAAGGTGGCCAAGAAAGCGGTGCGTCCCGGCGCGCCCGGTCAGGTGCAGTGGCGCTGTAAGGCCAAGGTCGCCGGCTCGGGTCAGTTGCATCTGCTCTATGCTCGAACCTGGGAGTTGCAGCCTGCGGCCCGGGAGTTTGTCATACCGGTGACGGTGCGTTAGCCTCGCTGGGAGCACCAGGTTGTGCTTGAGCTCCTTCCTCTTTATCTCCCCTGCGCTCATTACAGGAACTTGGCATGTGGTTGCGTCTGTGGTTCTCTCTGCTCTGGCTGGTGGCTCTGGAAGCTCATGCCGATCTGTTGGTGATGAAAAATGGTGATCGCCTGACCGGCCAGATCAAATCGCTGGATAAAGAAAAGCTGCACTTTGTCTCCCCCTATGCCGGTGAGCTGACGCTGGATTGGTCGCACGTGGCCAAATTGGAATCGGATAAGCCCCTGTTGCTGGAGCTGGATCTGACGGCCAGTGCCAACGAGGGGCCTGGCGTTACCCTGGTAGAGATAAGCCATGGCCCGACCAAGCGTTATCTGCGCAAAGAGAGTATCAAGGAGATCAGCCAACCGGAGCGATTTAGCAAGGAGCTGGCCTGGAAGGGCAATCTGGATTTGAGCCTAAACCTCAAGCGCCAGGAGAGCGCCACCAACGACATTCGCCTCAAGACGGACAATGAGCTGACCAAGGGCTTCTGGCGGGATGGCATCAAGGGCTCATTGGATCACAGTCGGCAGGATGGGGTGCTCAACAACTATGAGTATGACCTGACCAACGATCTGGACTACTTCTGGAGCAGTCACTGGTTCTGGCGTGGGGAAGGCAAATATCAGCACGACTTTATCGAGGATCTCTATCAGGAGTGGCGCTATGGCAGCGGCCCAGGCTACCGCTTCTATGAAGACAAACGGGGGCGTTTCGAGCTGGGCAGCCTGCTGGGTCGCCGCGGCTATCAGTATCACAGCCAGCCTGATATGGAGTTTAGCATTCTGGGGGTGAGTTGGGATTATCGTCGTAACTTCGATAAGAGTAAGCTGGAGCTCTATACCAACGGAGATTACAGCTATCCCTTCTTCGATCTGGTGGATTATGCCCTCACGGCCGAGGCGGGTGTGCGCTATAGCCTGAGCCAGAGTATGCGTCTGACCGTCTCTACCGAGCTGGATGCGTTGGAGGGCGAGCTGGATGCGCATCAGGATTGGAAGCATTTTTTGGGGCTGGGTTATAGCTGGTAAGCAGCATAGCTACGATATTGGTACATTTACCATACTGGTTCGGGTTCGTCCGTCGCGTGTAGGATTTGGTAGAGTCCTTACTCTACCTTGGGAGGTCAGGGATGAAACTTGATGCCTGCACGCTTACCGTGGTTCGCTGGTTACAGCAATGTGGCCCTCTCTCCTTAGAAGATCTGGTCTGTGAACAGCTGATGTTGGAGTTTACAGAGCGTGACATTATCAACTGCTTGGGTTGGCTGAGCTCACATCATCTGATAGAGCCCTGTTGTAACGATATTTGTCTGGTGGCGCCTTACCAACTCCTGCCTGGTTATGTGGACTACTCGGATGAGAATTGGCGGCTGAGTGAGCTGGGGGCTATTGTGCGCTGGCATTAAAATAGATGCTGACCCATTTGTTGTTGCAGCTCCTCATTCAGGTTCTACTAACGGCAGATGCCTTAAGGAGAGGGTGTATGTGGTTAAGTGCACTGTTGTTTGGCTCTGTGGTCGATTTTATGGCCGAGCAGCTTAAGTCCCAGGTGGCAGATGGCATGAACAGCCAGCCGGTCACTCAGCAACTGAGCTACCAAGGCGAGGCTGTCCAGTTCAGCCATCAGCTCTGGCGCATCGATCCTGTCAGCGTCTGTGCCGACAAGATCGCCGATCCTCACGCTTTATCCCGCTGCCAGCAGGCCGCCAGGGGGCTGTTTCGTCAACAGTGTGAGGCCTTGAGCCGTCAGCAGGCCGCTGGTGAAAACAGCCCGGAGGGCAGTCAGCGCGCCATGTATTGTGCCGCGGCTCACGACTATGTCCCTACGACTCCAGACCAACGGCAGAGTATCGCCAGCGTTAAAGCTAGCGTTGCCACTGTGAGTAGGGCGCAGGGTGACGTGGCCGAGGTTAGTAGCCCAGCCGAGCAGTTGGCAGGCCTGCAGCGCCAGTGTCGGCGGTTGACCGTACTGGCCTGGATCAGCAAGGAGCCCGCCCGCCAAGCCGAGCGGGATAAAGCCTGTGCGCAATATGATGAGGCCAAGTCTCAGCAGCCAAGGTTAGGTTCTGTACCGCGCCCCAAATAAGCCCAGTGATTGCTGTGATGCGCTGGATTATTTCCCTACCTCAAGCAGGCCTTCCATTCCCTTCTCTCTGTGGCTCTTAAAGAATGGCCGCCCCTTGCTGCAATAGAAGGGGTATTTACCTACGGCCTTAGGCGTGAAGCGGATACGCTTGGCGTCACTGGAGAGACTCTGCGCGATCTTGATTCCGGCTTCTGGTGCCTGGATCACCAGGTTATGGGGGCCAATCCGCTCTCTGCCTTAACTGATAATTCAACCGGTACCTTGACCATCACATGGTTGGGTTTGAAACAGTAACGCCCACTATCCATAGTGACATGCTGCACGCCATCTGCGGCTATGGTTGCCTGATACATCCCTGTCGGTGCCGGGTTCTCGCCCCAGGATGCCGAACACCAGACAACGGCCAGGCCGAGCAGATAACAGGGTAATGCTATTTTCATGGGGGCTCCTGTGGCGGAAACCCAAAAAGCGGTGCCGTTATGGCACCGCTTCTGCTTTGGCGGGTTAGGCACCGGGGCCGCAGTCCAGGCAGCGTTTGACCATTTCCGGGCCCAGGTGCAGCTTGGCGTTGAGATCCCGCAATGCGGTGCGCAGCCCCTCTTCGATCACCGGGTGGTAGAAGGGCATGTCCAGCATCTGGCTGATGGTCATCTGTTGCTGGTGGGCCCACGCCAACAGGTGAGCTATGTGCTCGGCGCTGGGGCCTATCATCTCGGCGCCGAGGAAGCGGCCGGTGCCGTGTTCGCCATACACCCGCAATATCCCCTTGTTGCGCAGCATGACCCGGGAGCGGCCCTGATCTTCGAAGGAGACTTCACCTATCTCGAAACAGCCGCAGCGGGTATAGGTTTGGTTCAGCTCCCGCAAGGTACTGCCGATCATGGCGATCTGCGGGTCGGTGAAGACCACGGCGATGGTCGAACGGCGCAGACCGGCGCGGATATCCGGGTAGCGGCCGGCGTTATCTCCGGCGATGCGCCCCTGATCCGCCGCTTCATGCAACAGCGGCAACTGGTTGCTGGCATCCCCGGCGATGAAGAGGTGCGGCACACTGGTCTGCAGGGTGAAGCGGTCGGCAACTGGTATGCCGCGGTTGTCGAGCTCTGCACCGGTTTTCTCAATATCGAGCTTGTCCACATTGGCGCGGCGACCGGTGGCGGCGAGCACATAATCCACGCTGGCTTCCTGCTGCTGCCCCTGCTTGTCGAGGTAATGGATGCGCACCTGGTCGCCATCGCGGAACATCTGCTCCACCTTGGCGTCGGCATCCAGATAGAACTCCTCGTTGACAGTTTTGGCGGCGTAGTCGCGTACCTTCTCATCTGTGAGTGGGCCAACTTGTCCCCCCATGCCGAACATCAGCACCTCTACCCCCAGCCGATGCAGGGCTTGGCCCAGCTCCAGCCCTATCACCCCAGGTCCGAATACGGCCACGGCCTTGGGCAAATCATCCCAGTTAAACACATCGTCGTTGATGATGAGTCGGTCTCCCAGCTCATTCCAGGCCGCAGGCCAGCTGGGGCGCGAGCCGGTGGCGATGACGATGCGTTCGGCATGGATCTCGGTGTGATCATCCACTACCAGGGTATGCGGGCCGGTAAAACGGGCGTAGCCGTGGATCTTGTCGCTGGCTGGTATGCTGTCAACGCCTTCGAGGACGAAGCCGACGAAGCGATCCCGCTCGCGCTTGACCCGGGCCATCACCTCTTGGCCATCGATGCGGATGTGCCCTTCCGGATGGACGCCAAAGCCCGGTGCCTGTTTGATATGGTGTACCGCCTCGGCGGCGGCGATCAGCAGCTTGGAGGGCATGCAGCCGACGCGGGCACAGGTGGTGCCGTAAGGGCCCCCTTCAATCATCACCACCTTCTTACTATGGGCCTTGGCGGCGCGGTAGGCGCCCAAACCTGCGGTACCCCCCCCTATCACGGCAACATCTACTTCAATTCTGTTCATGCTCACTCCTTAAATGGGGGTTGCTCATCACTAGCAGCCGACTTGGGCAACTCAGCCGCGACAGATGGCTGGTAGTGATGGCCGAAAAAAGGTGGGTGTCCCGGTAACAGGGGGCCCACCAAAACGGCACTGAGGGATAGGATCACCCGGCCTCGCCGGGTGACTCACTGTTACTGCTTGGCGAAGTAGGCTTCCAGCTCGTCGCTGCCACCTATGTGCTGACCGCCGATATAGACTTGCGGCACACTGGTGCGACCGGTGACGGCACGCAAGCCGACTGTGGTGGCATCTTTACCCAGCACCAGCTCTTCATAGGCGATGCCGCGGTCAGCCAGCAGCTTCTTGGCCTTGGCGCAGAAGGGGCAGCCTGGTTTGGTGAACAGGGCCACGGACTCTTGCACCTTGGCGGCGGGATCCAGGTACTTGAGAATGGTGTCGGCATCGGAAACCTTGAAGGGATCCCCTGGCTCGTTCGGCTCGATGAACATCTTCTCGACTACGCCATCCTTCACCAGCATGGAGTAGCGCCAGGAGCGCTTGCCAAAGCCCAGGTCTTCCTTCTCGACCAACTGCCCCATGCCGGCGGTGAAGTCACCGTTGCCATCTGGAATGAAGGTGATGTTTTCTGCCTTCTGATCCTCTTTCCAGGCATTCATGACAAAGGTGTCATTGACCGAGACGCAGAGGATCTCATCCACCCCCAGCTTCTTGAATGCTGGCAGCAGCTCGTTGTAGCGTGGCAGGTGGCTGGAAGAGCAGGTGGGCGTAAAGGCACCTGGCAGGGAGAAGACCACAACAGTCCGGCCGGCAAACAGCTCTTCTGTGGTGACATCGACCCACTGGTCGGCCTGACGGGTATGGAACGTAACGCTGGGAACCTTCTTGCCTTCGTAGGATTGGGACATGGTGTAGCTCCTTAAGTGGTAGTGCAAACAATCACGGGTTTAATTCACTCTGCAGCCTGAGGCTGGCGACGGTGTCACTCTGGCCCGTCGATGGATTCATAATGATGCAGCTGGATTGATAGTTCCAATTGTTATCTGCTATTGTTTTGATAGGTATTACCTATCAATTGCATCTTAATGAACCTGAAAGATTTAGAATATCTGCTGGCGTTGGCAGAGGAGCGGCACTTTCGGCGGGCTGCGGAGCGCTGCTTTGTCAGCCAGCCGACCTTGAGCGGGCAGCTCAAGAAGCTGGAAGAGGAGTTGGGGGTGCAATTTCTCGAGCGTACCAGCCGCAAGGTGCTCTTTACCCAGGCTGGGTTGCAACTGGTGGATCAGGCCAGAAGGGTGTTGAGTGAAGCACAGCTGTTTCGCGAGCTGGCGGGTAGCCATGGCCAGACCATGAGTGGCCCCCTGCATCTGGGGCTGATCCCCACTGTGGCTCCCTACCTCTTGCCCCATATAGTCCCCGGGCTGCGTCAGGCCTTTCCCCAGTTGGAGTTCTATCTGCATGAGGCGCAGACCCACCAGATAGTGGCTCAATTAGAGAGTGGCCAGCTTGACTGTGCCATTCTGGCGCTGGTCAAGGAGAGCGAGCCCTTCGTGGAGTTGCCGCTGTTTGTGGAGCCCATGGCCCTAGCCGTGCCCATGGATCATGAGTGGTCGCAACGGGAGTCGGTGGCGTTGCCTGAGTTGGCGGGGCACCGACTATTGATGCTCGAGGATGGTCACTGCCTGCGGGATCAAGCCCTGGGCTTCTGTTTTGCCGCCGGCGCCAAGGAGGACAGCCACTTTCGCGCCACCAGCCTGGAGACACTGCGCAACATGGTGGCAGCCGGCGCCGGCATCACCCTGTTACCGCAACTGGCGGTACCCAATGAACGGTGTCGGGATGGGGTCTGCTACCTGCCCTGTCATCAGCCTCAGCCGAATCGGGCCATCGGGCTCATCTACCGCCCCGGCTCCCCCCTGCGGGCGCGCTATGAGCAATTGGCCGCTTGGGTGAGTGAGCAGATGGCGGGCGTGATGCGCCAGGGGTTGGATGAGGTGAATTGATCCCGGCAGCTTATGACTGCCCCTGTTATTTGGTGTTGTGGGGGCATGCCGCGGCAAACTGCTCGCAATTCCAAGCGTTAACGTGGTGAAGGTTAGCCACTATTACGCTATCTGGTGACTAGAGCGACATGGGCATGACGCGGTTGCGCCCCAGCTCCTTGGCCCGGTAGAGCTGGTCATCGGCCCGGCGCATGATCTGCTCATAGCCATCTCCCGTCAGGTATTCGGCGACGCCAAATGAGGCACTGAGGCTATTGAGGCGCTGGCCGCTCTTTTTCTCCATGACGGTGATCTTCTCGACGGCGCGGCGCAGGGCTTCGGCAAACTGGCGGGCTACCGGCAGGGTCGTCTGCGGCAGTATCACCGCCATCTCCTCACCGCCGATGCGAAAGCCTTTGATCCCCGCCTTGCAGGCATCGGTCACCCGGCGTGCTATGGCCTTGAGCACCTGATCGCCGAAGATGTGGCCAAACTCATCGTTGATTTTCTTGAAGCGATCCACATCCAGTATGATCAGGGTGAACTGACTATGGGTCTGCAGTCGGTGGCGCAACTCCTGATCGAAGGCGCGGCGGTTGAGCATACCGGTCAGGGCATCGTGGAAGGCTTCCGCGCGACTCTTCTCCAGATGCTGTTTCAACTCGGCTATCTCTTTTTCGGCATCGCTCAGCTGGTTGTGAAATAGCTGGGTGGTCTGGGTGATGTCACGGGAGCTCTTGACCAGTTCGCGCACCAGCGCCACCGTCTCTTCGATGGAGAGCCCCTCGTCCTCGAACTTCATCAGTTTGCTGAAGCTCTTCTCCAGCATGACCTTAAAACCATCGGTATCGCTCAAGGTGTCGCGCATATTGGTGTTGAGCTCGGTGACCATGGCTTCCAGGCTCTGCTTCATGGTCTCCACATCACGCTCGGTCTGGGCGGCCACATGCTCCTGATAGAGCAACTCGCTGGAGAGGGGGCTGCAGAGACCGGACTCCTTGATGGTGCTGTCGACGGCCGCATTGAGCTGGGGGTTGGTTTGCGCCACATAGGTGTACCAGAGCGCATAGTTGGTCGGCGTCGTCGGAATTTGATATTTGATCATCAGGGGGACGGCCTGTTTCAAATAGGCGCTTGCCTGAATAAAACTCTCTTTGGACATGTCGACACTCACGGCGGCTGACGATTCTCTTCCTCCTATCATAGACTGCCAATGCAGGCTGTGAAACTGGCCATGCCATTTGGCTCGCCCTTTCGTTATACTTTTGTGGACACTCCTAAATTCCTTGAATAAGGCCCGCCTATGTCCATCCCGGATCCCTTTCGCGAACGCGAAGCCGAGAAGTATGAAAATCCCATCCCAAGCCGCGAAGCCATTCTGGCGCTGATCGAAAAACAGCGCACTCCGGTATCCCGTGACGAATTGATGACCTTGCTGAACCTGTCCGGTGAAGAGCCGGAAGAGGCACTGCGCCGCCGCCTGCGCGCCATGGAGCGCGATGGTCAGTTGGTGTTTACTCGGGCCAAGGCCTACGCCTTGCCAGAGAAGATGAATTTAGTGAAGGGCACCGTGCTGGGCCATAAGGATGGTTTCGGTTTCCTGCGCCCTGAAGAGGGGGGGGAGGATCTCTTCCTGGCCCCTCGCGAGATGGATCGCCTGATGCATGGTGACTATGTGCTGGTGCAGCCCACCGGGCTGGATCCGCGCGGCCGGCGTGAGGCGCGCCTGGTGCGCCTGCTCAAGTCCCGGGAGCTGGATGTGGTGGGGCGCTACTTCATCGAGAACGACGTCGGCTTCGTGGTGCCAGATGATACGCGCCTTGGCCAGGATATCCTGATCCCGCCGGGCATGAATAAAGGGGCGCGTCAGAGCCAGATGGTCGTGGTGCGCATTACCCAGCGCCCCTCGGGTCGCATGAATGCGGTGGGTGAGGTGCTCGAAGTCTTGGGCGACCACATGGATCCGGGTCTCGAAATCGAAGTGGCCATCCGTAACTATGGCATTCCCCATGTCTGGCCAGCCGATGTGCTGGAGGAGATCAAGGGGCTCACCGAAGAGGTGCCTGAAGTCGCCAAGCAGGGGCGGGTCGATCTGCGACAGTTGCCTCTGATGACCATAGATGGCGAGGATGCCCGTGACTTCGATGATGCCGTCTACTGTGAGCGTAAACGCTCCGGGGGCTGGCGTCTGTGGGTGGCGATCGCCGATGTCTCCTACTATGTGCGTCATGGCAAACCACTGGATGCCGAGGCCCATAACCGCGGCAACTCTGTCTACTTCCCGGAAAACGTGGTCCCCATGTTGCCCGAGGTGCTCTCCAACGGCCTCTGTTCCTTGAACCCGCAGGTGGACCGCCTCTGCATGGTCTGCGAGATGACCATCAGCGAGACGGGTCGCATGTCCGGTTACAAGTTCTTCGAGGCGGTGATGAACTCGCATGCCCGTTTCACCTACACCAAGGTGGCGGCGATCCTGGAGGGCGATCCCAAGCTGCGCCAGCAATATGAGCCGCTGGTGGGTCATATCGAGGAGTTGCACAAGCTCTACCTGGCCTTGAAGCATGCGCGCCATGAACGGGGTGCGGTGGAGTTTGAGAGCGATGAAACCCGCTTCATCTTCAACGCTCAGCGTAAGATTGAACGCATAGTTCCGCTGGTGCGCAACGATGCCCACAAGCTCATCGAAGAGTGCATGATCCAGGCGAACGTGGCGGCAGCCCGCTACATCGAGAAGTGCGAGGCCGAGACCCTGTTCCGTATCCACGAGCGGCCGGGTGAACTCAAGCTGGAAACCTTCCGCCAGTTCCTGGGTGAACTGGGTCTGGAGCTCAAGGGGGGTCTGGAGCCTGAGTCCAAGGACTTTGCCGAGCTGGCCGAGCTGGTACGGGAGCGGCCGGATGTGGAGCTTATCAACTCCATGCTGCTGCGCTCCATGTCCCAGGCTCAGTACAGTGCCGACAACCTGGGCCACTTCGGTTTGGCTTTGAAGCAGTATGCCCACTTCACTTCGCCCATTCGTCGCTATCCGGATCTGCTGCTGCACCGGGCCATCAAGTATCAGTTGGCCAAGGAGCTGGGTAATCCGAAGCACAAGTGGACGCCGACCGGTGGCTACAACTATCTCTATGACGAAATTCAGCCCATGGGCTTGCAGTGCTCCATGACTGAGCGCCGGGCCGATGATGCCACCCGCGATGTGGCCGACTGGCTCAAGTGCGAATACATGCAGGATCATGTGGGTCAGGAGATGGAGGGGGTTATCTCCGGGGTGACCGGCTTTGGCATGTTCGTGCGCTTGGCGGACTTGCACATAGATGGTCTGGTGCACATCAGCACCCTAGGCAATGACTACTATCAGTTTGATGCCGCCCGCCAAACCCTGATCGGCGAGAATTTCCGTCGCGTCCATCGCCTGGGTGACAAGGTGCGGGTCAAGGTGATGGGGGTCAATCTGGACGATCGCAAGATCGACTTCCAGCTGATTGAGGAGCCCTTCAACTTCAAGGGGAAGGATGCCAAGAAGCAGAGCCTGCGTCTGGAAGAGATCAAGGGCGAGAAGCAGAAAGCCGCCCGACGTCGGGAGCACAAGGCCGAGCAACACTCCCAGGATAAAGCGGCGCGCGGTAAAGGCGGCGTCAAGGGAGAGGGCAAAGGGCCTGCTCCTGCTGCTAAGGAAGGGGCGGGCAAGAAACGGCGCCGCAGCAAGGCTAAGGCCGCTAAGGCGGATGCTGGTAAAACGGCCAAGAAGCGCTAAGCCAATAAGCCGCGTTTGATGTGTCGTTAACCCAAGCGCCCCGGCTTACAGCGGGGCGTTTGTATTTGTGCCGGTGAATAACAGGCAGATCGGTGTGCGCTGAGATAGAATAGCGCCCCAAGGGGAGGCTGGTCGGCCTCCAGAAGAACAAGGATCTGAAAGTGAGTAATGAACTGATCTACGGCATTCATGCGGTGAGTGCCTTGCTGGAGCGTCAGCCGGAGCGTTTTCTCGAGGCCTGGGTACTCAAGGGACGGGATGATGAGCGCCTGCTGCCGCTGCTCAATCAGTTGCAACAGTGTGGAGTCAGCATCCAGTTGGTGACTCGCAAGACCCTGGATGACAAGGCCGAGGGGGCCATTCACCAGGGGATCATAGCCCGCATTCGCGAAGGTAAAAAGTATGACGAACAGGACCTCTGGGCGCTGCTGGAAGGGATCGAACAGCCCTTCTTGTTGATCCTGGATGGGGTCACCGACCCCCACAACCTGGGTGCCTGCCTGCGTAATGCCGATGCCGCCGGAGTCCATGCGCTGATAGTGCCCCGTGACAAGTCGGTGAGCCTCAATGGCACGGCGCGCAAGGTGGCCTGTGGCGCCGCCGAGACTGTCCCCTTCATTCAGGTCACCAACCTGGCGCGCACGCTGCGTGAGCTGCAGGAGCGGGGCGTTTGGGTGGTAGGCACGGCGGGTGAGGCGGACCATGATCTCTATCAGAGCAAACTGACCGGCCCGCTAGCCCTGGTGATGGGGGCTGAAGGCTCCGGTATGCGCCGGCTGACCCGTGAGAATTGCGATGAACTCATCAGCATTCCCATGGCCGGTGGCGTCTCCAGCCTGAACGTCTCTGTGGCTACTGGCGTTTGTCTGTTCGAGGCGGTGCGTCAACGTCGAGGGTGAGTGGATTGCCTTGATTAAATTTTAATTGCAATCGTGGTTGGGCTCGCATAGAATTCCGCGCCTCAAAAGTCAGTCAAAAACATACTTTTAAGTTCCTTGCCCTCGATGGTCTGACTGAGCCAAGACGGGGGCTACTAAACCGTAAGGAGCAATCCATGCGTCACTACGAAATCGTCTTCATGGTTCACCCGGACCAGAGCGAACAAGTTGCTGGCATGATCGAGCGCTATACTGGCGCCATCGAGAAGTCTGGCGGCAAGATCCACCGCCTGGAAGATTGGGGCCGTCGTCAACTGGCTTACCCAATCGACAAGCTGCACAAGGCACACTACGTTCTGCTGAACGTTGAAGCTGAGCAAGCTGTGATCGACGAGCTGGAGTCTAACTTCCGCTACAACGATGCAGTTATCCGCAATCTGATCATGCGTACTAAGAACGCTGTGACCGAAGCCTCTCCGATGGCCAAGGCCCGCGAAGAACGTCAAGGCCGTCGCGATGATCGCATCGAAGCCGATGATGTTGCTGAAGCCGCTGAGTAATTCCAGAGACTATTAAGAGGATAACCGCAAATGGCACGTTATTTCCGTCGTCGCAAGTTCTGCCGCTTCACCGCTGAAGGCGTCACCGAGATCGATTACAAAGATACTCTGACCCTGAAGAACTACGTTACTGAATCTGGCAAGATCGTACCGAGCCGCATCACCGGTACCCGCGCTAAGTATCAGCGTCAACTGGCCCGCGCCATCAAGCGTGCCCGTTACCTGGCTCTGCTGCCTTACACTGATCTGCACAATAAGTGATTTGGCGCCTGGCCTAACTCAACATTAACCGAGGAAAGGTAATGCAAGTAATTCTGCTCGATAAAATCGCTCGTCTGGGCGGTTTGGGTGACACAGTTGAAGTGAAAAGCGGTTTCGCTCGTAACTTCCTGATCCCGCAAGGCAAGGCTGTTATGGCCACCAAGGCAAACCTGGAAGTGTTTGAAACTCGTCGCGCCGAACTCGAAGCCAAGCTGGCTGGTGTTCTGGCTGCTGCCGAGGCTCGCGCTGCTCAGATCGCTGCCCTGGAAAATGTGACCATTGAGTCCAAGTCTGGTGACGAAGGCAAGCTGTTCGGCTCCATCGGTACCCGTGACGTGGCTGATGCCATCACTGCCGCTGGCGTTGCAGTTTCTAAGAGCGAAATCCGTATGCCAGAAGGCGCTCTGCGCTACACTGGCGAATACGACATCGCTGTACAAGTACACGCTGACGTCAAGACCTCTGTGAAGATCGCCGTAGTTGCTTCTAAGTAATTACTGAGCTTCAGGTCGAAAAACCCGCGCTAGTCGCGGGTTTTTTATTGCCCGCTTTCCGGCTAGAGTGAAGAGAGAGTTTCACATCTGGAGCGGGATATGACGGATTGGGTCGAAGGGCGAGTCATTAAGGTGATCCGCTGGAATCAACAGCTCTTCTCGCTACGGGTAGAAGCTGAGCTGGCACCCTATGAGGCGGGTCAGTTTACCCGTCTCGCTCTGCTGTTACCTGCCCCCGAGGCACCATCTGGGGTGGAGCGTGTGGCTCATGCCTACTCCTTCGTCAACCCGCCCAATGCGGGCTTCCATGAGTTTTATGTGGTTCTCATTCCAGGCGGTCGCCTGACGCCTCATCTGCACCGCCTGACGGTGGGTGATACCCTTCAAGTGGCCCGGCAGGCCAGTGGCTTTCTCACCCTGAATGAGTTACCTGCTGGTCGGGATCTCTGGATGCTGGCGACCGGTACGGCCATTGGCCCCTTTCTCTCCCTCCTGGCTGATGGCGCCGTGGCGGAGCGCTTTGAGCAACTGGTGCTGGCGCACGGGGTACGTCTGGGTGAGGAGCTGAGTTATCAGCCGCTTATCCATGAGCTGATGGCGCGCTGGCCTGGTCGCTTGCACTATGTTCCTTTCGTCACCCGCGAGTCTTGGCCCGAGGGATTGGCGGGCCGCATCCCGGCGGCCATTCTGGACGGGCGTCTTGAGCAAGCAGTCGGCCTATCTCTGCAGCCTGAGTTCAGTCAGGTGATGCTGTGTGGCAATCCCGCCATGGTCAAGGAGACACTGCAAGCCCTGCAGAGCCGGGGTCTGAGCAAGCATCTGCGGCGGGCTCCTGGACAAGTGAGCATGGAAAACTACTGGTAAGGCTGGCCGTCAAGGCTCTGGTCATGCCCCCTCTAGCCTAGTATTCTCGGCGCATCATTTTTTGTTCTCTCCTGGTAGGGTTCGCTAATAGTGCAACTTCAGATCACGGCCTCGGGTCACCCGACCATCTTGCGATGGGCCGAAATTGCGCCAGTTTGGTCAGCGCAGACTCATACCTGGGGTTCGCGGCTCTTGTCATGCTAAGTTGGGCGGCCTGGGCTCTGTTTGTCAGCGCCTTTACCTCGGCTACTCTGCTGCCGGGCAGTTCGGAGTTGGCCTTGGGGGCGCTGCTACTCAAGGCACCAGACCAGTGGCCCTGGTGGGTATTGGTGGCCACGCTGGGCAATGCGCTGGGCTCTATGGTGAGTTGGAGCATGGGGTACTGGCTGGCTCGCTACCGGCCCTTGACTCCCCTCGTCAAGCCTGCCCAGCAGCGGGCCCTGGCCTGGTTGCAGCGACACGGTTATTACTCCCTGCTACTGGCCTGGGTGCCTGTGGTGGGGGATCCGCTCTGTCTGCTGGCCGGCTGGTTGCGCTGGTCCTGGTCGCTTTCTTTGTTCTTTATCCTGATGGGCAAGGCTGCCCGTTATCTATTGATCGCGATGACAGCGGATTTGCTGTGGTGAGCGATGGTTGTGAGAGGTGGTTGTGAAGCGTTATCTCGTCCCCTTGGGTGCCTGCCTGTTTTCCCTGCTGGTGCCCCCTGTTCTGGCGGCGTCTGCCGTACAATTGGTTGCTGAACAAAAAGCTGAACCCGGCTCTCTGGCCATTCCCTATCAAAAATACCATCTGGCCAATGGCTTGACCCTGATCCTGAGCCCGGATCACTCCGACCCTCTGGTGCATGTGAATGTGACCTACCATGTGGGGTCGGCGCGCGAGGTTCAGGGGATGACCGGCTTTGCTCACTTCTTCGAACACATGATGTTCCAGGGCTCCAAGCATGTGGCCGATCAACAGCACTTCAAGCTGATCGAGGAGGCGGGTGGGTCATTGAATGGCTCCACCGGTCAGGATGTAACTCGTTATTTCCAGACGGTTCCAGCCAATGAGCTGGAGAAGGTACTTTGGCTGGAGGCGGATCGCATGGGCTTCCTGCTGGATGCGGTGAGCCAGAAGAAGTTCGAGATCCAGCGTGATACGGTGAAGAACGAGCGGGGCCAGACCATGGATAACCAACCCTATGGTCGGGTGCGCGAGGTCTTGGGTGAATCGCTTTATCCCCGCGACCATCCCTACTCCTGGCAGCCCATTGGCTATATCGACGACCTCAACCGGGTCGATGTGAATGACCTCAAGCGTTTCTTCCTGCGCTGGTATGGCCCCAATAATGCGACCCTGACCATAGGGGGGGATTTCCAACCCGAGCAGGCGCTGGCCTGGGTGGAGCGTTACTTTGTCCCCATTCCGGCAGGCCCCGAGGTGAGCAAACCGGCACTGCAGCCCGTGGCGCTAGAGAAGCCGCGGCATGTGACCTATGAGGACAACATCAAGCTACCCCTGCTGTTGGTCACCTATCCGACGGCGGTCGTCCCTGGCTCCCAGAGTGAGGCGGCGCTGGATATTTTCGCCGACAAGCTGGCGGGGTCGAAGAACTCGATTTTCTATCAGCAATTGGTTAAGCCTGGCCTGGCTCTGGAGGCGAGTGCCTCGTTTAATTGTGCTGAGCTCAACTGTAACTTGCAGTTGATGCTGCAACCCAATCCGCAGAAGCTCACCTCTCTTAAGCCCCTGGCCGAGCAGGTGCAGCGCTTGCTGGCCGAGTTTGCCCAGCAGGGGATCACCTCGGCCGATCTGGCTCGGATCAAAGGCATAGTGCGGGCCAATAGTGTCTGGGGGCGCGAGAGTGTCGAGGATAAGGTGGGTCAACTGGCATCAGGTCAGGTGCTGTTTGGTGATCCCAATTCCAGCGTGCACAGTATGCAGCAGCTGAACCAGGTCACGGCTGAGCAGGTGTTACAAGCTTATCAACAACATATAGCCAATAAACCCGCGCTCTGGCTCAGCGTCATCCCCAAGGGGCAGCGTCAGTGGCAGGTGGCCAAACCCGATTATCAGCCGGGTGAGCGGAAGCTGGTGCCCTACCAACATGAGGCGGCTCCCGCCCTGCGTACCCTGGTGGATAACTTCGATCGCAGCCGGATGCCGCACAGTGGTGCCGCCCTGGTGCGTGCCGTGCCCCCTCTGTGGCAGAGCAAGCTGACCGATCAGATTAAGGTGTGGGGCAGCCGCAATACCGAGATACCGGCCGTCACCCTGACGATTACCCTACCGGGTGGGCGCCGGGTGGAGTCACCTAAGGAGGCGGGATTGGCCAGCCTCACGGCCATGCTGGTGCGGCAGGGGACACAGCGCCTGAGTGGCGAGCAGTTGAGTGAAGAGTTGCAGCGATTGGGTTCCTCCATCTCGATCAGTGCCGCTAGCTATAACACCCTGATCACGGTCAGCGCCCTGGCCGAGAATCTGCCCCAGACTCTGAAGTTGGTGGCGGAGCTGCTCGATACTCCCGGCTTGCGCGAGAGTGATTTTGCTCGCATCAAGAACCAGATGTTGCAGTCCTTGCGTCAAGGCGAGCAAGAGCCTGGGCAGCAGGCCGAGGATGCGTTTTATCGCCAGATCTATGGTGCCTCCTCTCCGTTGTCACAGCCGGACGAGGGGTATGCGACTACGCTGGAACGTCTAACGTTGCAGCAGGTGCAGGAGTACTACCAGCGCTATTACTTCCCGGCCGGGGGTGTGGTGGTGGCCGTGGGGGACATGGATCAGCAGAGCTTGCTGCCTCAGTTGGCGTTTCTAGCGGCACGCAAGGGAGAGGCGAAGAACCTGCCGAATCTCAAGCCGAGTGAGCCGGAGGCTAAACCCGGTATTTATCTGGTGGATTATCCCGGGGCGATGCAATCCACGCTGCGGGTGGGGCGCCGGGCTCTGCCTTATGATGCGATGGGCGATTATCTGCTGGCCAATCTGATGAATTTTAACTTTGCCGGCAACTTCAATAGTCGTCTGAATCAGACGCTACGTGAGCAGAAGGGCTACACCTATGGTGCCAGCTGCGGTTTCAGTGGCAATCGGGATACCGGCGATTTTGTTTGCAGTAGTGATGTGCGTGGCGAGGCAACGGTCGATGCCCTGCGCCAGTTACTGCGAGTGATGGGGGAGTATCGGCGCAGTGGCCCGGATGGCAAGGAGCTGGCCTACCTGAAGTCGGCCTTCTCCCGTCAGGATGCCCTCTCCTATGAAACGCTGGGGCAGAAGGCCAACTTCCTGCTCAATATGGCTATCAACAAGCAGAGTGCCGGTTATGTGTTGGCCCAACAGGCCAAGGTGGAGGCGGTGAGTCAGCCACAGCTACAACAGCAGGCGCTACGTTGGTTGAACCAGGAGCAGATGATCATAGTGGTGGTAGGTGATGCCAAGCGACTTGAAAAACCACTCAAGGAGCTCCACCTTCCTATTTATCGCTATATGGCACCAGGGGCGACCCAAGGTTAATGTCGGCACTGGAGCAGTGCCTTAAGGATAGGTATGAAATCTGAGGTCTCACTGACCGATATGCTGGAGCAGCTCAACACCCCGGAGCGCATCGGTGCGGTGCGGGGTATTCGTCGGGGCATAGAGCGGGAGAGTTTGCGCATCACACCCGAGGGGCGGCTCTCTCAGCTGGCCCATCCTGCGGTACTGGGTGCGGCGCTTACTCACCCTAGCATCACCACCGACTATGCTGAGAGCCTGATGGAGTTTATCACCCCGGCGTCCGACTCCATGGATACCCTGCTCTCCCAGTTGGCGGATATTCATCGCTACGCGGTGCAGCATCTGGGGGAGGAGCGGTTGTGGCCTATGTCCATGCCCTGCTTCATCGGTGGTGAGGAGAGCATCCACCTGGCCCAGTACGGCAGTTCGAATCTGGGGCGCATGAAGACCCTCTATCGCCAGGGATTACACCACAGGTATGGCAGCCTGATGCAGGTCATTGCCGGTGTGCATTATAACTTCTCCATGCCCGATAGTTTCTGGAGTGAGTGGCAAGAGGTGCGAGGGGTGCGTTGCCAGTGCAAGCGCTTTATCTCCGATGGCTACATGGGCCTTATCCGCAATGTCTACCGTTTCGGTTGGTTGATCCCCTACCTGTTTGGCGCCTCTCCTGCCTTGTGCAGCTCATTCTTGCAAGGGCGCGAGAGTGGCTTGCCATTCCAGAAGCTGGGCAAGGGGACGCTCTATCTACCCTATGCCACCTCGTTGCGCCTCTCCGATCTGGGTTACACCAACAGTGCTCAGGCGAATTTGGGCATCAACCATGACAATTTGGACAGCTATTTGATGAGTGTGCGTCGCGCCTTGCGCACCAAGGCCGAAGAGTTTAGCCGACTGGGTGTCAAGGTGGAGGGGGAATACCGTCAGCTCAATGACAATGTGTTGCAGCTGGAGAATGAGCTCTATGCGCCCATTCGTCCCAAGCGCAGCCCCAGAGCCGGCGAGCGCACGCTGACGGCACTGGAGCACCGTGGCATCGAGTATATTGAGTTACGGACGCTGGACCTTAATCCCTTCACGCCGCTCGGTGTCGACATTCAGCAACTACGTTTTCTGGATCTCTTCCTGGTCTGGTGTCTGCTCAAACCCTCGGCCCCTTTGAGTGATGAGGAGAACCGGCGTAATCGGCACAACCTGACTCAGGTGGTACTGGAGGGGCGTCGTCCTGGCATCAAGCTGCAGAGTGAGCAGGGCGAGTTGGGGCTGCGGGAGTGGGGGGAGCAGCTGTTTGATGAGTTGGCTCAGGTGGCCCAATTGCTGGATCGCACCTATGGCCGAGTGCAGTATCAGATAGCGTTGCAGGCCCAGCGCGAGAAGCTGCTGGATCCGAGCCAGACCCTGTCAGCCCGGTTGCTGGATCATCTGGTCAGCCATGATCTGGATAATGGCGCCTATGGCCGTGAGTTAGCGGAGAAGTATCGGCAGCAATTGCGTGGTGAGGAGCTCACCTTCTGGGATGGTGCCTATTTTGCCGATGAGGCCCATGCCTCTTTGGCGAAACAGGGGGAGCTGGAGGCCACGGATCATATGGGCTTCGATGAGTTTCTGCGCAGTTATCTGTCACACTGAGTTCGTCGCACCCAATAAAAACGCCAGCATAGCGCTGGCGTTTTTATTGGCGGCTGGTGGTGCTTAGCGAGTCAGCAGCTCATTATCGGGGTAGTTCGCCGCCAGCACCTTGCGGGCATTGCGGGAGAGATCGCTCATCTCCAGCTTGTCGTAGGATTTGACCATGATCTCCAGAGCAGCCTCGGTCGAGGGGCTATCACTGAAGTTTTCCACTATGCCCTTGGCGCGATTGGCGGCGGCAATCCAGGCACCCCGGCGCCAGTAGTAGTCGGCAACAGAGAGGTCATACTTGGCAAGGCGATCCTTGAGGCTCACCATGCGGGCGTGTGAATCGGCCGCATATTGACTCTGAGGGTAGTTGTTGAGCACTACCTTGAAGTCACGGAATGCCTGGCGAGCATAGCTTGGGTCACGATCCGACCTGTCCATGCCAAAGGTATGGTGGAAGAAGTTATAGTCTGCCTGCATGTTGGTCAGGCCGCGCATGTAATAGACATAGTCTACGTCTTTATGGGTGGGGTTTAGACGCAGGAAGCGGTCTATGTTGGCGATGGCGTGGGCCGTATCCCCATCCTTGTAATAGGCGTAGATCAGATCCAGCTGCACCTGGGCCGAGTAGGGGCCGAATGGATAGCGGGAATCCAGGGCCTCCAGCAACTCAACCGCCTTGTTGTAGTTACCGCTATCGAGTTTTTCCTGGGCCTGTTGGAACAATTTTTCCGGCGGCTCATCGGGGACCTTCTCCTTGTCTGTGGAGGAACAACCGGCCAGCAAGGCCAGGACAAGGGTCAAAGGGAGCAGCAAGTGAGACTTCTTCAACATGCACATGGGATCCTGTTTCGCACAATTGCAGAAGTATCCGTTAAGCTCAGGCAAAAGAAAAGATAGAATGCGCCAAATGCCTTTCCAAACTAGAGAACATCCATGAGCCAAGCAATCGAATTAACCGGGATATTTGAGGACCGCCACTATGGCAAACGTCTGGATCAGGCGTTGTCCGATCTGTTTCCCGATTACTCCAGAACCCGGATCAAGGAGTGGGTTCTGGATGACAAGGTCAGCCTGGATGGCAAGGTGGTCAATGTGCCCCGTGAGCGGGTAATGGCGGGTCAACAAGTCTTGATAGTGGCCGAAGTGGCCGAAGAGACACGCTGGAAGGCTCAGGACATAGCGCTCAACATAGTCTATGAAGATGACCATATCCTGGTGATCGACAAACCAGCTGGCCTGGTGGTGCACCCTGGGGCGGGAACCCCGGATGGGACTGTGCTCAACGCCCTGCTCTATCGCTATCCGGAAATTGCCGAAGTACCGCGTGCCGGGATTGTGCACCGTCTGGATAAGGACACCACAGGATTGATGGTGATCGCCAAGTCCATTCCCGCCCAGACCCATCTGGTGGATGCCCTGCAGCGTCGTGACATCACCCGGGAATATGAGGCCATAGCGGTGGGCCATATGACCGCAGGCGGTACGGTAGATGAGCCCATAGGTCGCCATGCCAACTTGCGCACCCATATGGCTGTGACTCCCACTGGTAAGCCTGCTGTTACCCACTATCGCGTGATGGAGAAATTCCGGGCGCACACCCGTCTGCGTCTGCGTCTGGAAACCGGGCGTACGCACCAGATCCGGGTGCATATGGCCTATATTAAACACCCGCTGTTGGGTGATCCAACCTATGGCGGTCGTTCGCGCCCCATTCGCAATGCTACGCCGGAATTTACCGCGGCCCTACGCGGTTTTCAGCGCCAGGCTTTGCATGCCACCATGTTGCGCCTGGCCCATCCGGTCACCTGTGAGCTGATGGAGTGGCATTCGCCCATTCCTCAGGACATGGTGGATCTGATTGAGGTTTTGCGTGCCGATACGGTCGCCAACCCGGATGATCTGGTATGGGTCTGATCCATCCCCAGTGGCCCGCACCCTCTCGGGTGCGGGCCATCTTCACTAATCGCCAGGATGGGGTGAGTACCGGTGTCTATGCCGGGCTCAATCTCGGCGCCCATGTGGCCGATGATCCGGCCCATGTCGCCGAGAATCGGCGCCAGCTCACTGCCTCATTGCAGTTGCCACAAGAACCGATCTGGCTGGAGCAAGTGCATGGGGTGGATGTCTATCGCATCGATAGCGCCGAACAGGCTCAGCCAGCTGTGCCGCCGACTGCAGATGCGGCCGTGACGCAACGGGAGGGTGTTCCCCTAACCGTGATGACGGCCGACTGCCTGCCTCTGCTGCTGTGCGATCAGGCGGGCAGTGTCATCGCGACGGCCCATGCCGGTTGGCGCGGCTTGTGTGACGGGGTGATAGAGCAGACGGTGGCGGCTATGCAGGTGCCCGTTGCTGAGATCCTGGTCTGGCTCGGGCCCGCTATCGGCCCCACGGCGTTTGAAGTGGGCAGCGAGGTGCGTGCGGCATTTCTGGCGCAAGATGCTGCCGCCGAGCAGGCTTTTGTTGCCTCCTCCGTATCGGGGAAATGGCTAGCCGATCTCTTCTTGCTGGCGCGCCTGCGCTTGGCTCGCTTGGGAATAACGCAAATCTATGGTGGTGATGAGTGCACTTACCGCAATCAAGAGCAGTTTTACTCCTATCGCCGCGATGGTCAGACGGGCCGCATGAGCGGTGTTATCTGGTTGATGCCGCAAAATTGACCACCCCGACTTGAATACGGCGCAATAACCCCCATCTTCAATAGCAAGGCGGCCAGCCATATCGGTTGGTTGCAAGCCGTACGCAAGAAGGGAGAGCGAAATGCGTTTGGATCGTCTCACCAGTAAATTTCAGGTCGCCATCTCTGATGCCCAGTCGTTGGCATTGGGCCGCGATCACCAATTCATCGAACCCATTCACCTGATGCTGGCCCTTCTGGACCAGCAGGGGGGCTCTATTCGCCCGCTGTTGACCCTGGCCGGGGCCGATGTGAGTGGGCTGCGTAATCGCCTGAGCCAAGAGCTGGATCGCTTGCCGAAAGTCAGTGGCGTGGATGGCGATGTACAACTTTCCCCCCAGCTGGGTCGCGTCCTCAATATGTGCGACAAGCTCTCCCAGCAACGGCAGGACAAGTTCATCTCCTCCGAGATGTTTGTGCTGGCGGGTCTGGACGATAGAGGGCAACTGGGGGATCTGCTGCGCGCTAGCGGCCTCAAAAAAGAGAACCTGGAGAAGGCTATCGAGCAGGTGCGGGGAGGCAACAAGGTGGATGATGCCGAGGCCGAAGAGAAGCGGCAGGCATTGGAGAAGTACACCATAGATCTGACTGAGCGTGCCGAACGCGGCAAGCTGGACCCTGTCATAGGTCGGGATGAAGAGATACGCCGCACCATACAGGTGCTACAGCGCCGGACCAAGAATAACCCGGTCCTCATTGGCGAACCTGGTGTGGGTAAGACAGCCATCGCCGAGGGGCTAGCCCAGCGCATCATCAATGGTGAAGTGCCCGAGGGGCTGAAGAATAAACGGGTGTTGTCACTGGATATGGGCTCCCTGTTGGCGGGCGCTAAGTATCGGGGCGAGTTTGAGGAGCGGCTCAAGGCCGTGCTCAACGAGCTGGCCAAGGAGGAGGGGAATGTCATCCTCTTTATCGATGAACTACATACCATGGTGGGCGCGGGCAAGGCCGAAGGCGCCATGGATGCGGGCAATATGCTCAAGCCAGCCTTGGCGCGGGGTGAACTCCACTGTGTCGGTGCCACCACGCTGGATGAGTATCGACAATATATAGAGAAGGATGCGGCACTGGAGCGTCGTTTCCAGAAGGTACTGATCGAAGAGCCGAGCGTGGAGGACACCATCGCCATACTGCGGGGGCTCAAGGGGCGCTACGAGCTGCATCATCATGTGCAGATCACCGACCCGGCCATAGTCGCGGCGGCCACCCTCTCGCATCGCTACATCTCAGGCCGTCAACTGCCAGACAAGGCCATAGATCTGATTGATGAGGCGGCCGCCAGCATTCGCTTGCAGATGGATTCCAAGCCGGAGCAACTGGATCGTCTGGAACGGCGCATCATCCAATTGAAAATGGAGCAGCAGGCTCTGATGAAAGAGCAGGATGCGGCCAGCGCCCAGCGACTGCAGCTCATAAACGGCGAAATTAGGGAAAAAGAGGGGGAGTATAATGAGCTAGAGGAGCTCTGGAAGGCGGAGAAGGCCTCCTTGGCCGGGACTCAGCACATCAAGGCTGAATTGGAAAAGGCGCGTCAGGAGTTTGATGTCGCCAGTCGTGCTCAGGACTTGGCTCGCATGTCCGAGCTGCGTTATGGCCGCATCCCCGAGTTGGAGAAGCAGCTGGATCTGGCTTCTCAGGCCGAGATGCATGATGAGAAGTTGCTGCGCAACCGGGTGACTGATGCCGAGATCGCCGAGGTGCTCGCTCGTTGGACCGGTATTCCGGTGGCGCGCATGCTGGAGAGCGAGAAAGAGAAGCTGATGCGCATGGAGGAGCACTTGCACAAACGGGTGATAGGCCAAGATGAGGCCGTGGAAGCCGTCGCCAATGCCATCCGTCGCAGCCGGGCTGGCCTCGCAGATCCAATGAGGCCAATCGGTTCGTTTCTCTTTCTGGGGCCAACCGGGGTGGGGAAGACAGAGCTATGCAAGGCATTGGCCGAGTATCTGTTTGATACTCAGGACGCCATGGTTCGCATCGATATGTCTGAATTTATGGAAAAGCATAGTGTGGCGCGTTTGGTCGGGGCACCTCCAGGTTATGTGGGCTATGAAGAGGGGGGCTATCTCACCGAGGCTGTGCGGCGTAAACCTTATTCTGTCATCTTGCTGGATGAAGTAGAGAAGGCCCACCCGGATGTCTTTAACATCCTGTTGCAGGTGCTGGATGACGGTCGTCTGACCGATGGTCAGGGGCGCACAGTGGATTTCCGCAACTCAGTGGTGATCATGACCTCCAACCTGGGATCGGATCTCATCCAGGAGCAGCATGGCGAGGCCAGCTATGATGAGATGAAACGGATGCTGATGGATGTACTTGCGCACAGTTTCCGTCCCGAGTTCCTCAATCGTATCGATGAGAGTGTTGTGTTCCATCCTTTGGGACGTGGCCATATTGAGTTGATTGCCCGTATCCAGTTGGACAGTCTGCTCAAACGCCTGGATGGGATGGGCTATAAGGTCGAGCTACGCGACAGCCTGTTGGGCCACTTGGCCGAGGTCGGGTTCGATCCGGTGTTTGGTGCTCGCCCGCTTAAGCGCGCCATCCAGCAAGAGGTGGAGAACCCACTGGCCCAAGCTATTCTCTCTGGCAAGGTGTTGCCAGGTAAGCTTATGGTTTTGACGTTGCAAGATGGGCGTTTTGCCATCGAATAGCCACCGCACTCATAATCGACAGGGTAAAGGAAGAAACGAGGCGGGAAACCGCCTCGATATTGAGAGTGTAATGGTGAAGGCCTAGGCTGATATGTTGTTTTTTACTGCACTTTGATGGCAAAACAAGCGAACGCGCAGTTTTATCCTATATTTATTAGCTAGGCACTTGCGTGCCGAATCGAACTCCCTATAATGCCGCCTCGTTGACACGGCAAAGCAGGCACTCTTCGGAGGTGATGCAAGCGGTGTTAACCGGGCCGAAACGCCCCGGAGCGAGTGCAGTAAAATGTGCTTGACTCTGAAG
>NZ_JBVAYF010000023.1:0-28090 GCF_055413345.1 Pseudaeromonas sp. HNCC25DJ180
CTTCGGGGCTGGGATGGCCTTTCCGCCGCTGCGCGGCTCCAAGTCCGCCCCAAAGCTGGGCTTTATATTTCTAAAGGGATTTCATGAGCAAGGTTAAGATTCAACTAGTATCTATCGGTCATTTGCCGTTGGGGTTTAACCCGCAGAAAATCAAAAACTTCTCTTCTTCATTATTTGAAATAATTGGAAAAATTGATAATCATGAACTGCGATGCAATTCAGATGGTTTTGGCTGGGAGTTTTCTGATGATCGAGTTAGAGAACAAATGCCAAAACTAAATGGCGCAGATTTTATGGTTGCAATTGTTAATGTTCCATTGGAAGACAATTGGTACTCTCGTAGATTAGGCAATAATCAAGTAGTGTTCACGTTTTACGAAATCAAAGAAATATTACAGAGCGCCAATATTCCTTTGGAAAACGTCATTTATCGCCTCCTTAATGCCTACACCTTCGCATACAAAAGAAACAAGAATAAGATTCCAGAATTTCATGAAATAACAGATTTCACCCATGACGAAACGCGCGGGTGTATATTTGACATGAACGGGATTAAATCAGATCTGGTTACTTCATGTCACAATCCAATCATCTGTAGCGAGTGCAAAGAAAAACTTAGGCGAGATCGAGTTTCAAACAACAATATAGAGTCAGCCGAAAAAGATATTAAAAAGATCCGTAAAGACCTTTATTTTCGCATTTTAGAAAAGGTTAAGCGCCACCCAATTTGGGCTTTAATCATCTCAAGTCTATTTGCTTTCTTTCTAGGGGTTGCTGGCTCAATTACAGGCTCTTATGTTTTTGAGTATCTTAAAAGTACCGAGAGTGAGCAACGAGACATAACAAGTGGTTCAATTGGACAGCCTGCTGCTACGGTTGAAAAAACACCTTTTTGGCAGTCTAAAAATTAACCGGGCGTTAGAAATCCATAAGGATCCGGGAAAAAATGAACCTACTAGACATTATTCAATCAAAAAAAATAGACATATACATCTCATTATTCTTCACACTGCTAACCAGCTATGCCATTCATTTTTTCCGCCTGATCCCATGGCGAACTGACTACCAGATAATACTGAGCAAGCCATCCATGAACTATTTCGATTTTATAATGAAATCCTGCCTGCTGTTTATCGGCTATATGATGATCTGCTTTGCCGCCAAACTGATCATCATGTTGCCCATGGCCAACTCAATACAGGGAGGCGATGAGGGATTTTACTGCTCCTTGCTGATCACCCTGGGCCTGGTCGGCCTGTTTTTTGGCTCGCTCTGTACCAAGATCATCCAGGATATCCCGCTCTATGGGGCTCTGGTGCTGGCCATACTGGTCACTAGCTATAAGCGCTTTGTGCCGGACCTTTCCCCCCTGCCCCACAGCTGGCACAGCCTGAGCCTGGTGGTGAGCTTTATCTCCATCATGCTGGGTGCCTATATCCAGAAGCGCAAAGCCTGACGGGCCAAACGAGTTTTTTCACCATGCCAACGCGGACTGCCCACTATTATCGCCATCGTCGCGCCACACTATTTCTGTTTCTGCTGACACTGCTGCTGACATATGGCGCATGGATTTATCTGCGCTATTTAGCCAGGGATAGCGGGCAGGTAATAACCCTGTTTGCGATCGTCAAGGCCTGCTCCTTGCCTGGTCTCTTCTTATTGGCAACCCTATGGTCGATGGTCATCACCGCGCGTCTGGCAAGAGGATGCACACCTCGCTTGTTACTGCGGCTGATGCCGTTATTGATAGTGCTGGGTGGCTTACTGCTTCAGCTGACGCTGGTAAAACTATTCACTACGGCATAATCGATCTCGCGCCATACGGGACACATCAGCCCCATGAACAAGAGCGCCATCGGATTATCTAATCGCCGTGGCGATCACAGCACAACAACAGATCCGCCAATGGCGGGCCATCAATGCTCGCCGCCGCCACCGCCTGCGGTATGGAATGGCGGCCTGGCCAACCAGACAAAACCTATCATCACCAGAAACAGGGTTCCCGAGAGATAGAAGACCTCGTTGCTGCCCATCACATAAGCCTGCCGGGTGATCTCCCGCGCCAGATAGCCCGCGCCCTGGGCTTCACTCATCCCTAACTGCTGTAATTGAGCCATGGCCTGCTGGCTCACCGGGTTGTAGGGGGTAATGGCGGCAGCCAGGGTTTCATGGTGCACCGCCTCCCGTCGTTCCCAGAGTGTGGTGATGAGTGAGGCACCGATGGAGCCGGAGAGGGTGCGCAGGAAGTTGGAGAGGCTGGAGGCGCTGGCCAGTTGGTGGGGCTTCAAACCCGCAAAGGAGATGGTGGTGAGCGGCATGAAGAAACAGGCCACGGCCAAGCCCTGCAAGAACTGGGGCCACACCACGGACGCCATATCCATCTGTACCGTGAAAAAGGTACGGGCATAGAAGCAAGCGGCGTAGACCAGAAAGCTGAAGGTGACCAGCATACGCATATCCAGCCGGTGCGCGTTCTTGCCTATGATGGGCGAGAGCAGCACAGGCAGTATGCCCACCGCCGCCGCCGCGAGCCCGGCCCAGGTGGCGGTGTAGCCTAGCTGGGTCTGCAGTAGCTGGGGCAGCAGCACTATGGTGCCGAAATAGAGCAGATAGGCCAGGCTGATGCAGCCGACGCCTATGGCGAAGTTGCGATGACGGAACAGGGAGAGATCGACTATCGGGTGCTTATCGCCCAACTCCCAGACGATGAGAAAGGCGATCCCCACCAGCGCCACCACCGCCAGCACTATCACCTCGGTGGAGGAGAACCAGTCCAGCTCCTTGCCTCTATCCAGCATCAACTGCAAGGCTCCGACCCCCAACACCAGCAGGCTTAGCCCCACCAGATCGATAGGATTGCGCTCTATGCTGGTCTCCCGGCCACGCAGCATGTGGGCACAGAGGAAGAAGACCACCACGCCCAGGGGGACGTTGATGAAGAAGATCCAGCCCCAGTGGTAGTTGTCGCTGATCCAGCCGCCGAGGATAGGGCCGAAGATGGGCGCGACTATCACAGTCATGGACCATAAGGAGAGGGCCATACCCCGTTTCTTCGGGGGGTAGTTACCCAGCAGCAGGCTCTGGGAGAGCGGGATCATGGGGCCCGCCACCAGCCCCTGCAGCACCCGGAACAGGATGAGCAACTCCAGGCTAGGCGCCATACCGCAGAGCCAGGAGGCCAGCACGAAGAGACCGGTGGACCAGAGGAAGAGCCGCACCTCGCCAAAGCGCTTGGCCAGCCAGCCGGTGAGTGGCACAGAGATGGCGTTGGCGACCCCAAACGAGGTGATGACCCAGGTGCCCTGGGAGCTGGAGGCCCCCAGGTTACCGGCTATGGTCGGAATGGCCACGTTGGCTATGGTGGTATCCAGCACCTGCATGAAGGTGGCCATGGAGAGCGCCAGGGTGAGCAGCGCCAGGGCTCCCCCCTCCAGGGCCCGCAAGGGTTGCGCAAGTTGCGACATGGCGTTCCCCTCAGCCTGCCCGGCTGTTGCGAGCTATGATGTCGCGCACCAAATCATCCACCTCTTGCATGTTCACCTCCAGCACCTTGGTGCTGGCAATCGCCCCCAGCTTGGGCGTCTCGGTGAGCAAGGGCCCAGAACCATCGCGCACGTCCACCTTGACCAGCATGGAGAGCCCCAGCCGCAGCGGATGTTGCTGCAACTCTTGTGGATCCAGCTTGATCCGCACCGGCAGGCGCTGCACCACCTTCAGCCAGTTGCCGGTGGCATTCTGGGCCGGCAACAGCGAGAAGATGCTACCCGTCCCCGCCGCCAACCCCTCTATGGTGCCGTGATAGGTCACCTCGTCCCCATACAGATCCGCCACCAATTCTACCGGTTGCCCCACTCGCACCTGAGCCAACTGCACCTCTTTGAAGTTGGCATCCACCCAGAGCTGATCCAGTGGCACCACCGCCAACAGCGGCGACCCCACAGCCACATGGCCCCCCAACTGCACCGAACGTTTGGCGATCACCCCGGAGACCGGGCTCAAGATCCGGGTACGCTGTAACTCCAACCAGGCCTGCCGCACCAGTTCGGCGGCATGGTGCACCTCGGGTTGCTCGGCCAGCGGCGTGTGCTGCAGCTTCAATTGCAAAGCGTCGCGCTGCTGGATTGCGACCTGCAGCGCCGCCTTGCCTTCGGCCACCCCTTGGCGAGCATGGAGCACCTCCTCCTTACCCACTGAGTTGCTCAGCCCCAGCACCTCCCGCCGCTGCTGATCGCCCTGCAGCCGCTCCAACTCGGCCTGGCGCAAGGCTATGGTGGCATCAAACTGCTTGATCTCCGCCATCTGCTGCTGCAACTGACGCACCGTTTGCGCCAACTGACTCTCACTCAACTGCAACTGCAGCTTGGCATCGGTCGGGTCCAGGTCAATGAGCGGCATGCCCGCCTGGATCAGCTGGGTATCATCACCGTGAATGGCCACCACATTACCCGCCACGCGTGACATCAAAGGCACCACGTTACCCGCCACATAGGCATCATCCGTACTTTCATGACCTCGCAACACCTGCCACCACCAAGCCGCCGCGCCGGCACCGAGAGCCAGAAACAGCAGAGTCAGGATCAGCAGGGCAGGCTTGCGGGAAGAACGATTGGCACTCATTACACACTCCAGGTTATTACGAGTCATTAGCCGTCATCTGGTAGACGACTTGAGCTTTCCATTACCGTAGTAACTCGTGTTACTACTCTAATTTTAACGCTGCCATCAGAGCCAAAGCCTGATGAGCAAGCCTACGGGGTTATTCCGGCATCACTTCCAGCACCTTGCGCAACAGGGTCAAAAATTGTTGCCGCTCTTCACTGGTAAAAGGGGCCCAGATCGCCTGTAGCCGGGCGCGCTGACGCGGCAACATGTCGGAGAGGAAGGCATGGCCAGCCCCTGTCAGTTTCAACAGATGGCAACGCCGATCCGCGCTCACCTCTTCCCGGATAACCCAACCCCGCCCCACCAACTCATCGGCAATTCGTGTACCACTGGTCCGGGATGCCCCCAACATCAGGCTGAGCTCCGAGGGCAAGATCCCCTCATCGGCAGTGAGCAAGACGATCAGGGCATGAAATAGCGTCTCCGTCAGACCCTCAGTGGCCAGGGAGCGGCTCTTGGTTTCGGCGAAGCGCTGCTGAGCCGCATTGAGCAGGCGACCGAGCAGCAACTCTTCCACCGGCGTGCCAGGTTTTAACTCCTCGCAACGGGCAATCATCTTCTCTATGGGTAACTTGCAGGGATTCATGACACCAGGTTCCGGCAGAATAGTGGTAACAAGCGAGATAATAACGGATGGTACTATATGGCCATCGCTCAACACAATGCACCCTGGACTAAATCTGCCGCCATGCTTAACTCACGAAAAAGTATAGAAAAGCAGCACTTTTCAACCGCCAACCGGCTATTTTGCACAAGGTTTCAGCAAACGATCGCCTGGCATGCATTCTTCTGGAAAAGAGAGTTGACTTAAGGGGGCTGAATCTGTTTAATTACGCCCCGTCGCCCAGATAGCTCAGTCGGTAGAGCAGCGGATTGAAAATCCGCGTGTCCGTGGTTCGATTCCGCGTCTGGGCACCATATACAGAAGTTGGTTCGTGCGACACGAACTGATTGTAAAAAGTTAAAATGTGCCGGCTTAGCTCAGTAGGTAGAGCAACTGACTTGTAATCAGTAGGTCACCAGTTCGATTCCGGTAGCCGGCACCATTTTTTCGCCCAGATAGCTCAGTCGGTAGAGCAGCGGATTGAAAATCCGCGTGTCCGTGGTTCGATTCCGCGTCTGGGCACCATACAGCACAAGGCCTCGCAGCAATGCGAGGCCTTTTTGCTATCTGCTGCTAGGATTAACTCTGTACTTGCGCACGGCTATCCGGCTGCAGATGCGCCATAGACTAACAAATTAGTAACAATTATTTCCTGCCTCCATCTGGCACTCTACAATCATCGAGTCTGACACCAACGTTTAGCCCGAGGTCTATCTATGTCTATTCAACGCTCGTTACGTGCACAACTGCTGAGCCTGCTAGGTGGCAGCATTCTCCTGCTCATTATTGTCTCCCTGCTCTGCTTTCACTATCTCTCCCGCGGGATCACCAGTTACCAGACACTGCTGAACGGCACCCTTGAAGCCTCCCAGTTGGTAGACAACGCCAATCTGGAGTTCAAGATCCAGGTACAAGAGTGGAAGAATGTACTGCTACGCGGCAAGAACCCGGAAAATCTGCAAAAGTATTGGGGTCAATTCGAGAGCCAAGAGCAGAAGGTCAATGCCCAGCTCAATCAACTAAGAGAACAGGCCTCGGCACATCAGAATGCCGCACTCGTCAGCCAAGTGCAGACACTCATCACCGAACACCAGCAGCTGGGACAAGCCTACCGCGCCGGTCGTGACCAGTTCCTCGCGGCGAATGCCGATCCGGCCGTTGGCGATAAAGCGGTTAAGGGGATCGACAGAGCGGCCAGTGAGCAGATGTCCAACCTGGTCAAGCAGCTCCACCAACAGAGCGTCCAGGAGTCGGAGCTGATTGCTAACGAGACGAGCCGGACCATGACACTTGGCATCACCATACTGCTCGGCAGTGCCCTGCTCATCACACTCTTGAGTCTCTGGCTGGTCAATCATCAGATCCTCAACCCCATCAAGCAGCTTATCACCCACATCACCCGGCTAAGCCAAGGCGAGTTCACTCAAACCTTGCGTCTGCAACGGCAAGATGAATTGGGGCATCTGGTGCAAGCCGCCAACAGCCTGCGCGACTCCCTGGTCGATACATTCAGCCAAATTAGGCACAGCACCGATCAACTGGATCAGGCCAGCAGTGAGTTGCAACATATCTCAGGCAAGATGACAGATGGCACCCAGGATCAATTCGCCCGTACCGACCTGCTGGCCACCGCCATGCATGAGATGTCTGCGACCGCCCAGGATGTCGCCCACAACGCGGCTACGGCCGCCCATGCTGCCGACCAAGCCGACCAGGCAGCAAAAGAGGGTGAGCAGGTCATGCAGGCCACCATCAACACCATTACCCACATGAGCCAGGAGATTGAGAATACCGCCGGAGTGATCCAGCGCCTGGATGAAGACAGCCGCCGCATCAGCACTGTGCTTGAGGTGATCCGCACCATAGCCGAACAGACCAACCTGCTGGCCCTTAACGCCGCCATTGAAGCGGCACGAGCTGGCGAGCAGGGGCGCGGCTTTGCCGTCGTCGCCGATGAGGTACGAACCCTGGCTAAACGCACCGCCGACTCCACTGCCGAGATCAACAAGATCATCGACAAGGTGCAAAATGGCACTCAGGATGCGGTACAAGCCATTGCCAGTGGCCAGCAGTTCAGTGAGCAGAGCGTGACTCAGGTGACCCAGGCTGGCGAGATGTTGCGCCATATCACCCAGGCGATTGGCGAGATCCACAATATGAATCAGCAGATCGCTACCGCCGCCGAGGAGCAGACCTCAGTCGCCGAAGATATTTCGCGCAACTTGGTGGATATCAAGGATATCGCCACCAGCAATGGTGAAAATGCCCAGCAAACCCAGCACACCAGCCATCAACTACAGAGCATCTCGAGTGAACTCAGCCACGCCATGCATAGGGTCATGGCTTGAGCCTGACTCGCTAACAAAGCATGCATAACTCGCCCCCTGATGCCGCCAGTCAGGGGGCGTCTCCAGCCGCTGGGCACGAATCAGCCCCCTCGCCTTCACCAAAACGGACAATTCCCCCCTCCCGACATGGCGAGCGAATATACTTAAGAGCAGAGCACAGGAGTGCATACCCCCGAGGAATGCGATGCAGAGGATCAAGCTCAGGCTCCCGACCTTGGCTCGCCGCTATTGGCGCGCCCTCCCCTGGTTGATACTGCTTATCGGCCTGATCCTCAGCTGTGCCCTATTTGTGAATATCCGCCAACACAATATCCGCGTGGTGCAAAACGAGTTTGCCATTCGCACCGGTGAGCTGGTGGCAGGGTTGGAACGCAAGATGGCGGCCAACATCCATCTGTTGTATGGCGTGAGCGGTCTATTTGCCAGCAGAGCTGACGTCACCCGCCACGAATTCCAGCGTTACATTCAAGAGCTGCGCCTAAACGAGAACTACCCCGGCATCCAGGGGATCGGCTATGTGACACTGATCCCTGCCGCCAAGAAGGCTGAACATGTAGCCGCCATGCGCGACCAGGGCTTTGTCGACTATGACATTCACCCGGCGGGAAATCGCGACCTCTACTCGGCCGTGATCTATATCGAACCCTTTAATTGGCATAATCAGCGGACATTAGGCTTCGACATGACCCAGGAGCCCAGCCGGATCCGCGTCGCCAACCAGGCCCGGGATACAGGGCAAGCCACCCTGACCCAGAAGGTCATCTTAAAACCGGAGACAGGGCAAAACGCAGAAGCCGGCGTGCTGATCTTTGTCCCCGTCTATCGCTCTGATGCCCCGCTGACGACGGTTGCCCAACGCCAGGAGGCACTGCAAGGGTGGGCCTATTCGCCACTGAGCATCGCCACCCTGCTGGAAAATTATCTGGCTCGAGAATACCCCAGTCTCGGTCCCAAGATAGCCATCCGTCTCTACTCGGGGGAGCAAGTGCTCCCATCAACCCTAATGTATGACTCCTATACCTCTCATCCGAACTTAGCCACAGAGTATGAGGTCAAACGCCACATATCCCTGGCGGGTACCAGCTGGACCTTCACCCTGGCACCCAGCGCCAACTATCTGCAAGGAGTGCAGAGTCAACAGAGTGCCTATCTGGTGCTGTTGGCCGGGGTGAGCCTTACCCTGTCACTGATGCTCGTCACCCTGATAGTAGTACGCAGCCATCAACGCATAACCGCCAGCCTGGCGCTCGCCACCCAGGCCAATCACAACCTGGCCAAGCAGGAGAGCCTGCTGCGTGCCATCTACGATAACTCCGGCATTGCCCTGCTCTTGCTGGATCTGAATGGCCATATTGCCTTTGCTAATCCCCGTACCGCCGAGCTGTTCCATCTCCCCCTCGATACCGATCTGACTGGCACCGACTATTACCAGTTTCTCTCCCCGGAGGAGCGCGCAGAGAGCAGGAGCCTGCTCAAGAAACTGCTCGGTGGCTCAAATCAGGTCATCACCAGTGAACGCTGTCTGGTGCGTAAGGACAACAGTGTCTTCTGGGCCGCGATCACCAGCCGTGCCTTCCTGGATGCCGATGGTCAATCGGCGGGGGTGATAGCCGTCATCGACGACATCACGGCGCGGCGCGAAAGTGAAACGGCCATGCGGCTGGCTCGGGCCGTGGTCGAAGCCAGCCCAGGGGGCATAATGGTCACCGACGCCAATAACCGGATTGTCTCCGTCAACCCGGCCTTCAGTCGCATCACGGGCTACCAAGCCAATGAGGTGATTGGCAAGCATCCCAGGCTGCTGAGCTCCGGCATGCAAAGCAAGTCGTTCTACCACCAGATGTGGCAGAGCATAGAGCAGACCGGCTACTGGGAGGGCGAACTGGTTAATCGGCATAAGGAGGGCCATCTAGTGCCAGAGTTGATGTCGATCAGCCGGGTGCTGAACAGCCACGGCCAGGCCACCAATTATGTGGGCATGTTCATGGATATCACAGAGCGCCGCAAGGCAGAGGAACGCATCCACTATCTGGCCCATCACGACTACCTGACCAACCTGGCCAACCGGGCCTGCCTGGTGGATCGCGCCGAACAGACACTACGGCTGGCCCAGCGCAACCAGCGCCACATGGCCATCATCTTCATCGATCTGGATCGCTTCAAATCCATCAACGATCTCTATGGCCATGATGTCGGCGATCAAGTGCTCCGCACCATAGCCGAGAGATTGCAAGGCGCAGTGCGAGCCTCAGATACCGTCTGCCGCCAGGGCGGGGATGAGTTTGTGATCCTGATCCCCGAATACCAGCAGCAGGCTAACCTGGTACAACTGGCCAACAAGCTGCTGACGCACATAGAGCAGCCTTGCGCTATCTTGGGCTACCACCTGAGCCTCTCGGCCAGCATAGGCATAGCCACCTACCCTGAGGATGGCCAACTCCTGGACGACATCATCCAGCAAGCCGATGCAGCCATGTACCAGGCCAAGAGCCATCCGGAGAATCATATCTGCTTCGCCTCCTGGCGGGAGGCCGCCAGACCAGAGGTATCCCCACCCTGACCCGTACCGGGAAAGGGCCATGAAATTAATTTTAAAGAATTACCGATAATTGATTGCAATCCCGTAAAATAGCGCGTAGATTGCTCGTTATGTCTTGTTTAAGACAGAGAAAAAGTAACAAATAGTTGTCCTTTCTAGCCTTGCGTACTTCTAACGAAGCTCCGTCATTCCAGAATACTCCTTCATTGTTAACTCCTTTATCTTTGTCTCTTACAGAACGTAACACAGTAAACAGTTGCATAAAATATTCAGGAGACATTATGTCTAGCACTACCGGTACCGTTAAGTGGTTCAATGAAGAAAAAGGTTTTGGTTTCATTTCTCAAAGCAATGGCGGCCCGGACGTTTTCGTTCACTTCCGCGCCATTGTTGGTGATGGTTACAAGTCACTGGCCGAAGGTCAGCGCGTAACCTTTACCGTAGAAAACGGCCAAAAAGGCCCACAAGCTGCTAACGTAGTTCCAGCTTAAGTTTCTACATGAAGAGGAGGATGCTCCGGCATCCTCTTTTTGTTTTCTTAACTTTCATTTTTTGACGTTCGTCCTGTCGCGCCAACCCCTCGCCAGTGAAAAACCTTAGTGCGTCCCGCACACAAAAACCTAAATTATCTATTAAAGAGATTATATGCTATTAAATATTAGTAACACCTTATGTGTTTCCAAGCACCCGGCCCTGCACAATGCGACCTGGATTTGCTACGAGCCCTGCATCGATGCCAGTAACAAGAAGCGCCAAACCTGGAAACGCATCACAGGTATGATGTCAGTCTGTGGTATGCACTCCTGGTTAAGCGAACAATATCCAGATGCAGCCCATGCCAATACATTTTTGTCGATCGCCAATCGTTAATATTGATCCTATTGTTTCGCAAGCTTAATCCGATTTCGTATACCCATTTTTAGAATAGTCACGTTTCCTTTCTAGTCTCATCGTTCTGCCGTGCGTTATAAACCAGATTTATGACCAGGCAGAGATATACGACGCTTGGCACCATAGCTATTCCCCTGTTCCCATCATGCAGCCAATTCGGTCAACCATCTGGTTTCGACTAATTGGGCTGCTGATGAATGATCCATGTTTCTCCCCGTTCCAGATAGACAAGTCAGCCCATAGCCGTTGTAATGACAGCTTAGGCGGCGCCTCGCCTGCCACTTAGCAACAGCGGATACCGTCTGCCTTGAGAGGTCACCATGGATGCCGAATCCCATATCCTATCGCCAACCACAAATGAAACCTGGTTTGCGCTAATTCAACGCCATATGCGTGCCCATCCCGTCACCGCCCTCGGTCTGGCTGTGGCGCTGGCCGCCGTGATCATGCTACTCATCCAGAGTGTGGTGATGATGTTGAGTGGCAACGCCAGCTTGGGGGCCCGCTACGGCATGATTGGCGGCGTGGTGGGTTTTGCCACCACAGCCCTCGGTGCCTTACCCGCCCTGGTACTGCGCTCCATACCCCAGCGGGTGGAAGATGCCATGCTGGGATTTGCCGCTGGCATGATGCTGGCGGCCAGCGCCTTCTCCTTGCTGTTACCCGGGTTGGCCAGCGCCAAGGAGTTGACCGGCAGTGGCGGTTTGGCGGCGGCCGTAGTGGTATTCGGCATGACTCTCGGGGTACTGCTGATGCTGGGGCTGGATGAGTTCACCCCTCATGAACATGAAAATACCGGCCCCTGCGGCCCCGGCCACGAGACCTGTTCGCGTGTCTGGCTGTTTGTCTTTGCCATTGCCCTGCACAATCTGCCGGAAGGAATGGCTATTGGCGTCAGCTTCTCTCAAGGAGACATGACGGTGGGGTTGCCACTCACCAGCGCCATTGCCCTGCAGGATATCCCCGAAGGGCTAGCTGTCGCCCTAGCCATGTGTGCGGCAGGCTTTCGTGCGCCCTTTGCGGTGCTGGTAGCCATCGGTACTGGGCTGCTTGAGCCCGTCGGTGCGCTAATCGGCGTCGGCTTGGCCAGTGGTCTCGCCATCGCCTATCCCATCGGCTTGGGGCTGGCCGCCGGAGCCATGCTGTTTGTGGTCTCCCACGAGGTCATCCCGCAAACCCACCGCAATGGCCACCAAACCTTCGCCACGTTGGGGCTGATGCTGGGTTTTGCCCTGATGATGACCCTGGATACGGCGTTAGGATAAGCGTATTTAGCCTGCGGCCACCAGCGCTTCTAGGTCCAGACGGCTGCTCTGACGAGTATCCACCTTGACATAGGCGCTGGACTCACTACTGACGATAAGCACCTGCTGCACGCCGGGCTGGGCTAGCAGCTTCGCCTGCAAACGCCGGGGATCCTGCAACGCCGCGACTGTCAGTTGCAGACGCAAACTGCTCACATGGGCAGGCTCCTGCATCTGGCGTACCCGCAACCACCACAACCCGGCCAGGAGAGCAGCCAGCATGAAGATCTGGCCCACCGCTATATGTTCCAGCAACCAGCCCCCCAGCATGCCCCCCAAAGCCACGCCAAGAAACTGAGCCGTAGAGTAGAGCCCCATGGCCGTCCCCTTGAGGCCGACTGGCGCCTCCTTGCTAATCAACGAAGGCAACAGCGCCTCCAGTAAATTGAACGCCACGAAGAAGAGCTGTAGCCCCAGCAACAAGAGTAGCAAGCTGACCCGGCCCCCCCCGCATAGCAGCAACTCACCGACACAGAGCAACAGGATGGCCCCGAGGAATACCCGACGGGTCTGCCGCTGTTTCTCGGCATAGATGATGCCCGGCAAGACGGCAACAAAGGAGATGAGCAGGGTGATAAGATAGACCAGCCACTGCCGATCCCGCTCCAAACCGACCTTAACCAAGGCATCCGGCAAGGCGACAAAGCTCATCATCAGCAACAGGTGCAGAGAGAAAATACCCAAATAGAGCCGCTGCAGCCTGGGCTCTGACCACGCCTGGCGCAGCCCCTGCCCGACAATCGCCGACTCCCGGTTGCGCAGGTGCGAAGCGGGTCTGGGCACTACCCAAAGCACCACCCCAATGGCCAGCACGGCCAGCAGGGCTATCCCCCAGAACAGGGAGCGAATGCCAAAGTGCTGGGCTAGCAGTGGCCCTGTCACCATGGCGATAGCGAAGGTGATCCCAAAGCTCATGCCGATCACCGCCATGGCCTTGGTGCGATTCTGCTCCCGGGTCAGATCGGAAAGCAGCGCCAGCACCACGGCTGAGATGGCCCCCGCCCCCTGTAGCCCACGGCCGAGTATTACCCCCCAGATAGAGTCAGAGAGCGCGGCCACCACAGCGCCCAGGGCAAAGAGCAGCAAGCCCGCCACTATGAGCGGCAGGCGCCCCAGTCGGTCCGACCAAACCCCGAGGGGGATCTGGCACAAGGCCTGGGCCAAACCATAGATGCCGATCGCCAGGCCAATCAAGCTAGGGGTTGCGCCCTGCAATGCCATGCCATAGGTGGTGAGCACTGGCAGCACCATAAACATGCCCAGCATGCGCAGGGAGAAGAGTAACCCCAAGCCCCAGGTCGCTCGCCGCTCATCGGCTGTCATCTGGTGATCAAAACGCGCGAGTTCAGACATATTGAAATTCCCTGGCCCCTAGACATGCCCATAAAAAATCGAGGCGGCCCAGGCCGCCTCGAACAGAAGTGATACCGCTTGGCAACTCACATCTTCCAGGTGAACAGCTCACTGCTGGGTGCCAAGCCATCTACCGACATCATGACACTCAAGCAGGTGATGGCAACTATGGAGAAGATGAAGAGCTGTCTAGCCCAGCGCACATCATCCACCACCTTGTACCCCTTGCAAGCCATGACCAGCCAGATGAGGCTCACCACAGCCGCCACGCCCAGATAGTGATAACCGGCGTAACCCACCAGGGTCAATAACAAGGCGGCTACCGCAAATGCCACTATATAACCCAGCATATGGTCCTTGGTCACCGCTATGCCCCGGCTTACCGGCAGGACAGGAATCGCCGCCGCCTGGTAATCCTTGAAGCGAAAGATGGCGATGGCATAGGAGTGGGGCATCTGCCACAGGCTGAAGATGAGCAGCAGGATGAGCGCCCCTGCATCAAACTCATTGCTAACCGCGCAGTAACCAATCACCGGCGGGGTCGCCCCCGAGAGGCTCCCCACCAACGTGCCATACACGGAACGGCGCTTAAGCCAGAGGGAGTAGAAACCCACATAGACCACAAAGCCCGCCACCCCAAGCAGCGCCGCCAAACTGTTCACCCCCAACAGCAGCCACAACCCCGTCAACCCCAGCAAGCTGGCGTAAACCAGGCTGACTCGGGGCGAGATAAGCCCCTGCACCAGCACCCGGTTGCGCGTCCGCTCCATCAGACAATCGATATCTCTGTCTATGTAGTTGTTGAAGACACAACCAGAGGCGATCACCAAGGAGACACCCGCCAGCGTTGCCAGCAGCAGGGGAAGATCCAGGCGGCCATGGGCCGCCAGGAAAAAGCCTCCCACCACAGAGATCAAGTTGCCGGCAATGATCCCGGGCTTAGTGATGAGCAGATAGCGCTTGAACATAGCCAGACCGTCCGTCAGTGGGCCATCATATTGTGATTCAGGTGGAACATGATCCACATGGACCCGACCACCAGAATAGCAATGATAAGCAGAGTGAAGATAGCTGCCGTCATGTTCCACCCCTCATCTGACTTGGTGTTCATGTGCAGAAAGAAACCCAGTTGCACCAGGATCTGCACCAGAGCCAAGCCGATGATGATATTCAGCACAGTCGCGGCTGACAGCCCCAGCCCTGGATACATAACCAGAGCAAAGGGGATCACAGTCAAGAGGATCGACAGGATGAAACCGACCAGATAAGAGCGGGCACTGCCGTGGCTGGCCCCGGCAGGATTGGTGTGAATTGCACTCATGACAGCACTCCCATCAGGTAGACCACGGTAAAGACACAGATCCAGATAATGTCCAGGAAGTGCCAGAACAGGCTCAGGCACATCAGACGGGTGCCATTCTTCGCGGTCAGCCCCTTCTTCATCACCTGAAGCATCAAGACCACCATCCAGATGAGACCGCAGGTAACATGCAGACCATGGGTCGCCACCAGAGTGAAGAAGGAAGAGAGGAAGGCGCTGCGATCCGGGCCAAAACCTTCGGCAAGCAGATGGGCAAACTCATTGATCTCCATCCCGACAAACGCCAAGCCAAACAGGAAGGTGATCCCCAGCCAGGTCAAGACCCGGGAGCGGTTGCCCTTATAGTAGGCCAACATGGCAAAGCCATAGGTCACACTGCTGATGAGCAGGCAGAAGGTCTCGATGAGCACATAGGGCAGCTCGAAGATCTCCTTGCCGGAAGGGCCATCGGCAATATTGCCAGAGAGCACGGCGTAGGTGGCGAACAGACTGGCAAACAGGATGCAGTCGTTCATCAGGTAGATCCAGAAGCCGAAGATGGCATTACCGCCAGCGTCGTGATGATGCTCTTGGTGAGCGGCGGCCCCGTGGGCCGCCTGGGTGTGTAGAGTCTCAGCTGACATGGTTCACCCCTGCCTTGCGTACATTGGCAAAATGTTCGTTTTCGATGCGAGCGACCTCATCGACCGGCACGTAATAATCCACGTCGTCGTTGCAGGTATGCTTGATATAAGTAACCGCCATACCAGCCAGCCCCAGCACAGCCATCCACCAGATATGCCACACCAGAGCAAAGCCCATCACCAGGCTGAACGCACTGATAATGAGCCCAACGGCAGTATTTTTCGGCATATGGATAGGCTGGTAATGCGCCGGTTGCTGATAGGCCGTGCCCGCCTCTTTCATCGCCCAGAAGGCATCCCGATCGGTGACAACCGGCACGGTAGCAAAGTTATAGAAGGGTGGCGGCGAGGAGACAGACCACTCCAGAGTACGGCCCCCCCAAGGATCTCCGGTCAGATCCCGATTCTTCTCCCGATCGCGGATACTTACCGCTAACTGCAGCAACTGACAGATGATGCCAATCATGATGAGCACGGCGCCGCCTACTGCGACCATTAGCAGGGCCTGGTATTCCGGCTCGATCTGCTGGCTGACTCGACGGGTCAAGCCCATGAACCCCAGTATGTATAGCGGGATAAAGGCGAAGAAGAAGCCGGTGATCCAGAACCAGAAAGCAGTTTTGCCTAGCCCTTCATGCAGTTTGAAGCCCATGGCCTTGGGGAACCAGTAGTTGAAGCCCGCCAGATAACCAAACACCACACCGCCAATGATGACGTTATGGAAGTGGGCGATGAGGAACAGACTGTTGTGCAGCACAAAGTCCGCCCCCGGGACCGCCAGCAGCACCCCAGTCATACCCCCGATGGAGAAGGTGATGAGAAAACCCAGAGTCCAGAGGATAGGCGTCGTAAACTGTATCCGCCCCCGATACATGGTAAAGAGCCAGTTGAAGATCTTCACCCCGGTCGGTATCGAGATGATCATGGTGGCAATGCCGAAGAAGGCATTGACGCTGGCGCCGGCCCCCATGGTGAAGAAGTGGTGCAACCAGACGATGAAGGAGAGGATGGTGATCGCCGCCGTCGCCCAGACCAAGGAGGCATAACCAAACAGCTTCTTCTGGCTGAAGGTGGCCACCACCTCAGAGAAGATGCCGAAAGCGGGCAGGATCAGAATATAGACCTCGGGATGGCCCCACGCCCAAATGAGATTCACATACATCATCTGGTTGCCACCCAGATCATTGGTGAAGAAGTGGGTACCGAGATAACGATCCAGAGTCAGCAGGGCTATGGTTGCCGTCAGGATCGGGAAGGAGATGATGATGAGCACGTTGGTGCAAAATGCCGTCCAGGTAAAGACCGGCATACGCATCATAGTCATGCCAGGAGCACGCATCTTGAGTATGGTGACGAAGAAGTTGACCCCGGTGAGCAGGGTACCTATCCCCGAAATCTGCAGGCTCCAGATCCAGTAATCAACCCCAACCCCTGGGCTAAACATGATGCCGGAGAGGGGCGGATAAGCCAGCCAACCCGTTTGGGCAAACTCCCCTACCGCCAGCGAAATGTTCATCAGCGCCACCCCTACCACAAACAGCCAGAAGCTCAGGGAGTTGAGGAAGGGAAACGCCACATCACGGGCACCAATCTGCAAGGGCACCACTATGTTCATCAGCCCCACCATAAACGGCATGGCCATGAAGAAGATCATGATGACCCCATGGGCGGTGAAGATCTGATCATAGTGATGGGGCGGCAAGAAGCCTTCGGCCCCCGTCGACGCAATCGCCATCTGCAAACGCATCATGATGGCATCAGCGAAGCCGCGCAGCAGCATCAACATGGCAACCATGATGTACATGACACCAATCTTCTTGTGATCCACCGAGGTGAGCCACTCACACCAGAGCCACTTCCATTTCTTGAAATAGGTGAGCGCTGCGCACACCAACAAGCCACCCATTATCATGGCTCCGACCGCACCCATAATAATGGGTTCGTGGTACGGGATAGCCTCAAGGCTTAATTTACCTAGCATAGTTATTCCCCATTCCCAGGTGTTTCGCTCATCATGTGCTCATGTTCCGCACTGGTGTCAGAGTGTTCGAGTGATTCATGCTGACTATGTGGCTCAGCCATCGGCTGCTCAGCATGCCGTGGCATCTTGTCAGCGCCCTGGCCCATAAACTGATCCACTATCTGGTCATACAGACCCGGCTGCACCGCCGAGAAGTAGCTTACCGGCTGGTACTGGCTGGGCTTGGCCAATACTTGGTAATCGGCCATCTGCAGCGAATTGGTCGAGGACTTCACCTTGGCCAACCACTGATCGAACCCCTGCTGCGTCGTCGCCTGAGCGGTAAACTTCATGCCGGAGAAGCCTTGGCCACTGAAGTTGGCCGACATCCCCTTGTAGCTTCCTACTTCATTGGCGATCAGATTCAACTGATTGCGCATGCCAGCCATGGCATAGATCTGGCTGCCCAACTGAGGGATGAAGAAGGAGTTCATCACCGAACCCGACGTAACCTTGAAGTGCAGCGGAACATTGACCGGGAACGCGATCTCGTTGACTGTGGCTATCCCCTGCTCCGGGTAGATGAACAGCCACTTCCAATCCAGGGAGACGGCCTCGATGACCAGGGGCTTGACCTGAGGATCCAACGGTTGGCGTGGATCCAGGCTATGACTGGAACGCCAGGTGAGTGTCCCCAATATGAGAATGATGATGCAGGGGATCCCCCACACCACGGCCTCAATCTTGTTGGAGTGTGCCCAGTTCGGTGTATAGGTAGCACTCTGATTAGAGGCGCGGTAACGCCAGGCAAACCAGAGTGTCATCAAGATGACAGGCACCACCACAATCAACATCAGCAGGATGGCGGTCATGATGAGCGATCTTTGCTCCATCCCCACCTGTCCTTTGGGATCGAGTAGCGCCATGTTACAGCCACTTAATAGCCAAGCTGCGGCACTTAGCATCCATCCCATTTGGATATATCTCTTTGCTCTCATTTAACGACTCCCTTGAGGCCCCTTTTTTATCACCTGATGACAAGACAACACGTCAAGTTTGAAATGGTAACGTTTTTCTACAACTTATTAACAACTGACTTCAAAAATTTACCGATTGCTCATGTTATTCGCCTATTTTATGAGCTGATAGATGGCATGATCTGTAATGGCTGAACTCAGGCGGGTCCTTGCTGACCAAGCTTCATAGAGAGATAACGCATCAGCCTCAGCGGCCAGAGCCATGCAGTGCCGCAACGATAGGGCGACGCCCCTGGAATTAATTTGACCCCATAGTTCACTTCTTGTACCTTGCCCGAGCGTATTCATATGCATCTAATACATCTACTCCTCATTTAGGGATCACTCCTCATGAAAAATATGACTCTTGCGGCGGCTCTGCTGCTGGCCCTGGTAAACACGGCCCATGCTGGCCTGCTGGATGCCGTCACCGAAACAGCCTCCGCCCTGACCTCTGCCAAGGCAACCGGCAGCGCCACAGATCAAGCTCTTATGGAGCTGCTCAAGGCTAAGGTAGAAGCTGGCGCCACCAAGGAAGAGGTCAAGGCTAAACTGGGTGAGCCCAAAGCGGTGGCCAAAGAGAATGGCAACGATATCTGGAAATATGATATCAACAGCGTCGATGAGAAAGCAGGCAGCACCATGGCCGTTGCCAGTGCCCTGGGTGCCGATACCAAGCAGGCCCAAAAGATTGTTGAGCTGAAGTTTGAAGGTAATACCGTCAAGTCTTATGACATTGTCGCGGGCACCTTGACTAACTAAGTCCAGCTTCCCCCTAGACCAGCCTACCCGTTTCCCCAACACTCAGGCTGGTTCTTCTTCCCACTCCAGGCTTTCCGCGCCAACATCCTCACCCGCATGGACAGCGACAGACAACTGAGCCAAAAGAGACGTTCCTGTTTCCCCTACTCCATACTTTAGTGCAATAATTCAACCAGATGCTGACCTGAGCTCAGGCTAATGACACACAGACTGGATCATGACGAAGTCACGGCGCTGCTCGAAGCCGAGGCGTTTGCCCCCTCACGTGGACGCAAACTCCTGGTAGGAGCCGCTCTGGTATTGCTGATAGCCGCACTCGGCTACCTCCTGACCACTTTGCTGCAAAACGCTCGCCATCCCCAAGACCCCTTGCTGAGTTGGCAACAGGGACAATGGCAACCACTGCACAACCCCGCCTTGCTACACTGCCTGCAGCAATGGGGGACTCAACACTCACTCCCCCCCCCTAGCCAACTGATCATCAGCCAACAAGCGGGTAATTGGTCTTTAGTCTGGTTAAGCGAGCAGGGGAGTGACAACTTCACCCTGCAGGGGAGTGTGCGGGAGTTATGTCCATGAATTGGCGTCATTCTAACTGGCTGCCCACCTTGCTGACCCTGAGCGCAGCGCTGGCATTGCTGTTGAGCCTCTGGCTACCCTCGGATCTGCGGCTGAGCCAGCGTATAAGCGGCCTGATGTGGAGTTATCAGCGGCAAACTTACAACCAGGCCGAATTGGCCAGCCTGTTGCTCAATACCCGAATCCATTACTGGCAAGAGCAAGGGCGCCTGCGCCTGCTCAGTAACCATGGTACACAGATGGATATCACGCTAACCCTGATGGAGGAGAGCGGCCCCGCCAAGCTGCACATCGCCATTCAAGGAAGCTGGCAGTTGAGCGATGGCTTTCTCATGCTCAAATCCGATCACTACACGGCCCTCCCCTTGAATGAGGCCGGACAGAAGGTGCTGAAGGAACATGCGGTTGCCGTACGGGATATCTGGCTCACCCTATTCAACCGCAGCCGTCCGATCCGTCTGCTGGGTGAGGAGTATCTGCTGCTGAGTAACGATGGCGGACGACCCTGGGTGCTAACCAAGCAATAGCGCCTCCCTTGATATTCGAATGGGCCAGTGGTTGAGTTCCCATTCAGGCGACAACGCCAACGTTGCATTACACTGTTCCCAGTGCCATTTCGTCAGACGAAGGATCTTCCATGCATAAACTCTCTATTATGAGCCTGCTCTTGAGTACTACCAGCTTGCCACTGCAGGCCTCGGCTGCCGATGACATCAAAATGTTCCCGAGCGCCACCTCAGACCAACAACGCGTCGTCATCCGCCTGCCAGTGCTGGCTGATGAGAGCCGCAGCAAGGTCGAGGTGCTGGTGAGTAAACAGCTGGAGACAGATTGCAATCGGCAACGCCTGGGGGGCAACCTGCAGGAGAAGACACTCCAGGGTTGGGGTTACAGCTACTACAGCCTGGAGAAGGTAATGGGCCCCATGAGTACCATGATGGCTTGCCCACAGCAGAGTAAGAAGGTCAGTGCCGTGCCCGTAATCGGTGATGGCTACCTGTTGCGCTACAACAGCAAATTGCCTGTGGTGATCTACGCCCCCAAAGGCGTGGACGTAAACTATCGCCTGTGGCAAGCGGAAGCGACTCCCCGCCCAGCCGCTGTCGAATAACCTTATTCAGTAAGCTGGATCGGCAAACGGCGCGGCCCCCACTGCCCTGGCTGGGCTTCAAAGTGCCCGGCCAGAGGGCGGCCACATTGGGGACAAGCCCCCTCCACCACACTCCACTGACCTAACTGATACCAGTCTCGTTCAATCAACAGGGTTCCACAACCGGGACACCAACTGCTTTCCCCCATGCTGTCATGCACATTGCCGGTATAGACATGGTGCAGACCATGGCTCAACGCCAACTGGCGAGCATGGCGCAGAGTGGCTGGCGGAGTCTTGGGTTTATCTAACAGCTGAAAATCCGGGTGGAAGGCGGTGAAGTGCAGCGGCACATCCGGCCCCAGCTCACGTCCGATCCAGTCACACATGGCGAGTATCTCCTCGTCACTATCGTTTTCTCCAGGGATGAGCAGGGTCGTCAACTCCAACCAGACTGAAGTGTGCTGGTGCAGATACCGCAACGTCTCGAGCACGGGCGCCAGATGCCCACCACATATCTTGTGATAAAAGCGCTCGCTAAAGGCCTTCAAATCCACGTTGGCGGCATCCATGCCCGCAAAAAACGCCACGGCGGGCTCAGGATTGATGTAACCCGCCGTGACCGCCACCGTCTGCACCCCCACCCGGTGACAAGCCTTGGCCACATCCAAGGCATACTCCATGAAGATCACCGGATCGTTGTAGGTAAAAGCCACACTGCGGCAGCCGGTGCGCAAGGCAGCTTGGGCAATCTGCTCCGGCGTGGCCGTGGCACAAAGGGTATCCATCACCCTGGACTTGCTGATGTCCCAGTTTTGACAGAAGCGGCAGGTGAGATTGCAGCCTGCCGTGCCAAACGATAAGACAGGGGTGCCTGGCAAAAAATGAAACAGCGGCTTCTTCTCGATAGGGTCAATACAAAAACCGCTGGAACGCCCATAGGTGGTGAGTACTATCTCACCCCCTTCAGCCATCCGAACAAAGCAGACACCTCGCTTGCCCTCGCGCAACTGACACAAACGAGGACACAGGGTGCACTCGACTCGGCCATCCTCCAGTCGGCGCCAGTAATGGGTCTCACACTTTCCTGCAATTTCTGCCATGTTTTCACCCCCAGTTCACACTATAATACTAGAGCATGAGATGAAATGAGGGTTAACCATGGGGCTAACCCTTAGGTATCGAGGAGCATAATGAGCAACATTCGCGCGCCTGCCGTGGCAGGCACCTTTTATCCAGCCGATGAAGAGGCCCTGAATCACTGGCTGGATGAACAGTTGCCCCAGCCGTCGGTGGAATACAAGGCCCCCCGTATGCTGCTCCTACCCCATGCCGGTTATGGTTACTCCGGTAAACTGGCTGCCATGGGAGTGAGCCAACTCTCCAGCCATCCCTACCGCCGGATCATCATCCTGAGCCCGGCTCACAAGATCTATCTGGAGGGCGTCGCGCTACCCGGCGCCGAATGTCAGAGCTTTGCCACGCCACTGGGCCTGGTGCCACTCGATCAAGAGGGCATCGCCGCCCTGATGGGGCAACCCGGTGTTTGCCAATCGGCAGTTGCCCACGAGCTGGAACATGCCATTGAAGTCCAGCTGCCGCTGCTGCAACGCCAACTCGACTATTTTGAACTGCTACCTCTGGTGGTCGGCAAATGTCAGCCCAAAGAACTGGCCAAACTGCTGGCCCCACTGCTCAACAACGACACCCTGCTTATCGTCAGCAGCGATCTAAGCCATGAGCTCAGCTGGCAGGAAGCCAGGGAGCAAGACACCTTCACCCTGACCCAGATCCTGACCCTGGATAAGCGTCACCCCTTGAGTGGCGAGCAGGCCTGCGGCCACTATGGTATCAACGCCGCCCTACACCTGGCTTCCGGCCACAAATGGCGCCCTCGTCTGTTGGGCCATTACAATTCGGGAGATGTCACGGGCAACAAACTCAGAGTGGTGGGCTATGCCGCACTCGCCTTCTACCCCTAAGCCAACCACTCTGCCGACCCTGACTGCCGAGCAACAGCAGTGCCTGCTGCGCTTGGCGCGTCTCACCATAGCCAGCCACTGGCAACCTGATATCCAAGCAGAGCAGAAGGAGCTAGCCTCCCTGCTGCAACCTCTGGATACCCCCTGCGCCTGCTTTGTCACCCTGCACGATGCGCAGGGTGAGTTACGGGGTTGCATCGGCACCCTGCAGGCCGAGCGTCCACTATTGGCCGCCGTGGTCTTTTATGCGTCGGCCGCCGCCTTCTCCGACCCGCGCTTCCCGCCGCTCTCCGCTAAGGAGTTGCCACTGATCACCTTTAGCATCACCCTGCTGGGGCCACTCACTCCCTTGGTCGCCAGTACGCGGCAGGAGCTGGCCTCAGCGCTACGGCCTCATCAGGATGGATTGGTGCTGCAAGCAGGCCCCCATAGCGCGACCTTCTTGCCCGCCGTCTGGCGTCAACTGCCCACGCCCGAGCAATTTATGTCGGCCCTGCTGCGCAAAGGCGGCTGGCCAAGCGAGGGGTGGCCGCAAGGGATCCAGGCTTGGCGTTATGCTGGCATCGAATTTACCGAATCCACCACGAGTCGGTAACTCAGGTAGCACGCACTGGGTTCACCACTGATGCAATCTGGCTATTGCTCTCCCCGCCCTACAGGCTAAAATCCATCCAGCGCATAAAAAGACTCATATGACCTAAACGCTGGGATGTGCCAGCAATTAACCAATGGAAGGAGGAGAGAGCATGAAACTCTTAGTGATGATCCTGGTCGTTGTCGGCTTGCTCTATCTGGGCAATGACATGTTGCAGCGCTTCATGCAGCCGGTCGGCAATGTCCGCTGTGTCGAGGTGGCAGATGCCCAGCAATTTATCGGCAACAATCTCAAGCTCTATGGCCAAAGCAGTGAAGAGATAGTGCCACTCTCTGAGTGCCAGGTGCGCGATACCGAACGGGATGGTGGTAATGGTGGTCAGCAAGGGCTCATCCGTTGGGCTAAATGTCAGGTAGATCAGGAGTGCAGCCAGGCGGGTAACGACTAGACTCTAGACAAGAGAAGAGCCCGCCTAGCGAAGGAGCCCTCATGCTGCAGCTATCCAGACATGGCTACTACGCCATCGAACGCACCGCTTATGGCGTACGGCTGACTATACGAGAAGGCTTGAATCAGGAAGCCGTGGCCGAATACGGCCTGGATATGACTAAACATCTGCTCGAATTAGAGGGCCACCTTTGGGGTATGCTGCTGATTGTCGAACACGATGCCATGCTCACCCCTGAGGGGGGGCGCCGCTTGCAACAAACGATTCAACCCCAGTTTTCCATGGGCCGCTGCGCTACCGCCATCTTGCTACGGGAATGTCGGGCCTCGGCTCTGGTCAGTGATTTCTGGAGCCGGATCTACCAAAGCTCAAACCTCCCGTTCCAGGTTTTTACGCAAGAGAGTGAGGCACAGAGCTGGTTGGAAGCACAGATACGGTTAACCAGCCAACATCCCCCCAGGGACGCCATAAGTCAGGCGGCAAACAAGGAGCAGGATACGGCCATACATTTCCCCGACATAGCGCCCAGCACACGGCCAAAAGTCGATTGACAAGGCGCCCCGGAAACGGGTTTAATGCGCGCCACGCCCGGATAGCTCAGTCGGTAGAGCAGCGGATTGAAAATCCGCGTGTCCTTGGTTCGATTCCGAGTCCGGGCACCATACAGCACAAGGCCCTGCAGCAATGCAGGGCCTTTTTGTTATAGGCGGCAGGTCGACATCTGGGAGCTTCCGGTAGTTAGAGCGCCGGACTGAAAATCCGCTGATCCGTGGTTCGATTCCACGTCTGGCACCCATGGCAAAAATCTGGCGCCTTCCGGTCGACCTAGTTAGAGCAGGTCCCGAACTGAAAATCCGCGCTTCGCGGTTGATGTCCCAGGTCGGCCAATCGACTCGCACCTACTGATATGACTTCCCGAAGGCCAGCTCGAGCTCGCTTGGCCTTCACGAACCCCACCCAGAACGGTCCAATACAAAATAAACATTTTGTTGATCTTTCAACTTTACGTTGATATTTTGCCGTTATTCCGCCTGCGCAGTCCGCCCATCAGCCGAGTCTTATCACATGCACAACAACCATCCAGTCCCCGAAGCCAAGCGTCTTGCCCTGAATGCCGAGCGGCAACTGGTGTTCACCATCTTGACCAGCGTGGTGAAGACAGTCGGCAGTATCATCGGCAAGAATACCGAAGTGGTCTTGCACGACCTCACCAACCCGGCGCACTCGGTGGTTGCGATCGCCAATGGTCATATCACAGGGCGCGTCGTCGGCAGCCCTGTGCTGGCAGGCCCCAGCCAGGATCTGGGCTTCAATGGGGTGGTCCAGACCCCGGGGGAAGCAACAAGCCCGGATCCCGTGGTGCTGGAGAACTATCAAACCCGACTCGCATCGGGGGAGGTACTGCACAGCGCGACGGCTATCTATCGGGATAGTAGCGGTACACCCTTTGCCGGGTTTTGCATCAATGTGGATCTCAGCGGTCTGCACGCGGCACGCGCCTGTCTAGACCAGCTGATCGGCACCAGCACCACCACCGAGGTCAAGACCATAGAGCAACCGGATATGGAGTTATTGATGGCCGAGATTATCCAGTCCGCACTCACCACCACCTCCTCCAGCAATCGCGCCATGAAGAAGCAGGCGAAGCTTGACGCCGTACGCCAGATGCATGAACGGGGCATGTTCATCGTCAAGGGCGGGATTGAAAAGGCCGCCGCGGCCCTCGGCGTCAGCCGCTACACCATTTACAACTATCTGGATGAAATCAAATCGACGCCGACCACCCAGACGGCCGAGCGGTAACGACTCAGCTCGAAAGAGAACACCCTGATAACCGCCCCAGTAACCCAGCATGAGTCAATCCAGCATGAGCCAATCCATCATCCGCTACCCCACTGAACTCCCCTTCCCATTTGCCAAAGCGGTCGAGGCCAATGGTTTTTTGTTTCTATCTGGCCAGGTGGCGATGGACGACAGTGGAAGCCCGCAGTATGGCGATGTTCCCACCCAAACCCGCCTGATCCTGAACAATCTGCAACAGACGCTGATCGCCTGCGGCGGAGCCTGGGAGCAGGTGGTGAAAGTCACGGTCTGGCTCTCGGATATGACCCATTTCGCCGCGTTCAATCAGGAGTATCAGCGCCATTTCCCGGCGGGATTCCCGGCTCGCTCTGTGGTCAGTTGCCAGCTGGCGTTTGGACTGGACGTCGAGATCGAACTGCAAGCCTGCACCCATCAACCATCCCCATCACCCCGGAGCCCTGCCGATGCCCCTGCATATTGAAACCCCATACGTTGAATCTCGCGCCTTGAGTGACCGCAGCGGACGCTCCATTTGGCTGAAATTCGAGTCCGCACAGCCCTCCGGCTCTTTCAAGCTGCGCGGTATTGGCCATGCCTGCGAGACCTATTTTGCGCGGGGTGCCCAGCGCTTTATTTCGTCCTCCGGCGGCAATGCAGGCCTTGCCGTGGCGTACGCCGGACGACAGTTGGCAGTCCCGGTGACAGTCGTCGTGCCTGAAACCACCCCGGCTCGCGCCAAAGAGTTGCTGAGGTTGGAGCAGGCCGAGGTGATCGTTCACGGCGCCTCCTGGCAGGAAGCCAATGCCTATGCCCAATCGTTACTGGGGGCTGGTGATGCTTTCCTGCATCCCTTTGATGATCCGCTGTTATGGCAGGGGCATGCCACCATGATCGATGAAATGGCGCGTAGTGGTCATAAACCCGATGCGGTTGTGCTCTCGGTCGGAGGCGGCGGCTTACTCTGTGGTGTGGTGGAGGGCTTGCATCGCAATGGCTGGCAAGATATCCCCGTGCTCGCCGTCGAGACCGAAGGCACCGCCTCGCTGCATGCCGCTCTAGAGGCCGGTCATCCGGTGGAGTTGGCCGCGGTGCGCGGTGTTGCCACCTCGTTAGGCGCAAGACGGGTCTGTGATCAGGCGCTGACGTGGGCTCAATCCCATCCGATCCACTCCCTGCTGGTGTCGGATCCCGCGGCGCTGGGAGCTTGTGAACAGTTCCTTACCGATCACCGTGTGCTGATCGAGCCCGCCTGCGGTGCGGCCCTGTCCGTGGTGTACGATGGGCACCCAGTGCTGAATGCCTATTCGTCGCTCGCCATCATTGTCTGTGGCGGCGCCACCACTACGCTCGAGCAGATCCGGCAGTGGGCCGCGGCAGGTTAGTCGGTCATTCCCGCGCTGAACCTCCGCGTGTCCGTGGTTCGATTCCGCGTCTGGGCACCATATATAGCAAGGCCTCACCGCAATGTGAGGCCTTGTTGTATATGGGCAGAATAGGGTAAGGGACACCCACCCTGCGGTGGGTGGATGTCCTTTTCGTTTATCTTAGATGGACAAAAGCTGCGCTCTTGCTCCTATTTTGCATCCGAGCCAGAGCGGAGATTCTGCTCAAGTTCTTTCAACGACATGGATCTGGCAAATAGCCATCCCTGTGCATATTGAACACCGTGTTCAATTAAATACTTCGCCTGAGCTTCGGTCTCTACCCCCTCGGCAATCATCTGTAGTTGAAGAGACTTCGCCATTTCAATAATACAGTGCACGACATCACGCGTAACGGCATCAGTCCCCAATGCATCGATAAATGATTTATCTATCTTAAGATAGTCCAACTCAAAGCTGCTCAAGTAGGAAAGGCTTGAGTAGCCTGTCCCAAAATCATCGATGGCAATACTAATGCCTGCCTGGCGAAGTTCATGGAGCACAGATCTAGTTATGGATTTATTTAGAAAACCACGTTCAGTGGCTTCAATTACTAAATCACCAGGCTGTGCTCGCATTCTATGAGCCGTTTTGTTTGCCAACCTCAATGAGCGATTCGACTCTAGGTCAACGGCGGAAAAGTTGATGCCAATATGGAAGCCTGGATAGCGAGCAAAAAAGCCACTCGCCTCATCCATTAGGGTTTTCAATACATACTCCGTGATGTGGTGGATTATTCCATTCGCTTCAGCAATTGGAATGAAAAGCCCTGGACTAATCAATTTCCCA
>NZ_JBVAYF010000024.1:0-22309 GCF_055413345.1 Pseudaeromonas sp. HNCC25DJ180
CTTTGCACCAGGGCGTCTTGAGCAGCGCAATCAGCAAGATGGGCGGAATAAACCACTTGACCACCTGAAAGAAGGGATCAAACAAGGCAGAGAAATCCATTTTTATCCTCGTGTTATGGCCTCATAAATCTCGAATTACTCCTCCCCGAGGACGCAATTCTAAATAAGCCAGATCATTTATCGTTCTGTTGTCTCTGAAATTTGAGAATGTGCAGAGAAAGCTCGTCTGACAATGTCGAGCCGCTTACCAGATAATTCAACAATGACTGATTTCTCACCATCCCATATCGCAGCATGAGTTGCATCTGCTGTTATGAGGATCCCAGACATTACCGGCGTATCGTCCCTATAGATATAAATACACTTTTGCATATTCGAGCCAGCTTTAACATCACTCCGACTATTCTTTTTATCCTTGAAATAGCACACATGAAAACCCTTTATTTCATCCTTCGCAGTATTGACCCCATATTGATGAAATGAGAACACACCCAATATAACACCAACAAGTAACAGCAGAAGAAACAGGAAAAAACAGATGGTAAAAACCGACACACCCAAAGGAACAAAGACAAACCAGAAACCACGAGTTGTTTTAATTCTATTAAAATACCCAGCAGCATGGCGATTAATAAAAGTGCTATTTCTAGATAAATAGGCACCAAAAACCGAAATAAGAAAATACCCAAACAAACATGGTAGCAAAATAAAAATATAACACCAGTATCGAGTAACCCACAGCCATAGATCAACTAAAGATCTCGAAATAACAGAAAAGGACAACGTAAGATAATCTGCGACACTTCTCGGAAAGAAGTCAGCGGAAACCGAATAAACAGATAAATAGCCAGACTCATAAAAATAACCTATCAAATAGAGTGCGGGCAGAAAAATCGCCATCAAGGCTACACTTTTTTCAACTGTAAGAAACCTTCTATTATTTTCCATATAACTTTCAATCCATTAATTTACGTCATCACAGCAACTTAATGATGCGTCTATCATTTAACGCTCTGGAAATATTTATTACCATATAAAACATTAATGAACGTAACTATTCAATTTCATCAAAAATAATTGTTCGCTTCATATTTGATAATTACTACTCACACAAACTCTCACAGGGAACTCCGTCGTGGTCTCTGTCGAGGCGGGATAGTCCGCAGTGCTCCAGGTAGAACTTGGCCTCCTGGCATGAATCCATCTGAGCGCATTTATGTTTGCCCTCGCAGCGATAACCCGAAGCCTTGTTTTCCGTAGCTGGCAAGGATGTATTCACCGTTACATCATTATTCACTGTGTAGTGCGTGCTTTTTTTATGTGAAGTAGTGTGGTGATTCGTCGTTTTTGACGTCGCCAAAACTGGGCCTGCAGCGACCAGTAAAGCAAGAAGAAGAATCTTTGAATATGGCTTGGCCAGGGCACCCAGTCCCTGCCGGAGTGTGATTGTGTTCATATCGCCATGCTTTTATTAGTGTTTTTGGATTCGATTACAGTTGACAGATGAGGGCCATTAGGCACCACACAAAGACTATATCACCGTCAACTGGCATAACCACTGCTTTTACCGATAAATTTGAGCTTAGGCACTAGTGTTGTTTGAGGCGTTGTCGCCGGGTAACTCCAACCAACACCATCACGAGCAGCGACTCCTTGCGAACACGCTAGACCTCCTTGCTACCCCATGCGTACGAATACGCTTCGCTATTCGCACCTACAATGGTAATTACCTGATTTTAAAGAATTTACCTTCCCATTCGACAAGCTCAGGGCGAACGGAGTTAAAGTAAATATGGGCGATCTGTGAGCCTGCGCCCCGTTCGCAGCTTGTCGAACTGCGCGTCAGGATGATGTTACTTGCCCTTCTATGGCTCAGGGAGAACGAGAATACCACGCGGTAAGCGCTGGGCTTCGCAGGCTCAGCACCAGCCTACGACGGCTGCTGTCGGAGGCAAGTTTAAGAGCCAACCCCACCCCGACCCTCCCCTTGAAAAAAGGGGAGGGAGAACTGCGCAAGGCGTCTCTGTGTTGTAAATGGGATAGGTGGCTGTCCTTTGGTTATTCATGCGTACGAATACGCTTCGCTATTCGCACCTACAATGGTAATTGCCTGATTTTAAAGGATTTACCTCCCCATTCGACAAGCTCAGGGCGAACGGAGTTAAAGTAAATATGGGCGATCTGTGAGCCTGCGCCCCGTTCGCAGCTTGTCGAACTGCGCGTCAGGATGATGTTTCTTGCTCTTCTACGGCTCAGGGATAACGAGAATACCACGTGGTAAACGCTGGGCTTCGCAGGCTCAGCACCAGCCGATGACGGGATAGATGGCTGTCCTTTGGTGAGGTTCCATGCGTACGAATACGCTTCACTATTCGTACCTACCGGGGCTCTTTTTTCGGCTCCAGCAGTGACGGCGGTTTGCTGTCGCCGCCACGGCAGCGGGTGCCGTCGCTGTTATGGGTGCGCCCCAGGCTGTCCTAGCTGAAAAGGACATCCACCCAGGATTGCTGTACGCCCGCTTAAGATGGATGTCCTTTTCTGGCCAGGATTGCAAGCTGACCCGCCTGGTTGGCTGTGGTTGCCAGATGACCAGGATGTTTCATCGGTTGCCGAGGTAAAAAGCCAACCCCACCCCGACCCTCCCCTTGAAAAAAAGGGGAGGGAGAGTGCTTTTTCTCCCTCTGTCCCCATGGAAAAGAGATCCCTCCCGCCACATGCCATTAACAGCATGGGACTTGTGTATAAGAGTCAGCTCTTGGGGGCTGAGTACTCCTGCTTCATCATCCGCTCGGAGGCGTCCAGCCCCTTGGCGGCAAAATCTATATGGCCAAGGCCCAGCTGGTTTATCTCATCCAGGATGGCCATCAGTTTTCTATCAGCAGAGTGGGCGCTATCCCATACACGAGCAGAGGGCTTGCTGCATAACGGTCTACTGGGTCGTCAATGAAGAAGGCGGGATCTCATCATGTTGTGCGCAGCAATGAACGAGGCTCCCGTTAAAGAGGGAGCCTCGTCGGTTTGCTAGCCAGAGTTCATCTGTGTGTAGAGCAGGCGCTAAACGATGCTAGCCTCGTTGCTCTGTGGTGATGGGCAGCCAAGCAGAAGTAAACAGCTCGCGATGCGAGCAGGCTTAGGTCACATCGTCCACCGCCACATCATCAGCACCATGCACCCAATAACCGGCACGAGCGTAGTGCTGATAGAGTCGCAGTTCAAATTCCCGACTCAATGCCACCGTGGGGTCATAGACAGGCGAATCTTGCACCGCTTCACGAGTCAACTCGACCGAGACGGTTTCATCAGACCAAAGCACTCCAGTGATCCATTCCGGAGCGATCAACACCTTGTGCCCAAGCCACCAGTTGCTGGTATCAACAATCAAGTAGCGTATAGCCCAGGTTTCGTCATCAATCAGATAACCCGCAATATGTCCAAGCTCGCCATTGCTTGCCAGAAGATTATAGCCCTTCACTTCATGGCAACTACGCAGGTGCGGATCATCGTGATTCCGTTGGGCTGTTCGTTCGGCCCGGGAATGGGGCATGCCTTTAGGCTCTGCTTCCAGTGGGTAACCGGGCGAGCCCGGGACCATAGAATAGGGATAGAGACCCCAACCCCACATACCAGCCCCCCCCAGTACAGCGGATAGCCGTAATACTTCATATATTGTTCTTCATTCTGCCGCGAGACCGGCTTATCGCTGTCGAAATCGGGGCTGTTCTTGACCTGATCCTGGGTGAGTGACACGGGTAGCGTCTTGTCATCCCAGTTGGGTTTTTGGAACGAAATCGGCGAAATCAATACCTTGCGGCTGCTCAGCCAAGAGCCCGCATCCACGACCAGGTAGCGAATGGCCCAGGCATCATCATCAAAATAGAGGTCTTTTACGAGACCGATCGGCCCATCAGTGGCATGGATTGCGAGGTTCTCGATATCAGTTTGACTGCGTAACATAATGTGTGTCCTATCAAGTGCCGACTCTAAGCCAGCGGTGGAATAGGTCGTCGAGAAAATGGGCTTGGCCATCAACTCCACGACGCGATCGGAACGCTCAGACTCACAATCTCCGCGTCATACTCCTCGCCGTCTGTTCGTCACCGCACTCATGCCCTTGCCAGCGAGCTATCTCTCCTCCTGCGCGGACTCGACCGCCGTGTGCCGACTCGTCAGGGCACCCAGGTAGGTCGCGTTAAAGTTTCGCTTGATGTGACACAGACTCCCCCCCCCGGATGGCCGCATGCCATGCCGTCCTGTGGGGATCACCCAGGGGGTACCGAAGATAGGGTCAGGCACTACGGCAACGGGCTGGCCATAGGCCTGTTCAATGGCGGCAGCCTGCAGCACCTCACAGGCCGAGCCCTGTTGCAGGATCCGTCCCTGATGCAACAGCACCAGCTGGTCGGCATAGCGGCTGGCCAGATTCAGATCGTGCAGCACCACCACCAGCGTCTTGCCCTGCAGCCGCAGGTCAATCAGCAGATCCATGATCTCGACCTGATGATTCAGATCCAGGTGGTTGATGGGCTCATCGAGCAGCAGCACATCGGCCTCCTGGGCCAGTACCATGGCGATCCAGGCCCGTTGCTGCTGGCCGCCGGAGAGCGACGACAGGCGGCGGCCGCTCAACGCCAGCAGCCCGGTCTGGCTCAAGGCGCGCTGCACGGCTTGTTCATCTTCGGCTTGCCACTGGCGCAGCAAACCCTGATGGGGATAGCGCCCGTAGCGCACCAGATCAAACACACTCAGATCGGCAAACAGCTCGGGATACTGGGGCAGATAGGCCAGCCGCCGCGCCCGCTCCGCAGCTGGCCAATCGACCAAAGGGCGTTGCTCGAGGAGGATGGCGCCCGACTGCGGCGGGATCTGCCCCGCCAGCGCCTTGAGCAGCGTCGACTTGCCACAGCCGTTGGCGCCCAGCAAGACCGTCAGCTGGCCTCGGGGCATGGCCAGCGAGAACTGGCTCAGCACTGGGGTGGCGTCGTACCCCAGGGTCAACGCCTCACAGATTAGCGGCACAGGGTTTCTCCTTCTGAAACAGGTAGCGAGAACAGACTCGGGATTTGCGAAAGCGCCACCTCGGCGGCCAGAATGCCGTTGGCGGTATTCCAGATCACATCATCCAGGCTGCGCACCTGGCCGTGGCGCACCACAGCTAACTGCTGCCACGCCGGGTCGCTCATAAAGGCCTCGCGGTATTGCAAGGTGCTCTGTTGGCGACGGGCACCATAGGTGAAGTAGAACAGCCGATCGGCATCGAGCTCGGCGATACGCTCCCGACTGAAGTTGTTGACGCCATAGGCGTGCACGTTCTGATTGGGCGGGCGCGTCAAGCCGAGCGCCGCGAACAGCTCACCGCTAAAGGAGTCCAACTGGTAGAGGCGCACCTGGCCGGGATTAAAGCGCAACACGCTGACCCGACGCAGCGGCTGCTGCTGCAGTGCCTGCCTGAGACACTGGATCTGCTCCTGCAGTTGCGCCAGCCGCGCCTCTGCCGCCTGCGCCTGCGCTTGCCCCAGCGCGCGGCTGAAGGTCAGAAAATTCTGCTGCCACCCCTTGCGGCTATCGCGGACCAGCACGGTCGGCGCGATGCGCTCCAGCGTCGAGAGCAGCCGCGCCGACTGCTGTCGGTTGCCGAGGATGAGATCCGGCTGCAGGCTGGCAATCAGCTCCAGATTGGGGGCATTCTCCAGCCCCACCACCGTCACGCCTTGCATCTGGGGCGCAATATGCGGATACCAGGGGTTGCCATTTAGCGAACGCGTGGCCCCTACCGGTTGCAACCCCAACGCCAGCAGGGCTTCGGTGCTGTCATTGCTCAGCGTGACGACGCGCAAGGGCGTAACAGGCAAAGGCGCAGCGGAGTTCGGTGTGGCGGAATGCGGTGTGGTGGAGTGCAGTGTGGTGGAGTGCAGTGTGGTGGAGTGAGGCGTGGCCTGCAGCGAGCTCGGCAGCAGCATGGCCAACAGACCAAGACGCAGCAGACGAGCCAACTGGGCCCAGCATCGGGTGGACAGCGTGTCGTTCATGGTCGACCTCCGCGCCCATAGAGCCAGAGGAAACAGGGCACACCGATGAGGGCGGTGAAGATCCCCACCGGCAGCTCGTAGGGGGTGAACAAATTGCGCGCCAGCAGATCGGCGCCGACCACCAGCAAGGCCCCACCGCAGGCATTGCCGATCAACTGGGCCGGTACGCCACGCGGGCAGAGCCAGCGGATGAGATGGGGCACCACCAGGCCGACAAAGCCCACCTGCCCGGCCCCGGCCACCGCCACTGCCGTGAGTCCGGCGGCCAGCAGATAGAGCCAGCGCTGGCTGATGGCGGCCGGTTGCCCCAGGCTCAACATTACCTCATCGGAGAGGCGATAGAGTGCCAGCGAGCGGTAGTTGAGCAGCGTCAACACAAAGAGCAGCACAAATGCGGCCAGCAGCCAGTGGTTGAGCGCCGGCGTGGCCTGGGCCAGCGAGCCAATCAGCCAAATCTGGGCCTGCATCGCCATGTCACTTTGGCTGAGCAACAGCAGCAGGCTGACCAGCGCCTTGCAGATGGCCGCCAGAACCAGACCGGCAAACACCATCTTCTCCAGATTGCCATCTCGGCGATTCAAGCCACGCAGCAAGGTCAACACCACCAGGGCGCCAGCCAAGGCGGCCAGTGCCATGCCCTGCGGAGTCAGCAAACGCCCGGCCAGCAGTGCATCACCGGCAAACAGCACCAGCACGACCCCCAGCCCGGCGCCATCGGCCAGCCCCAGCACGGAAGGTGCGGCAATCGACACCCGCGTCAGGCTCTGCAGCACAAATCCCGCCACCGCCAGGCTGGCTCCGACGACGAGGCCCAGCAGCAGCCGCGGCCCGCGCAGCTCAAGCAGCACAAAGTGTTGCAGCGCCGAGGGGGCTGCCAGATCCGACAGAGGGATCCGCAGCGGCCCTAAGGCCAGCGCCAGAATACTCAGCAGTGCCAATACCAGCAGCAACAAGCCCAGGCGGCGCAGCGCACCAAAGGGGAATAACAGGCTGATCTCGGCCAGGCGCCACGGGGTGTCGTTATGCAAGGTGTTGTTATGCATAGGTTTGCCCCCGTAGACGATAAAGCAGATACAAGAAGAGGGGGCCGCCGAACAGAGCGGTAACCACGCCGGCCGGAATGTCCTCGGGGTACCACACAAAGCGCGCCAGCAGATCGGCCAGCGTCAGCAATAGGGCGCCCAGCAAAGCGGCCAAGGGTAGCCAGTGGCGATGACCCGAGGCACACAGGCGCCGTGCCATGCGCGGCACCAATAAGCCGATGAAACCTATGGGGCCAATGAGACCGACGACCGGCGCCACCAGCAGGCTCGCCACCAGCACACCCTGGCGGCGTAGCGCCTCCGGATCCTGCCCCAGGGTGCGGATCTGGGCATCGCCCAGATAGAAGAGATCCAGTCGCCCCCACAGCCGCCACAAACCGATACCGGCCAGCAGCAACCAGGGCAAGGCCGCCAGCAGCTGTGTCAGGCTGCGCCCGGCGATGTTGCCGGTCAGCCAGCTCAACGCCTGATCCTGAGTGGAGGGATCCAGGGTGATCAGGGTCTGGGTCAGCGCCGCAAAGAGCATCGCCAGCACACTTCCCAACAGAGGCAGGCGCAACAGACTCTGGCGCTGATCACCCCGGCGCAGCAACCCCAGCAAGAGTTGAGTCATGGCCAACACGGCGACCAAGGCCAGCAGATTCAGCCAGCCCAGCCCCAGATCCGGAAGCAGAAACAGCGCCAGCACCACGCTGAACGCTGCCGCCGCATTGACGCCGAGCACATCCGGTGCCGCCAACGGATTGCGGGTGAGACTCTGCAGCAGGCAACCGGATACCGCCAGGGCCGCCCCGCACAGCGGTGCGATCAGCATCCGCGGCAAACGATACTCAAGCAGCAGATGGCGCAGCAGCGGATCCTGACTCCAGCTCAGCAGATCCGCCGGTGACACGGCACGATAGCCCAGCAGCAGGCTGGCGAGCATCGCCAGCCCGAGCAATAGACCCAAGCGCAACGGCAGGCTAACGAACATCAGCTCAGAATCCGACCGTGGTCGTCAGCAGGAACTGTCGAGGCTCGCCGAGTGCCAGGATAGGCGCATTGGCATTGCTGACCCCGGAGGTGTAGTAGGTCTCATCAAACAGGTTCTTGACGTTGAACTGCACCTTGAGATCGTAAGCGCCGAGCTTGCGGTCATAGGAGACCATGCTGTCATACACCATGCTGGCCGGCAGCGCATACTGGGTGCCCTTGGTGTTACCGATGAACCAGGTGCCGGTGTAACGGCTGAACGCCCCGGCCCGAACTCTCCCCCCCCATACCTGATCCCACTGGTGAACCAAGCCCAGGGATGCCATATGCTCGGGCACACCATCCACCGGGGTGCCCGCCAGCAGCGGATCTTCCAGTACCTCGGCATCGGTATAGGCGTAGCTGGCATAGCCGCTCCAGTTATTACCCAGATCGCCGTTAAGCTCCGCCTCCAGACCGCGCGAGCGAACTCGCCCCGCCACCCGGTAGAGGGTGTCCCCTGTGGTGCTGTCGGTCTCGCTGGTCAACACATTCTTCTTATCTATGTTGAACAGCGCCAGCGTCGAGGTCAGCCCCTCCCCCTGCCACTTGCTACCCAGCTCCCAGGACTTGCCCTCTTCTGGCGGCAGATCGCCGATGGCGTTGGCAATCGAGGTGTTGGGACGGAACGACTCGGTATAGCTGGAGTAGAGCGACCACGCCGGATCTATGAGGTAGACGACGCCAGCGCGGGGGACAAACTTGCTGTCATTGACCTGGCTGTTGGTGTTGAAGGGGCGCCCCTTGCCGGTCAGCTCATTGAAATGATCGTAGCGGCCACCGACTACCAGGATCCAGTGCTCATCCAGCGACCAGGCATCCTGCAGATAGAGTGCCGAGGTGCGCAATTTGTCGGTCTGATCGCTGTCGGCCGCACTGACAGTGCTCGGATAGGCCGAGGTGCCGTAGACCGGATCGTACATGTTGAAGCTCTTGTCGTTGCTGCCCCGGTAGAGATCTCCCAGGGTCCGGTAGTTGTGCATGTATTGCACCCCGGCTACCACCTCATGCCGGGTACTCCCCTGATCTATCTTGCCCACCGTATAGAGGGTTGCGGTATGCGCCTCTTGCAACGCGTCCTTGGTGGCATCGGCGCGGCGCGTGACCACCCCGGAGGTGGAATTGAACGACATGACCCGCATCTGATCATCGTTGTAGTAGTTGCGGCTGTAGCCATAACCACCGTGTAGCGACCAACTAGGGTTCCATTGATGGGAAAACTGCAGGTTGGCGGTGTCCGAGCGGCCTGTGGTGATGTTGTAAGTCTCATCGAGCCGACGCTCACGGGGGATCGCCAGCGGCTTGCCCGTCTTGGTGTCAATGTAGGTGCCGCGGTCGAAGGGCACCGCATAGTTCATGTGCTCATAGTCCAGCAGGATCGAGGTGGTGTCGTTCTGCCAGGCGATGGACGGCGCGACGACCTCCTGCTCAATCTCGCCGAAATTGCGCCAATAGTCGTACTGCTGCTTGTCGGCAATCAGCCGGTAAGAGAGCCCATTATCGTTGAGCGGGCCGGTCAGATCCGCCTGCACACCACCACCGCCAAAGCTGGTGAAATAGCTCGAGGCCTGATAGTTAGCCTCCTGCTGTGGCTTCTTGGTCACCACGTTGATCACGCCGCCGGGATCCTGAATGCCATACAACAGTGAGGCTGGCCCCTTGAGCACCTCGATCCGCTCTGTGGTCGGGGTGAAGTTGCGTGCCTGCACCGACTGCTGACCGTTGCGCAGTATGGAGTTATCGCGGTTGCCACCAAAGCCGCGCTTGAGAATGGCATCCTGAGTGCCACCCAGGGTATTGCTCTGTTTGAGACCGGCCACCGACGACAGCGCCTCGTCCAGGCTCTGGGGTTGCCTGTCCTCCAGTTGCTGTTCACTGACCACATTGATGGATTGCGGTATCTCGACCAGCGGGGTATCGGTCTGGGTCGCCATTGATGAGGACTTAGCCTGATAACCTTTCGACTCAGACTGCAACTCCTGAACACCAGCGGCCACCACAACAACCGGCGCCATAGTGGCCTCCTCGGCCTGCGCAGCGCTCGAGCAGAGCAAGGCGAGTAGAGAGAGAGAGAACGGGAGAGTTGAGCGGCTAGAGAGCTCAGAGGAGGAGGAAGTAAGCGACATAAAGCGAAACCCTGCATAAAAAAGTACAGGGATTTTACATCTTAAGACCGCAAATGCAAACAGTTATCATTTGCGCAATCGTGATTGGCTCCTTTCATTTCACAACAAGGCTGACCCGATCCAGCGCCTAAAATGCGCTCACAGGATTGAGTGATAACATGCCAGCTCCTCACGCTATCAAGCCACTTATCCTCCCGAAAAAGGGGTAGATCTGCCGATTATTTATATGCTTATCCTCAGACTTGCTCTTTTTTATACACGCGTATAAGCTCAATCTATACACACGTATAAATCACAACCATGAACACACAGAATCCGACACGTCAGCTATTGCTGGAACAGGGGTTGCGGCTATGCCGCGAGAAGGGGTTGCGCGGCATCAAGGTTCGCGAGTTGGCGGCCAGTGCCGGGGTCAATCTGGGGAGTTTTGTCTACCACTTCGGCAATCGGGAGCGGTTTCTCGATGAGCTGGTGGAGCTCTGGTATGCCCCCATGTTTGCCGCCATCTCCCGTACCACCCAGGCTCAGGAGCATCAGAGCGCCTTTGCCCGTCTGCAGGCGGTGCTGGAGCAAATTGTCACCCTGGTGGCCGACAATGCCACGCTCATCAGCCATCTGCTGGCCGATGCCCTGGCCGGAGAGCCCGCCGCCCAGCGTTTTGCCCTGAGTCTGCCAGGGCGGCATCCCAAGCTGTTGCTGGAGCTGATTGCCACCGCCCAGGCCGAGGGGGATCTGCAGGCGGCCGAGCCCCGCCACCAGTTGCTCTTTATCATGTCGACCCTGGGTGGCCCGCTGTTGTTGGCTGCCGGACCGCTTCAGGCGTGCCACTGGCTGCCGCCTCAGGCTGGTCCCCTCATCCAGAAAATGGCCGATGCCGATGCGGCCCGCCAGCGTCTGCACTGGGCACTGCAGGGCATCCGTGCCCTCCCGCCGCTCACCCCTCAAGATGGAGAATCTCATGAATAAGAAGGTGATAGTGCCACTGATCCTGGGTGCAGCCACCCTGCTGGCACTCTATCTCACCGGCCAGATTGGCCAGCAAGAGAAGGAGGCGGCACAAGTATATGGCAACGTGGATATCCGCGAGGCGACCCTCTCGTTCCGGGTCGCCGGACGCCTGGCCGAGGTGAACGTCGATGAGGGGGCGCGCATCAAGGCCGGTGATCTGCTGGCTACCCTGGATCAGGAGCCACTGCTCAATGCCCTGCACAGTGCCGAGGCCAATGTGGCCGCCCTGCAGGCACGCAATGCCATGCTGCATCAGGGCTACCGGCAAGAGGAGCAACAGCAGGCCAGATCCCAGGTGGCAGCCGCCCAAGCTGCATTGACCGAAGCCGAGCGCCAGTTGGTACGGTTGCGGGCGCTCAAACCCAGCGGCGCCACCACGCAAACTGCGCTGGATAGCGCCCTGTCGCGGCGGGATCAGGCGGCCGCCCAACTGAAGGTGGCCCAAGCCGAGTCGCAGAAGATGCACTCCGGTTTCCGTGCCCAGGAGCTGGCCGAGTCGGATGCCAATCTGGCCCAGGCCCACGCTGCCCTCGCCTCGGCTCAGTTGGCGCTCACCGATGCCCGGCTCAAGGCGCCCAGTGATGGCATCATACTCACCCGTGCCGTAGAGCCGGGGGAGATGGTACAAAGCGGCACCCCCGCCTTTACCCTGTCACTGACCACACCTGTCTGGGTGCGCGCCTATGTGGCCGAGCCACAGCTGGGACAATTCCCCGCCGGTCAGAAGGTGACGCTCTGGAGCGACAGCCGCCCCGACCAGCCCTATCACGGCGTGGTGGGCTTTGTCTCGCCCAACGCCGAGTTTACCCCCAAGCCGGTGGAAACCCGCGATCTGCGCACCTCGCTGGTCTACCGTATCCGCGTGGTAGTCGAGGATGCCGACGCCCGGCTGCGCCAGGGCATGCCCATCACGGTACGGGTCGCGCCATGACAACCCAGGCGCCGGATGCCGCCATCAGGGTGAGCCAGCTCAGCAAGCAATTTGCCGGGACGGCTGCACCTGCGCTGGCCGATCTCTCGTTGCAGGTCCGGCGCGGCACCATCACAGGAGTGGTGGGGCCCGATGGCGCGGGCAAGACCACACTACTGCGCCTGCTCTGTGGCCTGTTGCGCCCCAGCTCGGGCAGCTTGTCGGTGGCCGGGCTGGATCCCGCCAGCGGCAGCGCTACCCTGCATGAGTATGTCGGCTATATGCCGCAAAAATTTGGTCTCTATGAAGATCTCACCGTGGCCGAAAACCTCGCCCTCTATGCCGATCTGCGTCAGGTGCTGGGCCAGGAGCGCAAGGAGCGGCTCGAGCGGTTGCTCACCTTTACCGATCTCGCCCGCTTTACCGAACGCTATGCAGGCAAGCTCTCCGGCGGCATGAAACAGAAACTGGGGCTGGCCTGCACCCTGCTGGGTCGGCCGCAGATCCTGCTGCTGGATGAGCCTGGCGTCGGGGTGGACCCTCTCTCGCGGCGCGAGCTGTGGAAGATGGTGCGCGAGCTTACCCGTGAAGGGATGACGGTACTCTGGAGCACCGCCTATCTGGATGAGGCGGAGCTGTGCGACCAGGTGCTACTGCTGGATAAGGGGCGACTGCTGGCCGACGGCACACCGGAGGCCATCAAGGCCCCCATGCAGGGGCGCTGCTGGAACATCACCCATATCGATGTGGCGCGCCGCCCCCTGCTGCAACGGGCCCTGCGACTGCCCGAGGTGATGGATGGCGTGATCCAGGGTCAGGAGATCCGGCTGGTGCTGCGTGAAGGAGCCCTATGTCCGGATCTGGCGGCCCTGCAGGCTGGCGCGGCGGCGGCCTACCGGAGCGCCGAGCCGCGACTGGAGGATGCCTTTATCAGCCTGTTAGGCGGCGGCCCGGGAGGCGACTCCGAACTCGCCCGGTTAATGCCGGATCTGCAGGCAAGCAGCCCGTCAGACTCAGCGCCTGTCATTGAAGCCCAGCAACTGACCAAGCGCTTCGGTGACTTCACCGCTACCGATCAGGTGAGCTTTAGCGTGCAGCGCGGCGAGATCTTCGGCCTGCTGGGGCCTAACGGCGCCGGTAAATCCACCACCTTCAAGATGGAGTGCGGCCTGCTCAAACCCACCCAGGGACAGGCACTGGTGATGGGTTACAGCCTGAAGAAGAGCCCCTCACAGGCAAGGCAGCAGCTGGGCTATATGGCGCAGAAATTCGCCCTCTATGCCCAGCTTACCGTGGCACAGAATCTGCAGTTTTTCTCCGGCATCTATGGCCTGCAGGGTAAGCGGCAACAAGAGAAAATGGCCCAGATGGTCGCCACCTTCGATCTTGCCCCCTATCTGGATGCGTTGGCCGACTCACTGCCGCTGGGTTACAAGCAGCGGCTGGCACTGGCCTGCGCCGTGATGCATGAGCCGCCCGTGCTCTTTTTGGATGAGCCCACCTCGGGGGTGGATCCGGTAACACGCCGCGAGTTCTGGAGCCATATCAACGGCCTGGCCGACAAGGGAGTCACCATCATGGTCACCACCCATTTCATGGATGAGGCCGAATATTGCGATCGGGTGGCCCTCATCTACCGTGGCCGCACCCTGGCGCTGGGTACGCCGGATGCGCTCAAGCAGAGCGTGGCCAGTGCCACCCTGCCCAACCCCACCATGGAAGATGCCTTTATCCGGCTGGTCGAGGAGGCGGATCTATGAGTGGAGCACGCGTCGGGGGATTATCCCTGCGCCGCCTCTGGGCCCTGTGCCGCAAGGAGAGCTACCAGATCTGGCGCGACCCGAGCAGCATACTCATCGCCTTTATCATGCCGGTGCTGCTGCTCTTTGTGCTGGGCTATGCCATCAATCTGGATGCCAACCACCTGCGTCTGGGGTTGCTGCGTCAGGAGAGCGGGGCGCCAGCCATCGGCTTCGAGCAGGCGCTGCGGGCCAGTACCATCTTTACCATCCAGAGCGGGAGCTCCCGCTCCGAGCTGATGGAACAACTGGCGGCGGGTAAGCTGCGGGGTATCGTCATCATTCCCAACGACTTCTCCGCCAAGTGGGCCCAGGGGCGCCATGCCGCCACCTTGCAAGTGCTGGTGGATGGTGCCGAGCCCAATACCGCCCAGTTTGTCGCCTCCTATGTGCAGGGGATCTGGGATAACTGGCGACGGGCCAATGGCCTGGAGCAGGCCCAGCCACCGCAAGAGCGCATCCAGATCCTCACCCGCAGCTGGTTTAACCAGAGCAATATCAGCCGCAACTTTCTGGTGCCGGGCTCCATCGCCGTGGTGATGACCATCATAGGCGCCCTGCTCACCTCGCTGGTGGTGGCGCGGGAGTGGGAGCGCGGCACCATGGAGGCACTGCTGGCCACGCCGGTGACCCGCGCCGAGCTGCTGCTCTCCAAGATCCTCCCCTACTATGTGCTAGGCATGCTCGCCTCCTGGATCTGCCTGCTGGTGGCCGTCTATATCATGGACGTGCCATTTCGCGGCTCGTTGCTGGCACTGTTCGTGGTCTCCAGCCTGTTTCTGGGCTGTGCCCTGGGCATGGGACTGTTTCTCTCCACCGTCATGCGCAACCAGTTCAATGCCGCCCAGGCAGCACTGACGGCGGCCTTCCTACCGGCCATGATGCTCTCGGGCTTTGTATTCGAGATCGCCAGCATGCCGCAGCCCCTGCAGTGGCTCACCCATATCATTCCGGCCCGCTACTACGCCAGCTCGCTGCAGACCCTGTTCCAGGCGGGCACACTGCCCCAACTGCTGGGCCCCAACATGCTGTTTTTGCTGCTGCTTTGCATCTTCTGGCTGGGGCTGACCGCCCTCAAGACCCGACGCACTCTGGACTAACGCCATGCTCTATCGATTGCTCTGCCTTGTTCGCAAAGAGTTGCAGGCCCTGCTCAATAACCGGCAGGGGCGCATGCTGCTCATCATGCCGGTGATCCTGCAGACCGCCCTCTTCCCCTTTGCCGCCACCCTGGAGGTGCGCAACAGTGCCCTGGCCATCTACGATGAGGATGGCTCGGCCCAGAGCATAGAGCTGGTTTCGCGCCTGAGTCGGGCCAGCGCCTTTAGCCAGATCCATAGCCTGCATGATGCCGGGGCGCTGCAGCGGGTCATCGATGATCAGCAGGTGCTGCTGGCGGTGCATATTCCGGCGGATTTTTCCCGCCGCCTGTTGCTGGGGCAACCCACTGCCATACAACTGATTGTGGATGGCCGCCGCTCCAACAGCGGCCAGATTGCCGCCGGTTATGCCAGCCAGATCATAGAGCGCTATCAAAAAGAGACGGTCGGCGAGCCGCCCGCCACCTTGCTGGTACGCAACCTCTACAACCCCAATCTGGAATTCAAGTGGCATGTACTGCCGAGTCTGGTGGCCATCATCACCACCATAGGTTGCCTGATTGTCACCGCCCTGTCGGTGGCGCGGGAGCGCGAGGAGGGCACCTTCGATCAGCTACTGGTTTCCCCCCTCACACCGGCCTATATCATGGCGGGCAAGGCGATCCCCGGTATGCTGGTGGCCTTCTTGCAGGGGGGCTTTATCGCCCTGGTGGCCCACTATCTCTATGGCGTCCCCTTTACCGGCTCGCTGCCGGCCCTTATCTGCGGCATGCTGGCCTACGGCCTGGCGCTGGCGGGGATCGGCCTCTTTATCTCGTCGCTCTGTACCAACCAGCAGCAGGCGTTTCTGGGGGTCTTCTGCTTTATGGTTCCGGCGGTGAACCTCTCCGGATATGTCTCCCCCATAGAGAATATGCCGCTGCTCTTCCAGCTGCTGGCCCATATCAACCCCCTCACCTACTTTATCCTGCTGCTCAAGGGAGTCTTTCTCAAAGGCTTTGATCTGGCCCAATGCTGGCCCCAGCTCTGGCCCCTGCTGCTCTTTTCCCTCTGTACCCTGTCACTGGCCCTGCGCCTCTTCCGGCGGCATATTGCTTAGCTGAGGAGTAGCTATATTCCGCTCACTCCTCGGCGATCACCACGCCGGTGGCATCCTCCAGGCTGGAGGTCAGCGACAGGCAATGGGCGCTGTCGCCCACCAGAAACAGGCTAAAGCCCTCATACTCCCGAAACGGATCCTTGGGGCCCATCTCGTCCAGCAAACAGTAGGTCAATTTGATATCGGCAAACTCCTGCTGCACGGCGGCCCGCGCTGCCTTGCCAAACCCGGACTTGGCCACTGCTGCCGCTATGGCTTCCACTATGCTGTCACTGATCATAACCTCGCCTCTCTCTTGATTGTCGTCTAACCCATGCCTCATCAAGTTCTATGCCATGACGCACCTGCACCTTTATGGCCATTGGCGGGCATGATTAGGCCACTACATGAGGAAGCAAAAAGCTTGCGGAGAGCTCAACATTGTCAGGATCAAGACAAAGCAAATAGAGCAGGGAGAGCCTCCTTCAAATCCCCCCACCGGGTGGGTGTCCTGTACGACGTCCTGTACGAAGCTCTTGTACGAAGCTCTGTACGAAGCTCTGTACGAAGCTCTGTACGAAGCTCTGTACGAAGCTCTGTACGAAGCTATGCCCTTCAACTCGATACTGGGTGGATGTCCTCTTCGATGTCGGCCATCACGGGGGGATAGAGCTAGGCGCCCCCTGGCGATGACGAGTGAACGAGACTCAGAAACTCGCCAGGCATGGTATTGTAGGCCACAACCTGAGCGCAGACGCAGAGCGACCAAAGGCACCTATATGCTCACCCTAACTCTCTATCGACATGGACAAAGTGCAGCTAATGCGGGGGAAACAACGGCCGATCCGGCCACCATACCGTTGACCAAACAGGGGCATGAACAAGCGGCAGCACTGGCACTCGGGATCACGACCGAACCGGCGCTCATCATCTGTTCCCCTTTCCTACGCGCAAGGCAGAGTGCCGAGCCGACCTGTAGGCGCTATCCACAGGCTCCTTGCCAAATCTGGCCGGTACAGGAGTTCACCTATCTATCTCCGGCACGCTGCGCCAATACCACAGCCGCAGAGAGACGCCCCATGGTTCAAGCCTACTGGCAAAACGCCGATCCAGACGCGGTAGATGGCCCCGGAGCCGAATCATTCCGGCAACTCTTAGCTCGGGTCCACCACTGTTTGCAGCGTATTACCAACCAGTCCCTCCCCGCCGATGCCCACGTAGTGCTATTTGGTCATGGCCAGTTTATGCAGGCTGTGCGCTGGGGGTTGCTACACTGCCCGTCACTCTTCAATCACCCTCTGTATAGCGCCGAATGGGTAGACTCTCATGCCATGCACGCATTCCAGCAGCTTGAACATACTATGCCGCTTGCCAATGCTACGGCACTGACCTGCCGCTATAGCGCAGGGCAGTGGCTTGGGCCTCACCCTATCACCTCGACCTGACCCGATAGTTAGTGCCGCTATCCGATAAAACCAAGGGAGAGCCTGTGCTGGCTCTCCCTTGGTTTTATCGTTACTGCTAGCTTATTAGCAAAATTCCGATGACCTCTTGGCTAGCCTCAATGGGGGCTGAGGGTGATATGGGTCGCCAGCTGCTTGGCGGTGACTTGGCACCAGTCGTCAATCAAGGCTTTGATATCCTCTAACGTCAGGGTCTGATCCTTGGTCACTTTCTCCTTATCCTTACGCATATTCATGGCACGGACCAGCAGCTTGCCGCTCTGCGAATCAACCAGTTGCGTCATGCTGGAGACGTTCAGCAGATAGGGCTCCTTGCCAATGACACTCTTGGTCACATCGATGGCAAGTTTGGTGGGCAGCAGATCCCGAACTTTCAGATCCGGACTCTGCAGATCCAACCCGGTGACGGCCGCTTGAATGGTGGCAATGCCCTCACCAGGCTTATCACTCACGGTAACACCGTTTTGGGCAAGCTCACGGCGCAGCTGCTGCTGATAGTAGGTGTTGATGTCGTTCTGGGTGCCCGCCGAGAGGAAAACCATCTGCCCGTTATCTTCCCGCTTGGCAAAGAGCAGAGGCTCAAGCATCACGGCATGATATTTTTTCAGATCGACGCCCGCTTCCTTATAAACCAACTGGTTGGGATTGGCTTTACTGGGGGTAAACGCATCGAGTGGAGATGAAAAATGAGGAGGTGTGCTGGCACAGGCAGACAAGAACAAGGTTCCTGCAGCGACAAGCATATAGTGATAGTGGCGCATGGTTAACCCTCAAAAAGGCAGAGCCTACATAATGCAAGATAGCACGCCATACCTGAAGCCAGGCTGAACGAAGTTCCATCTGGCATCGGCAGCACAGACACAGGGGAAGACACAGACACAGGGGACATCCACCTCTGGGGTGAAGCTGTATCTCACGCCATAAGCTTCTGAGTCTGTGCGCCATGCGGCTCGGCCCCTATTCGCCACTGACGAAAAGAAGAGGCAGAGCCAGTAATAGCTCTGCCTCTTCTTTACCGCTCAACGCCTCTTCTTTACCACTCAACGCCTCTACGGCTCCCGATAACCGTCGTTATTTGACCGGAAACAATCTCTGCAGATGGGCCTTCATGCTCGTGCTCAGTGACGTGTAGAGCCGGGCATTGTAGGGAATACCCTGGGCGCAGAGCGAGACGGCCCGCACCATCTTGAGCGCCGACGATGACAACCGTCGCAGCGAAGCCCTAAGCCAGCAATTTATCGACGCCCTGGCACCGGAGGTGATGATGATTTGATGCCAGCGGGCCTGATGCCGCCGCCTGCAGGTAAAGCAGCAACAAGCCTTTGCTTAGGTTTTCGCCGGTTTTTGTTAACCACGGCAACTCTGGGGATGTTCATCCGGCTCTGGGCCCGCTAGCATAGAGACTCAAAATCGCCAGCTGTCAGAGCCGTCAGCATCCCCGGCACAGCGTGAGCACAATGACACGGCCCGGCGGTAGCCATGCCAACGCACAGGCTAACAGGCGCTTTATGCCGTTATCCCCGTAACAACGGACGGGAGTCAGCAGTAATGGCGGGAATGGAATGACTGAGACATCCCTCCCCTTTTCAAGGGGAGGTTAGGTGGGGTCTGGCTATTAAGCTCCCAAGGCCAGAATAAAACCCGTCTGCGGTGAGCTTGTTCCCCATTCGAGGTGAACATGTCCCCGTTCGTGGTGAGCCTGTCGAACCACGCGAGCATTTGCTGTTGATCCTTTGACGGCTCAGGACAAACGAAGAACCTCACCATCATCCCCGTAAATACGGGGAGCCAGAGATGATCAGGAGCACAACCCCGCAATTTATTACGAGTTTGCTCCGGAAATAAATTGCTATAGTCTTAACTTGCTTTTTAGCAAAAATATAAAACCAGAAGGATTAGTAAAATATGTCAGATGCTGCAGGGCGGGAGCATACTTTGATTTTGAATGTTTTTTACTCAAAAATGGCGCGCTATATTTCATAACTCAGCAGGAAAAATCATTTTTCTCCGAGATTTTTAACGTCGTACGCCTGATGGACGAAAAACAAACGAAGTATGCTCCCGCCCTGAGATGCTGCTGATTTATCGATTAAAGGTGAGAGCATACAAAGTTTATATGGTTCCTATCTGAAAGAGACGTTTCTAGTGAATCGTAGATATCAGCGTAAGCTTGTATGGACCATTGAGGAAAAACGCTCATTCTTAGATTCAATAGTAAATGGTTACCCAGTACCATTAATTCTTCTAGCAGAAGTAAAAACTGAAGCAGGTCGCAAGCTAGAGATCATAGATGGAATGCAAAGAATGAATGCAATTATGTCTTTCATTGATCAAGAGTTCGACCTAGATGGAAAATATTTTGATCTAGATACCATGGCTGATACTAAGTTCTTGAAGGATAGCTTCAAATTAATCCAGAAAAATGAAATTCTAGATAGAAAAATATGTGCCGAAATTGTTCGATATCAAATCCCTCTTTCTGTTTATCAAGAATCTGGAGGGAAACATATCGATGAGGTTTTTAGAAGACTAAACTCAGGTGGACGACACCTATCTAAACAGGAACTAAGACAAGCAGGAGCTGTTAGTAAATTTGCATCTATTGTAAGAAAACTAGCATCGAATATTCGTGGAGACTCCAGCGCCTCTGATATATTAGATTTAAAGTCCATGAAAAATATTAGCATCACAAATCGAAACTTGGAATACGGAATATCTGTTGAGGATATATTCTGGGTAAAAAAACAACATCATCACAAAAGAAGCCTTAAGGCAATCTCAAGATGAAGAGGTAATCGCAGATATTGTCGCTTGGGTTTCTGCAGATAAGGGTTTGAGATCGAGTTCTGACATTCTCAATCAGTTGTATAATTTTGACACTGATGGAAGTGAAGAAACATCCATATCAAGCATGATTGAAATTCAAATTCAAAAAATTAATGAAGATGTGATTATTTCCAACATCCAATATGTGTTTGATCAAATAATGGAACTAGTCGAGCACGCAGGTAAAACATTCAATTCGCTTCTTTTTGAAAATCAACAAGCAAAAATATCAAGGTATTTTCAAATTGTATTTTACGCGCTATACAAGTTGTTAGTAGAAGAGGGTAAAGTTATCGCTAATAGGGAAAAGCTTTTAGAACTATTAAATGGTGCAGGGGATAGAGTTATATCATTAGCGGCAGGCGGCGGGAATTGGTCGGCGAGAGAGAAGCAAACCCAATCAGATGCACTGTTTGGAGTAATTCACAGTTGTTTTGAAAAGGCAGCCACAAATGACCCAGCTAGGAATCAATGGGTGACACGTTTTGAAAATATATTAATGCAATCATCTACCGAGCAGGCGTTATATGATTTCAAGGTCGGTCTTCATGCGTTGAATGACGAAGGGCCTGAGCTGGATAAAGAAACTTTCTCCAAAATAATAAAAACACTGATATCAATGGCTAACACTTTCCCAAATTCAGTTGGTTACTGCTTGCTAGGAGTGGCCGATATTAAAACCACCGCTGAAAGACATAAGGAAACATATGGCAAGAATTATATTTCCTATTCGTCATTTCATATTACAGGCGTAGAATCTGAAGCTGATAAGTTTCATGGCGGCATCGATAAGTATTTCACAAAAATTGTCCAGATGATTAAAAGCCAACCTATAAGCGAACGAGATAAAGACAATATCTCAAGAAATATCACAACAATTAAGTACTTTGATAAAAATGTTGTGGTTATGAAAATTGAATCCGATTCAAAACCATCAGTATATGATGGAAAATATTTTGTGCGCCATGGCAGTAACGTAAATGAAGTCAAACCTGAAAACTTTGGGGAGCTATTTTCTCGCTTCTAGCCGTATAAACCCATAATAGGATTACTGGAGGTTTCCAGCCCTCACAACGCCCTGCGTGCGGGTCCGCACAGGGCGTTTCACTTGGAATGGTGAAGGCGTATCCAACCATCGGACCAAAAGGACACCAGACCAAAAAGGACACCCACCCTCACTAAATACTGAAAAGACCCTACTCACAGCTTCACCAAGCCTACAGCACAATAAATAGGTTTATCTGGAAAATGGGATGCCCCATCAGAATAATCCTTTTCGGATGGGCGTCCTTTGTCAGTAATGACCCAGACGCAATAGGCCCCACCCTTATCAGCACTAAGTAGAGAAGAGTGGCGTTATTCTCAATTAATCTTTTTGGTAAACTAATATGGCATTATTGGATCAGTTTATATCCTCGGCGATGGTTCCTCTGTTTTGTTTTGGCTTTGTTGTTTCCATTGTGTTTATGGCCACACATAAAGCCATTGAAGTATATATTGATAAAAAACACCATGACATGTGGAGTTCATATAAAGAATCAGATATCACATTTAGCCACTCAAGACGAACTGATAAGAAAATCTTTAGCGCCATCAAAGACGGAGCAATAAAGAAACTTGGTGATAAAAAGTTAGATGCTATGGTGACCGCGCTGGAGTGGTTACATAGAGTTGCCAGGGTAACATTCATCTTGACCTTTATATGTTTCCTTTTCGTATCTGTGCATAACAATATATAGAGCCGTTGGGCTTGGCGCTGTTCCCTTTACGTGTTGGGCCTGATCTATACTTGAAGTAGGTTCTCTACGCAGAGGAGAAAGCCTAAATGGACATCCACTCTCACTAAATGTTTAAAAAGGTCCTACTCGCAGTTTCACTGAGCCTACTGAGCCTAAAAGGATAAAAGCCTAAAAGGACAC
>NZ_JBVAYF010000025.1:0-18466 GCF_055413345.1 Pseudaeromonas sp. HNCC25DJ180
CGAGTGAACACCGCTTGATAGTGGGTTATTTTACGATTTTGCCTCTTTTTAGGCTTACCTGCCTATCCTCTTACTCCCGTACATGCTATCTCTTGTTGCTCGGTCGTTGAGTTTGCTCTGGGTTATGGATACCGAGCATGGCCCATGCTGAGCCCTGTCAGCATAGTCATAGCGTACTAGGTTCTCCGTTTTCATGTTGATTTTACGGTGCCTGGGTATGAAAAAGTGCAGCTTGACTTGTTTAATTCATAATCAAACTTGTCACGATATAAGCAAATCTAGGTCGTTAGGCGCCCTATGCAATTTTTTCGTATGATTTCAAGAGGTAAAAAGTAAAAAAAGGGCTTCTATTGGGAATAATCTGTGCCATACTGCACAGGCTTGCCTTATATCTCGCAAGTTACAGGGAGTTATACCAATGAACAAATTTCAAGTTTTACTGGGTACCATTGCACTGAGCTCTACTCTGCTGGCTGGTTGTGCTAACAATGACCAACTGACTGCAGACGTACAAGGCCTGACCACTAAGGTTGATCAACTGGCTGGTGAAGTTAGCGCGCTGCGTTCTGAACAAAGCAAGCTGGCCTCCGACGTGCAAGAAGCCAAATCTGAAGCCATCCGTGCAAACCAACGTTTGGACAACATGGCTACTCATTACAAGAAGTAATGAGTCAGTAGTGGCGCAGTTTGCTGCGCCACTATCTTTCTTCCTCAGACTGCCCGCATTACCTCTCTGCTTTATCTGATTTAGTTATCCCGCGTTACTTCTCTATTTCATTTCTCTTTTGCTCAATTCAGTTACTTTTTAGTATTTGCGTCTTTCCACTATGGCTCTGTATTAGCTGATTCCTGGTCGAGTGTGTTGTTTTGCTTTTTGTGGCTTGGTTAACGGCTCCGAGTTCAGCAAGCGGTAATGAATTGTCTACACTTCAGATGTGCTCTGTGTGCGAGTTGGTTGCTGTATCACATGAGGAGCTGAAATCGTTTGCAAGATCGTTTGTTAGCTGAAATATTCCACGCCAACCTCCATTACCCAAGGGAAGAAGTGATGACCCTTTCAATTGTGCAACGCATCAAGGCGGGTTTTGCCTTGCTCTTGTTGTTACTCCTAATCCTCGGGGCGATCAGTTACCTGAAAACCTCAAACATCCACAGCAAACTCAAGCAAGTGACAGAAGAGGCAACCCCGCTGACGCTGACCGCCAGTCGATTGCGAGAGACACTATTAGCCGCGAACCGGGACAGCATTGCGCACCTGGGAAGTTGGGAGTCGAAATCGTTGCCTGGTTATCGTCAGGCTTACGACAAGAATAAGAGCCTTTATTCTCAGCAACTGCAGGTCTTTTCCGCATTTTCTATGGATGAGGGTGGGAAGCAGGAGCTGGCGCAGATAAAAGTCGGCGCGGAAAAATTGTTTGTCGTATCTGAACAGCTAATGGCACTGCACGAGGAAGAAGTGGCATTGGGAGGTAAGCTGTTCCAGATGCGCAGTGAGTTTTTGCACCTAGAAGACACCTATCGTTCCGCTGCCGATCTGCTGCTGCACTTCACGGCGGGCCAACGTTCCTTGCAGAACAAGGCTGAGTTGATCGCCAGTGGTATAGCGCGGGACATCAAGCTCATCCAGCGGACGGACAAGAATACCGATCTGGTAGAGCAGGAGCGCGTATTGGCTAAGGATATCGAGATAGCCAATAAACGTCTGGCCATGATAGCCGTACCTGATGATGTGAAGGCTCGCTTTAATCGCAATGTTGAGCGCATTCAACAGTTGGCCTTTGGGCCGAACGGGCTTATCAAGGCGCTTGTGCGCAATCAGACCATCAGTGCGGCACTCATCCAGGTTCAAGCTGAGCAGGATGCCTTAACTACGCAGATTGGCTCATCCCTGAGCAATTTGATTGCAATGAGCAATCACAACATGCAAGCGGATAGACTCAGCGCTGATGAAGCGGTAAAGAGCGCTATCTTCTGGATTGTGGCCATGGCGGCATTCTCTGTGGCTGCGGCGCTCTTGATTGCCTGGAGTACGGCTCGCAGTATTCAATTACCCCTGGCGCGGATCAACAGTGAGCTGGCTCTGATGGCACAAGGCGACATGACGCGGCGTGTTAACTACCAGGTTCAGAACGAATTTGGGGATCTGGCTCGTTCTGTAGATCAATTGGCACACAATACCGACCAGTTACTGCTTGAGATTCGTGATGGGTCCGAGCATCTGGTGAGAGAGACCGACAGAACCGCGGCCATCAGTGACAGCGCCATGGCTCGGGTGCAGGAGCAGAAGAGTCAGACCGATCAGGTCGCGGCGGCTATTTCCGAGCTGGAAGTGAGTGCAACCGAAGTCTCGCGCTCGACTGAGCATGCGCGTAGTGAAGTGGACTCGGCCAATGCCGAAGCACAAAAGAGTCGCAATTTGGTTATTCATAACCGTCAAGGTATTGAACTGCTGGCTGCTGAGATTGAGCAGGCCGTTACCATTACCCATAAACTGGATGGCTTCAGCGGTAATATTGGTAGCATTCTTGATGTGATCCGGGGTATTGCCGACCAGACTAACCTTCTGGCGCTCAATGCTGCCATTGAGGCGGCTCGTGCTGGCGATGCGGGACGTGGTTTTGCCGTGGTAGCGGATGAAGTGCGTGCATTGGCGACCAGGACACAGCAATCGACTGAGGAGATCCAGTCGATGATCCACAACCTGCAGGCTTGCAGCAACGAGGTGGTGACCGTCATGGGCCGTAGCCATGAGCAAACCCGCATGAGTGTACAGCAGACGCGAGAAACTGAACTGGCGCTGCAAAATATTGCCCAGCGGATGGAGGCAATCAAGGAGATCACCGATCAGGTGGCCCATGCCGCAGGTGAGCAGATCTCGGTCAGTCAGGGAGTGGCTCAGCATATAGCAGGCATAGCCGATGTGGCTCACGAGACAGAATATGCATCGCGGGAGTCCGCCAACAGCAGTGACGTTCTGGCGGGGCTAGCCGCCAAACAGCAGGCACTCATAGCGCGTTTCAAGGTGTAGGAGAGAGATATGTGGAAATTAGGTAGTGCCATACTGGCCCTGGGGTTGAGTCTCTCTGTAGCCGCCACTGAGCTGGTGATAGAAACATGGCGTGTGGATGATGCTGCATTATGGAAAGAGCGGATCTTGCCTCGTTTTCAAGCTAAATATCCTGATATCACGGTACGCCTGGATCCCGTTGCTTCAGTCACGTATTCCCAAACCTTACTCACGCGGCTACAGGAGGGTAAAGCCGGGGATTTGATAACCTGCCTGCCCTATGATGAATCGTTGACGCTGTTTCAAAAGGGTCACCTACTTGAGTTGACCGAGCTGCCTGGGATGGCAAACTTTCCCCGTTTTGCCAAGGCGGCCTGGCAAACGGATACCGGGGCCCAGGTCTTTTGTCTGCCCATTGCCTCGGTGATCCAGGGTTTTTACTTCAATGAGGATATCTTTAAAGAGCTGGGGCTGACGCCACCGAAAACGCGCGATGAATTCTTTGCGGTGCTGGAGAAGGTGAAGGCCGATGGGCGTTACCTCCCGTTGGCATTGGCCGCGCATGATAACTGGGTGGTGTCTGAACTGGGATTCCAGAATATCGGGCCTAGCTACTGGCATGGTGAAGATGGACGTATGGCTCTGGTCGAGGGCAAGGCGCGCTTCACCGATCCACAGTATGTGGCTGTGTTTGACGAGCTGGCACGCTGGCAGCCCTATATTGGTCCTGCTCCTGCAGAAGTGACGGAGGCGCAGGCAGTGGAGGCTTTTGCCTCGGGTAAGGCGGCCATGATAGTGGCGGGTTCCTGGGCTATCACCCAGTTTGATGGCAAGGTGAAGTTTGGCGCTTTTGCTCCTCCTGTGGCTAAGGAGGGGGACCCTTGCTACTTCACCGACCATACGGACATGGGCATTGCGATCAATGCGGCCAGCAAGAATAAAGAGGCTGCACAGAAGTTGGTTGAGTGGATGGCGTCTGCCGAGTTCGCTGAGTTGTTCTCCAACTCGGTGCCTGGCTTCTTCTCACTCTCTAATCATTTCTTTGAGCTGAAGAATCCGGTCGCCAGTACCATGATGGGATGGCGTGACACCTGCGATTCCACCATTCGCGTGGCCGCGCAGTTCTTGTCTCGTGGTCAACCATCACTGACCCGTGAGCTGAGTGAGGTGTCTCAGGCTGTGGTGTTAGGTCAGATGACGCCTCTGGCCGCGGCTGAGCGTTTACAGCAGGGGCTGCAGGCTTGGTACCCAGCCCAGCAGCAGGGCGTCGCCTCGGCGCCTGTCGCCTGTGTCTCTGCCGCTGCGCCGCTCTTGCCCGCCGTGACGTCTGCTGCGTCCGCAACAACCAGTGGTGCCGCAGCCACGACTCCCGCCGCTTCGCTTACTGCGCCGAGTAGCGCCGCGCTGCAGGCGGCCGAAGAGGCGATACTGCAAGAGGCGACGAGTGGTGCGCCAGCCGCACCGTAAAGCAAGAATCAAGGGGCCTAGGCCCCTTGATTCATTTTGGGCTAGTAATCTGCTTTGGCTAGCGGCATGCTGGCAGCCAGCCAGAGCAATGCGCCTATTCTGCCGCGGATGAAGCCAGAGAGATCGGTGGTGTTTGTCTATTACTGTGGTTTGATGCCCCGCTTAGTGGCGAACTGGTTGGGTGATTGATTTGCCGTGGCCAAATTAGTTGGCATAACCGGCTGTTGATGGGTAGTGGCTGCTGACAAATGCAAGTTGACAGTAAGCCATGAAGTAGACAAGATGTATGGACATTTAGACGTCCAAACATCCATTGAGTGATAGGATTGCTGGTCTGAGGCAATGAGCCAGCGGAAAGGAGAAGAGCATGAGTTTTGACAGCGCACGCCAGGTAGAGGTTCTGAATCAGAGTCTGGCGGATCTGAATGGTGACATTGGCGTATCGTTTGAGTTTTTCCCGCCGACCACCGAATCCATGGAGTTGACCTTGTGGAACTCCATTGAGCGGCTGCGGACTCTGGCTCCCAAGTTTGTCTCCGTCACCTACGGTGCCAATTCGGGCACCCGTGATCGCACTCATAAGGTGATCAAGGATATCAAGGAGCGTACCGGGCTCATCGCCGCCCCGCACCTGACCTGTATCGATGCGGGTCGTGATGAGCTGCGACAGATTGCCCAGGATTATTGGGAGAATGGTATTCGCCATATTGTGGCCCTGCGTGGTGACTTACCGCCAGGGAGCACAGAGCGTCCCGAAATGTATGCCGCCGATCTGGTGAGCTTGCTCAAAGAGGTGGCCGATTTTGATATCTCGGTGGCGGCTTATCCTGAGGGGCATCCCGAGGCCAAGAGTGCACAAGCGGATCTGCTGAATCTGAAGCGCAAGATTGATGCCGGTGCTAACCGCGCCATCACGCAATTCTTCTTCGATGTGGAGAGCTACCTGCGTTTTCGCGATCGTTGCGCCGCCGTGGGCATCGAGGCGGAAATCATACCGGGCATACTGCCTGTCTCCAATTACAAGACGTTGCAGAAGTTTGCCGGTTTTACCAATGTGAAGATCCCGGGTTGGCTGCATCAGCGTTTTAGCGGCATAGCCGATGAGGACCAGACCACCCGTAATCTGCTTGGGGCTAGCGTGGCCATCGACATGGTGCGCGTCCTCTCCCGGGAGGGGGTAAAGAATTTCCACTTCTACACCTTGAACCGCTCCGAACTTACCTACGCTATCTGCCACACTCTGGGTGTGCGTCCGCACGTCGGCTAACTATTCGCTCGTTTATCCTCCAGCGCCCTCAATCGAGGGCGTTGTCGTTTCTATGGGCTAGCTTCCTGCTGGGGAAGGTGGGCCCGTGCATATTGCAGTAGGGCGCTGGAGATCTGTTGATAGAGACCGCGCTCCAATATCCAGCGATGCCAGTAGAGATGGCGATAGAGGGGGGGGCTTGTCAGCGCCAGCAGTTGCCCGCTGGCCAGTTCATCCAGGATCTGCAGGCGAGGGATGAGGCAATAGGCCACCCCAGCTTTGGCCAAGGCAATGAAGGCTTCTGAGGAGCGCACCGTATGGCAGGGGTAGCTGCCGGCCGGTAGCGCAAAGCACTCCTGCATATAGCTCACATGCATGTCATCTCGTTGATCGAAGGCCACCCCGGGAGCGGAGCTCAGGCTGTCACGTGTCAGGCCTTGGGCAAAGTGTTTGTCATAAAAGGTGGGGGAGCAGACCAGCACATACTCCATCACCCCGAGAGGCTCGGCATGACACCCCGGCAGGGACTTCGCCAGGCAGCTGACGGCGCCAAATACTTCGCCCTGCCGTAACCGCTCCAGCGTTCGGGTCTCATCATCAATGCGCAGATCCAGTGCTATGGGGTGGGTGGCCAGCAGGGGAGCCAGTGCGGGTAAAAACCAGGTAGCCAGGCTATCGGCATTCACGGCCATGCTGATGGTGAGTGGTAGGTCGGAGCCCTCCGGTGACACTTGCTGCAATAACTCCCGCTCCAGTTGATTAACCTGGCGGTAGTGGCCAAGCAGCTGCTGGCCTATTGGGGTAGGGGTCAGCGGTGTGGTACGGATCAGCAGGGGCTGGGCCATCGTCTGCTCCAGCAGCTTGATGCGCTGGGATACGGCTGATTGGGTGAGAGCCAATACCTTGGCCGCACGCTCGAAACTCTGTTCGCGTACGACCACATCCAGGGCATGGAGCAGTTTGTAGTCGAGTGGGAATTGACGTATCGACATAAATTAGTCTAATGAGCCATTAAAATGATTAGTTTTACTTAAGGTGAGCATGCTCCTACTCTTGGCCGCAGACAAGGTCAATGAGGAGAAACCATGGGGCTGTTACCTGTCGTGCAAGGGTTTATCGTAGGGGCGAGTCTCATCATGCCGATTGGGGCGCAGAATGCCTATGTGCTCAGTCGTGGCATTCGGCGCCAGCACCATCTGCTGGTCGCCACCCTCTGCCTGTGCTGCGATTTGCTGCTGATCCTGCTCGGGGTGTTTGGCGGCGGGCGCTGGCTTGGCAGTATCCCCTGGTTGCAGGCGTTGCTGACCTGGGGAGGCATCGCTTTCCTGCTAGTGTATGGGGGGCGTTCTTGGTTGGCCGCCTGGCGCGGCGGTCTACGTTCTTTGCAGGCCCAGGGGGGGGCAGAGGGGCGCCTGGCCATCATAATGACCACCTTGGCGGTGACGCTGCTCAACCCTCATGTCTATCTGGATACCGTCATGATCCTGGGCTCGGTAGCCAGTGGTTATTCCCCTGCCCTGCAGCCCGCATTTGCCTTGGGTGCTGTGCTGGCCTCCACATGCTGGTTCTATGGCTTGGCACTATTGGCGGCGCATCTGGCACCCTGGCTGGCTTTGGTCAAGGTGCAGAGGGCGATCGATGGTCTGATTGCGCTCATCATGTGGGGGGTTGCCACATCCCTGTTGTGGTCACTATTGGGCTGAAAAGGGTGAACGGTCGCTCAAAAAACCAGCAGATAAACCATACTTAAAGAGTGAGACGGTGCATCAACACAGCGAAGGAGGCATCTATGAAACTCGAAAGATGGAACCCATTTCGGGAGTTCGATGACTGGTTTCGTGACTATCACAGAGGCATGTTGACCCGTTTGGGTGAGCGTGAGGCGATCACCAGCAATGATTGGCTGCCGGCGGCGGATATTCTGGAAAATGACGAGGAGTATCAGATCAAGGTGGAGATCCCCGAGATCCGCAAGGAAGATGTGCACATGGCGGTCAGCAATGGTCTGTTGACCATAACCGGCGAGCGTAAGCTGGAAAACCAGGATGATAAGCAGCACAGGATGGAGCGGTTCTATGGTCGTTTCAGCCGTAGTTTCAGCCTGCCTGAGGATGTGCGGCCAGAGAATATCACAGGCCACTTCCGCGATGGCATGCTCTATATCCATATGGTCAAGACGGCCTTGCCTGAAGAGAAGTCCATGGAGATTGAAATCAAGTAGTCATCCGTGTGGGTAAAAGCAGAGGCATCCCAAGGGATGCCTCTGTCGTTGCTGCTGCTTGGCGATTGGGTTCAGGCGTTCAGGGCTTGATCCAGGTCGGCCAGCAGGTCTTCGATGGCTTCGATGCCGACAGAGAGGCGGATCATTTCGGGTTTGACGCCAGCCTTGGCCTGTTCGACGGCGTTGAGTTGACGGTGGGTAGTCGATGCCGGGTGGCAGGCCAGTGATTTGGCATCACCGATATTGACCAGGCGCTTGAAAATCTTCAGGTTATCGTAGAAACGCACTCCGGCTTCATACCCCTCTTTCAAACCGAAAGAGAGGATGGAGGAGGGTTTGCCACCCATATATTTTTGCGCCAGAGCGTGGTGGGGGTGATCCGGTAGACCGGCATAACTGACCCAGGCCACCTTGGGGTGATCTTGCAGATAGTGGGCCACCGCCAAGGCATTCTCCACATGACGCTCCATGCGCAGGGCCAGCGTTTCCAGCCCTTGCAGCAGCAGGAAGGCGTTAAAGGGCGACAGGGCGGCGCCTGTGTTGCGCAAGGGAACGGTGCGGGCACGACCGATGAAGGCGGCGGGGCCAAAGGCTTCGGTATACACAACGCCGTGGTAGGAGGGTTCCGGATTGCTGAATACCGGGAAGCGCTCCTTGTGTTCGGCCCAAGGGAACTTGCCGGAGTCAACTATGACGCCGCCCAGGGAGTTGCCATGGCCGCCCACATACTTGGTGATGGAGTGCACCACGATATCGGCACCAAACTCTATGGGTTTACACAGGATAGGGGTGGCTACCGTGTTATCTATCACCAGAGGTACACCATGGGCGTGGGCCACGTCGGCGAAGGCAGCGATATCGACAATATTGCCGGCCGGGTTGCCGATACTCTCGGCGTAGACCGCCTTGGTCTTGTCATCAATTAGCGCGGCAATCGACTCGGGGGAGTCATCCTTGGCGAAACGAACCTCGACACCGAAGCTCGGCAGCATGTGGGCAAACAGGGTATAGGTGCCGCCGTAGAGCTGGGGTGTTGAGACAATATTGTCGCCGGCTTGGGTCAGGGTCTGAATGGCATAGTAGATGGCGGCACTACCTGCCGACACCACCAGGCCTGCAATACCGCCCTCCAGGGCTGCCAGACGCTTTTCCAGCACATCATTGGTCGGGTTCATGATGCGGGTATAGATGTTGCCGGGTACCGCCAGGTCGAACAGATCGGCGCCATGCTGGGCATTATCAAATTCATAGGCCACCGTCTGGTAGATGGGTACGGCTACGGCCTTGGTGGTGGGGTCATTCTGAAAGCCATGGTGCAGGGCCAGGGTAGCGTCTTTCATGGTTACATCCTTGTTAAATATCAAAATTCGGCGGATAAGCGTCGAATCTAGCCCTCGGCTGCTGGCTTGTAAAGGCAGGATAAAATGACTTTTTCCGATTAGTTAAGCCAAGGGTAAGAAAAGTGCTGCCCTATGCCCATGCCTAGGGATTCGGCATGGGCATGGGGCTCAGTTTAGGGTGCCCGGTGCAGTTGTAAGAAGCGGCCGGTGAGTGCGGGTACCGCTATCTGATAGTTACCCTCTTGATCCGGGCTCAGCACTTCGCCGGTCAACAAGTCAACCAGCCTGGGGGCATGATCGACCAGCTTGCCGGCCAACTGGATCTCGGCTGGCGTTTCTCGGGTATTGAGGGCATAGAGGATCTGATCCTGGCCGGCATCCTTGCGGTCGATATAGAGTTGGGGATCGGCATAGAGGTGGGTGCGGCTGCCGCGGTAGAGGGCCGGATGGGCCGCTCGCATCTGCAGCAGCTTGGTCAGATAGTGGCGCAGCGTCTGTTGCGCGGGCGTAAGTTGGGCGGCCGCTTTCCCCACTTCCGGCGCCACACCCTCAACCAGGCCGCTGGTGCGGGCCACATGGTCGTCACAAACGCCCTTCTCGATGCAGCCACGGCTCTGCTTGTCGGCAAAACCTGGCAGCTGCTGGCCAATCTCTTCGCCGTAATAGAGGGTAATAGGGCCACTGAAGGCGGCCAGGAAGCTGAAGGCCGCCTGATGACGCAACCAGTAATTGGCCTCATCTGGCTTAGCCATGCCGCCACGCTCCAGCAGATCGCCAAAACGAACCAGATCATGATTGCCCAGCATCAGATTGGGCATGGCATGAGCCGGATAGGCTCGCCAGGTGTTGAATCCCTCATCCAGTGTGGTGGCTGGCAAGCTGCCGCGATTGCTGCTGGCATACTCCTCCTCTACGGCCAGGGTTTGCACCAGACGATAGCGCAACGGGAAATCAAATGCCGAGTCGAGGGTGGGTTGCTCATCCGTGCCGTAGGCGGTTCGGGCTATGGTGCTTTCGTTGTCCCAGATCTCGGCCACCATATAGGCCAAGGGGTGTACGGTTTGCCCCTGCGGATTGAGATAAGTGACCTGTTTCGAGCTCTGCTGGACGAGTTGACGGAGCTGGCTCCAGTCGGCCACTGGCACTTGATAGGCCTGATCCAGGCGCCAGCCATCGATCTTCAGCGCCTTGATCCAGTAGCTGGCCACCTCACCGAAGAAGGCCAGGGTGGCCGGATCCTGATAATCGGCACAGGCCCAGTGTGGTCCGCTATAGGTCGCGCCATTGCTACCGTAGCAGGGGCCACGTTTGGGTAGACGCCCACTGGGCGAGGGGGCCAGATTCTCTTTGTAGTGGCCAAACACCCCATCCAGGAAGACATAGAGGCCGCGCTTGTGTGCTTCATCTACCAGGGTTTTGGCCTGCTCCAGAGTGCCAAAGCGCGGGTCTATGGCGAAGTAGTTGCTGGTAAAGTAACCGGTGGCATCCAGGCGATTGGCATACGGATCCTGACCCGCTATGGGGCTGGACTCGAAGATGGGGGTCAGCCAGATGGCGTTGACGCCCAGGCCCTGGATGTAATCCAGGCTGTTGATGATGCCCTGCAGATCGCCCTTGTGATGACTGGTGCCATAGCCGGTGCCGAAGTTGGCTTTGGCATCGCCATCAATGAAGGACTCCACCATGATCTGGTAGATACGTAGATTGCATTCTGGTTTGGCCTCGCCCCGATAACAAGCCAGGTAGTGGTTCCTGGGTTTGGCGGCCTGGTTAATCGCGACAGAGTGAGCCTGAAGGAGAGAGGCCTGGTTGTGGGGGGCTGGGATGCCACTTGAGCACGCCGTTAGGGCCAGGATGGCCAGCAGGGTGCCCAGGGGGCAGATCAAGGAATGGCGCATAATGACTCCGATATGACCCATGCAGAGTGGGCGGCAAGTCAGGAGTCTGGGGGCGGCCTCGGTAAGCAGGCAAGGTAAGAACAGCAAGAAAACGGTACCAGTCGCAGGATAACAAATCGATCACCATTAACTCCTACCTATTATGCAAGCTGTCATTAATATGGCTGATAGCGTGTCGACAATTTAAGGAATGCCAGAATGAAATCTCTCTCTCTTGTTTATAAGCCGCTCGCCCTGCTGGTGGCCATGACTCTGGCTGCGTGTGGCGGCGGTGGCGGTAATTCCGGTGGCAGCGAACCCGCCCCTGCACCGACGCCAACTACCCACGCAGTAACCGTGAAGCAAGCCGCCGGGGCGCAAGATAGCCGCCTGGTTTGCTTACAGGGAACTGGAGAGAAGGCCTGTGATCTGCGCATGTATCAGATCATGGTGGAGGCATTCGTCAATGGTGATGACACCATCAACTACAGTGTGGCCTATGGTCCCTCCCAACATAAGGGCGATCTGCAGGGCATCATCAACAGCCTGGATTACATCAAGAGCACGGGCGTCAACGCCATCTGGTTGACGCCAATATTTGATTCCTGCGCGGGTCGTACCGCCGATCCTAAACTGGAAGCTACAGGTTACTTTGCCTGTGACTATTTCAATGTGGATCCCAAATTTGGCACCAGCGACAAGCTCAAGGAGTTAGTCGATACGGCGCATGCCAAGGGTCTCTATGTGTTACTGGATGGGGTGTTTGGCCACTCCAGTGGGTTGGGGGTGGTTAGCCAGTCACCCAATGGCCTCAAGCCTACCTTTACCACGACCAAGACGAGTTTGTGCACGCCAAGTAGCACCCAGTCGTGTGTCGATTATACGGCGCCTGATTCTCTGGCCTTCTTTAAAGAGGTGGCGACCCACTATGTGACCCAATATGGCATAGACGGCTGGCGTCTGGATCAGGCCTACCAGGTACCGAATGCGGCGTGGAATGAGATCCGTACTGCGGTTGAAGCGGCCGCTGCGGCTCGTAAAACCGCGGGTGAAACCTGGGGTACGCTGGGCTACATGGTTGCCGAGCAGTGGGGGGATGAGTCTTTTGTCTCCACTATCTACGGCAGCAAGGAAACGCCAGCGCTGAAGTCCGCGTTTGACTTCCCATTGTATTATGGTGTGTTGCAGGCACTGGGTGCGGAAGCGAGCGGCAAAACAGGCGATGCAACCTCGCTGTATGCTAGCTGGAACGACGGTGATGTTTACCCCAGTCATGCGATGCCTAACCTGATGAGTGGTAACCATGACGTGGTGCGTTTCGGTGACCTGCTGCAGCGTAGCAATCTGGCCAACCCGAGCGATGAGGCCTATTGGACGCGTCACAAGAGCATGTTCAGCTTTATGGCCGCGAAGTCTGGCCCAATCACCTTCTACTATGGTGATGAGATCGGTGACGAGTTACCTGGTTTTGCTAACCAGGTCACGACTAATTGCTCGGTTGTTGGGCAGTGTGATGATCATGTCTCGCGCACCGATGCCAAGATCGAGAATGTGACGCCCGGATTCACGCCATCGGCAGCACAGTTGGATCTGAAAAACTATGTCGCTAAGCTGATGAAGCTGCGAGATGACCATCCGGCGCTTCGCAATGGTGCTCGTACGCCACTCTTCACCGATACGAACGTTTATTTGGAACTCAAGGACGCGGGCACAGATCATGTGCTGTTTGCCCTGAACACCAAGACGATACCGGCTGTGGTGACTGTGAGTGCTGCGGCGTTGAAGAGCAGTGGTGCCTTGACCGACCTGCTGGCCGGCGGCGAGATAGCTCTGGTCGGCGATCAATATGAGGTCACGCTGGCTCCTCTGACGGCGCGATTCTTCGGTATTACGCCGTAAAAACGAGAAAACACTAGGTATTCTGCGCATTAATGCGGGCAATAAGGCATGAGTGGGATACATTTGGGATATAAGTCACGGTTCCCTTAGGGGGCAGTGCTTATTATCCGCGGCCACGCTGTTTGGTTTGAGCAAGCCCATGTTCAGACTGCCCGCAGAGTGGAACGCCAAAGTAAGCAAAAGGCGCGATTATCGCGCCTTTTTCATGCCTGTTTTTCAGTGATTTCAATAAGTAATAGAGATTAACGCGGCAGCAGAATACTGGCGCACAGCCCGCCGGTGGGGCGGTTATGCAGTGTGATGTCGCCGCCATGCTGGTGGACCAGGGTGCGGGCTATAGCCAGCCCCAGCCCCACGCTGGCGGACTCTGTGTTGCGGGCTTCATCCAGGCGGACAAAGGGCTGAAAGACCTGCTCTAGCTGGCTCTCAGGAATGCCCGGGCCTGAATCGAGCACTCGCAGCACGATTTGCTGGGCCTCCAACGAACATTCGACCTGAGCATGGCCAGCATAGGTCAGGGCATTATCAATGAGGTTCTGTAAGGCCCGGCGGATGAGCGTTGGCCGGCAGGCATAGATCAGCTTCGCGCTGGCCTGAAACTCCACGGTCCGACCCGCATCCTGATAATCATCACACAGGCTCTCCAGCAGGCTCGCCAGGTCCACCTCGCGGCTGGGATCCGAGTTGTTATCATCCCGCGCAAAACTCAGCGTCGCCTTGAGCATCTCCTCCATCTGGGCCAGGGTTTGCTGCATTCGCTCCTTGTCTTCACTCTCTGGCAGGAATTCACTGCGTAGCCGCAGGCTGGTGAGGGGGGTGCGCAGGTCGTGGGAAATGGCAGCCAGCATCTGGGTTCTATCCTGCACAAAGCGGTTTAACCGGGTCTGCATGCGATTGAAGGCCGCCAGGGTATCACTCACCTCGCGAGGTCCGCTTTCGACGAGCGGCGGAATGTTCTGGCCGCGGCCAAACTCTTCTGCCTGGTTTGCCAGTTGTTGCAGGGGGCGTGTCGCTCGGCGCAGCAGCCAGGTGACTATGAGGGCGATCAGCGCGCCCAACGCCAGGAGGCTGACTATGCTGCGTGGTGACCAGCCCGGCAGCTCAGGGTCAGACATGGAGCTGAAATTCAGCCACTGGCCGTTGGCAAGTTGAATGGTGCCATAGAGCCGAATATCGCGTGGTGGCAGACGGCGCCCCGGCATGTTTTTCTGGTGCATACGCAACTCAGGGGGCGGTGCCTCGCCTTCGGCTTGCTCCACGCTGACCAGGATGGCTAGCTCATTCGGGTAGTCCAGTTCGTGGCGGATCCGCGCCTCGTAGCCCAGATGGCGTTCTCGCGGCTGTAAGGGGCGGGATTGCAGGCGCAGCATCAGATTTTCACTGCGGCTGGCCCGTAAAATTTCCGGATGCAGTTCGGCTGGGGTATCACCCAACAGGCGGACCGCCGAGATGATACGCAGCAGGGCGAAGCGGCTGTTCACCACACCCAGCGCTTCGTTACGTTCGGTGCGATAGACCTGGATGCTGAGGATCTGTGCCAGTACCAGACCGGTCAGGGCGACCAGCAGGATCTGCATCGTCAGTGAGCGGGGCAACCAGGGTTTAATCATGGGTTACCTCGGCGGCGAGCATATAGCCACCGCCCCAGACGGTTTTGATCAGTTCAGGATTCTTGGGGTCTCGCTCCAGTTTGCGGCGCAGGCGGCTGACTAGGGTATCTATGGCTCGGTCGAACGCCTGGGCCTCGCGGCCGCGGGCCAGATCCAAGAGCTGATCCCGACTGAGCACCCGTTTGGGGCGCGCCAAAAACACTTTCAGCAACTCAAACTCCGCAGTGGAGAGGCTGATGCTCACCTCCTGTTCATCCAGCAGCTCGCGGCGAGTCAGATCCAGCTGCCAACGCTCGAAATGGTAACGGGTTACTCTCTCTTCATCCTCAGACTCCACATGGTGACCACTCCGTCTGAGTACCGCCTTGATGCGCGCCAACAGCTCGCGAGGGTTGAAGGGCTTGGCCAGATAGTCATCGGCCCCCATTTCCAGCCCTATGATGCGATCCATATCTTCACCCATGGCGGTGAGCATGATGATGGGGATGGCCGAGTGCCCCCTCAGCTCGCGGCACAGGGTCAAGCCATCTTCACCTGGCAACATCAGATCGAGCACTATTAACTGAATGGTCGAGTGTTCCAGCTGCTTTTTCATCTCGCGGCCATCGCGTGCACAACTGACGCGGTAACCATGTGGCTCTAAGAAACGCTTGAGCAGGTCACGGATATCGGCGTGATCATCGACGACCAGTATGTGTGGTGGCATGTGGGCTCCTCAACTCTCTCTCTTCTCGTCAGTATAAAGAGGTGAGGTAAAAATGTGTGGCAAAGTGTGGCAACCCCGGCCATTGACATGGATTGTCACTAAATAGTCAGGCAGAGGGCAGGCACGCGGCGAGGATCGCTCTTAGCTGGCGGATTAAAGCCTTCTGCCCCACTGAGGTGGATGTGCCTGCTATCTCTTGCCAGCTCCAGCCCTGCCATAAATAGCGGATCAGTAGCTCCCGCTCGGCGAGAGGGCGGGTTAGCCATAGCGGCGTCGCGACTGCCAGCCAGCGTTGCAGGGCTGGCAGGGCGTGATCAGGTGAGCGCAAGCCGTAAGCCACACTGTGCAGATCTTGCCACTCCTGAGAAGAGAGACTGGCCTGTTGATCGGTTGGTGAAAGCAGCTGGCTCACCAGCTCGGTTGGCAGCATACGCCACTGGCGCGGCAGGTAATGGGGCAGGCTCTGTACGAACCCATTATGCCACTCGCTCGCTCTGGCTTGGGCTTCCGGTTGCAGGGCTTTGAGCAGAATCGCGGAGTGGGTGCCACTGGCATGATCCCGGGAGAGTCCCAGGCGGACAGGCAAAAAGCCCTGCTCTCGCCAGAAGGGCAACAGCTCGGGGGTCGCAGCCAAGGCGGCACCGATAAAGGCAAAGTGCTGAGAGCGGGCCCACTGACTGAGCTGCTGCACCATGTGGCGTCCCCAGCCACTGCGCTGGCGGGTCGGATGAATGGCAATTCGCATGATGCGCGCGTAACGGTAGGTGCCGGCTTCGGCGTAACCGCAGTGTGCCAGGAGGGTCTGGGGTAACAGTTGCCCGCGGGGACGGCGATGACCCGAGTGGATTTGCGCGGCTAACTCCGGCTCCAGTTCTCCTTCGCGGCAGATTAACGCGACGCCAAGTAGCTGCGCGCCCTGGCGTAGCAACAGGATGGCCAGATCCGGGCTATCCAGCAGGAGCCGTAAGTCGCTGGGCGTGGTCTGATAGTGGGCCATCACCAGCAGGCCAAACACTTGCCGCAGCAGCGTATCATCCTGAGCTAATTGCGCCTGGGAGCACCAGAACAACTCTGGCTCGGTCCTTGTGCTCTCGGCGAGTGGATTGTCGGCATTCAGGAGCAAGAGGTCGGCCAGTAGTGGTTCAAGGGGATCGCTAACCGCCCAGCGCAGAGGCTGCGATAGATGGCAGGCATGCCAGCCCGGCGTCAGTTGATTCAGTACCTTATGCATGCGCAGGGCAAAGCCCCGGCCAGAGCCTTCATAGCCATGCAGTGTGGTAGAGAATACGACTCTGTGATAGCTCGTTAGCAGCTCAGAGAGCAGGGCGGTGGAGATGGCCGCTGCTTCATCAACCAACAGCAGCTGGGCCTGTGGGCGTTCACTCAACACGCGTTCTGGACTGAAGAACAGCAGGGTGGCTCGCCCGTGACATAACCCTTGTGCCGTCTGAGTTGCAGAGGGGCATTGGGTCAGGGCATGGCGAAACAGGGTGTTCGTCGTGGCTTGGCTGGGGGCCGTCACCAAGATGGTGAAGGCCTGTGTGGCATGTTGCTGCAACAGTTGCCCGGCGGCCAGCCCCAGAGCCGCCGACTTGCCGCGCCCGCGGTCAGCGGTTAGCACCAGTGGTCGCTGCCTGTGCCCTTGGGCGCACTGTAATATGGCCGCGACCGCCTCATGCTGCTCCGCCGATAAGCAATGCCACTCATCAGATTGCAGGAGCCAGGGGGGGCTGTCCTGGTGGGAAGGCAAGCTACAGCCGGCCTGTTGATCCCAATGCCAGAGCGTGGGGGAGGCCAGGAGCCGATGTTGCAGGCGTTGCAAATAATAGGAGTGACACGCTGCGGCGTCCTCTGGTTGCGCCACATAGCGGATCAAATCCGGGTCGGCGAAGTGTGGCCAGCTGGCCAGCGGCGGCATCAGCAGGATCAAGAGGCCGCCCGCCTGCACCATGCCCCCACAGGCGCCCAGCATATCCGGGTGCACTCCGCTGTAACCATTGAAAACGACGCGGCTATATTCACTGCCGAGTCGTTGTTGTGCCTGTTTCTGTGGGTGCGAGCGGCACGCCTCCGGTCCGTCGCCCAGCCATAGCCCGTGCTCTTGCCATAGGCTTTGTGCCTGTTGGCAACACCAGAGCGCCTCCCCAGTAATTAGCAGCAAGCGACGTTCACCACTGGAGTGAAGCTGTTCAAGGGGCAAGAGCAGGGTATGCACGGCAAGATCCAGATGGTTGAGCCTATTCTTTGGCTATTCTAGCGTGGGCTGTGGCGGGATCAGCAGTCAGTTTCAATGTCATGGCATATAATGGCGCAAATAACGCAGTAGATGGGGTGCGATCGTGGCTAAGCCAGCAATTTTTCTGGATCGGGATGGTGTCATTAATGTGGATACCGGCTATGTATTTGAGGTTGATGACTTCGTCTTTATTGATGGGGTAATAGAGGCGCTGCTGAAACTAAAGCAGAAGGGCTATCTGCTGGTGGTGGTGACTAACCAGTCCGGCATTGCTCGTGGCTATTTCACCGAAGAGCAGTTTATGAACCTGACCGAGTGGATGGATTGGTCGTTGGCCGATCGTGGTGTGGATCTGGATGGGATCTACTTCTGCCCTCATCATCCTAGTGAGGGGAGCGATCACTACCGCAAGAGCTGCAACTGTCGCAAGCCGGGGCCGGAAATGATTTTGGATGCGGCCAAATATACGGACATAGATCTGGCCAGCTCCTACCTGGTCGGAGACAAGGTCTCTGATTTGAAGGCGGCCGTGAACGCAGGTGTGGGCCACAAAATATTGGTACGTACCGGCAAGCCGCTTACCGATGAGGGGATGGCGCTTGCTGACGATGTATATCCCAGCTTGGTGGAGTTTGCTGACGCTGTTCCTGCTGTGGCCACAATAACCGGTGGCAGATAGCTATATCTATATAAGGATAAGGAGCCGAGTTCGGGCTCCTTTATTTACGCTGTATGAACGGCTCGCCGGCCTTTCAGGTTGTTTTTACCGCTCATTGTGGATAACTCTGTGGGCATGCTTGGGGTTAACTGTGATTAACCCTTTGAAGTGATATTTCAGCTCTTTTCGTCGTGATTTC
>NZ_JBVAYF010000026.1:0-8737 GCF_055413345.1 Pseudaeromonas sp. HNCC25DJ180
ACAAGTATTAAGTGTTGAGCAATGATCGAAATCGAATTCGAAGAGCCAAAATTGGAAAAATGCGAGTGTTGTGGAAACACGTCAACTCGGTTAACTCGTTTTGTATACCAAGATGGCGACGCCTTCGCGGTTTATTATGTCGTATTTACTGATGGGCATGAAGACAAGGTTGCGTATGTCCTTATCGGTTTGGGTGCGTGGGGCGAAGGCGGTGAACCTGAAATGCGAAGGGCATTTTCAGTGAAAATCTGGGACAACAATCAGAATTGGGTGGTAACGGTAACAGATAAAGACGAATCACCTTGGAGTCACGTTACATTTCTTGGCAAGATATTGGACCGAGATGAAGCACTTAAGCATCCTTGGATCAAAGACGTATATCACATCACTGATCACATAGTCGCTGATGATAAGCCAGTAGTTCAGTTCTTTATATGATTCAACTCGTAACAAGTTGCTTTACTCGGACCCAACTACGCGCCGCAAGTTTGTGGTTTGCTGCGCAAATTTTACCACAAGCTTGCTCTGCTCCGCTGGGCCGGTAAGCAAGGCGTTGTGCGTGTTGCCAGTGATTAGTGGTTCCAGGGCAAAAGCAGCCAGTAGTTGTCCGCAGAGAAATGCCCCGGTGTTAGAGAACCGTCATCCTCATCTGGTGTGAACTTCAACTCGGCACGTTGTCAGCAACATCTTGGTGGCTTCGTTCTGGCCAACCTTGTGTATCGGCATCGGCGCCCTCGCCATCTCTGTTCCAAGAAGTTGGCCAGTAACATCGGCTCCAGTGCCTGTTCTTTGTCCCAATTCGTTGGGTTTGAACGCCAGCCTTAGCGTCTTATTCTGCTTGGCGCTGTTCTGGTTCAACAAACCATCAGGCTGGTTTCTCTGTTGCCCAAGCGGCTGGCGTAGTTAGCAGCAGTTCTGGCACAACAAAAATTTCAATCGGACTGGCCTTAAGCGTCCGGTTTTCATTCATAGGTTGGCGCAGGCCAGCCGGTTAAATAGACGTTAGGTTCGGTGACAACGATGCTTAAAATTCTGAAAGTCGGGTTGTGGTCTTTGGTTGCAGGGTTGCTTGTTTTTGCTGGCTTCCTCTGGGTCCTCGATGCAAACACGCCCAAGCGAAATCGCTACCTGATACCAGAGGGTTATGCTGGCTGGTTGTGTGTAACCTATTCAGTGTCTGGCGCTCCTCCTCTCAAAATCGAGGATGGTTTCCGGCTTGTAAAGTTTTCGTTGTCTGGTGTCGTCGCTACTTCTACAGAGGGAATGCCTGGAAAGTACAAAGATGAATTCTGGTTCTATGGGGACAATAACCTCAGGCAAATGAACATAGAAAAAGAAATGGGAGGCGGGTACACGGTTGCCAAATCCGATGCTCCGGATCGTTTTACATTCATGTTCTGGGTGAGTCCAAATGCCAAGGAGCAACAACCTCCATATTCCTCGGATAAACCAAACATGTGTGGCCCGTCAGAATGAAAATCACACCTAACAAATAGTTTAAGTCGTTCGCTTCGCTCACTGGGACGCGCAAAAAGCACGCGCGCCCCATAACTAAAATGTTGTGCGTGTTGCCAGTCATAAGTGGTTCCAAGGCATGAGCAGCAGGTAGTTGGCCTAAGAGAAATGGCCCGGTGTTAGAGAACCGTCATCATCTTGTGGCGTGAACTCCGGCTTGGCACGTTGTCAGCGGCATCTTGGTGGCTTCGTTCTGGCCAGCCTTGGCCATCGGCCTCGGCGCCCTCGCCTTCTCTGTTCCAACGAGTTGGCCAATGGCATCGGCACCGGTGCTTGTTCTTTGTCCCAACTCGTTGGGGTTGAACACCAGCCTTTGCGCCTTATTCTTCTTGGCGCTGTTCTGGTTCAACTGGTCATCAGGCTGGTTTCGCTGTTGCCCAAGCGGCTGGCATAGTCAACCTCAGTGCAGGCACAACAAAAATTTCAATCGGACTGGCCTTAAGCGTCCGGTTTATCATTCACAGGTTGGCATTTGGCCAGCCGGTTAAACAGACGTTAAGGTATTAAGAGGTAATAATGATTACTCGTTTACTGGTAGTGATTTCCCTGATTGGTCTAACAGCATGCAGCATTACAAATGGAGAACAGATAGGTCGAATTGACAAATGGGACTCAAAAAAGTACGCGTTAATTGTTGGTTCATACACAGAAGAAGGTGATGGACTAATTTCTGGTGATATTAATTTTTCATTGAAGCCGCAGAATAAAGAAATCGCACCAATTTTCATAAGATTTGCACCATATGTCACAGGGGCATATGACGACTTTGGCAAAACGGAACATAAACGGGGTGGTGTATTTGCAGCAACACTATTACCCGGCAAATACTCATTAAGTCGTTGGGGTTACATGTGGGCACTAAATGATTATTGGTATGAGCCAAAAAAAGACCTGCCACCTAGCCTTGAGGTAAAAGCAGGTGAATTAATTTATATTGGCAACATTAAGTTTACCATGCTGACAGGGGAAAATATTCTTGGGATGGACGGTTTAGCAGGAGCAATTCCATCTGTACATGATGAATATCAAAGAGACGTAAAAATGGTTAACGATAAATATATGGTAATAGATAACGCCCCTATAAAGAAAGAATTGCTAGACATCAAGTTTAAACCTTAACAAATAAATCAACTTTGCTTCAGCCCTTCGGGCTTTCGCCGGACCCGCTACGCGGGCCGGTTATTTAAAATGTTATGTGTCGATATAAATTACATCTCGACCTTGAGGGGTTATTCATGAAAAAGCTAATTTGCCTTCTTTCTGTATTCATTTTTGGTTGCAGCTCAAGTGGGATGACAGGGAATGGCTATCGACAAACTGGAATTGTCGAAAAAATAGTGGAGATACCAAGAGTTGGAGAATCAACACCAGGATTGTTTTTTTTCGGGTTACTTGGAAATTTAGTCTCAATTATACAGAGCTCGCCTTATGCGTCACATAAATACACAATTAAAACCGAGTCTGGAAAAGTAATTTATGCCGAAGTGGACAGTAGTTTTTCCGTAGGCGAATGCGTTGAAGTTGTACCATTAGAAGATGTCAACTCTACTTATTTTTATGCCTATGGAGAATCGAGTGTAATATCATCAGACAAATGCACGGCTAAAGGGTAACCAGTTAAACACCTAACATATAACTTAACCCGTTTGCTATGCTGACTAAGGCGTGTAAAAAACACGCACACATCATAACCTAAGTATCATGTAAGATATGCAGTCATTTCGAATGGAGTATTTATGATTTTCTTTGACATGAAATGGGTATTGCCAACAATTTTTTTAAGCGGATGTTCAGCTGCACTAGTGTCTGAAACAAATAATCCAAGAGAAAAAATAACCCAAGCGTATCAACTTATCGAGTTAGGTCGACCGCTTCCTGCAGAAAAACTAGCGATTGATGCGGCGGCAATTTATGAAAAACAGAATGATTATATTGGTGCGGGAACTGCCTATAGTGTACTAGGTGTACTTTATAGTAGTCAGGCTTATCGCTCATTTAAAGATTTTTACGAAAAAGAAGGCACATACGATCCAACATATAACAAGTCAATTTCGTTTTATGAAAAAGCAATGGAGTCATCTAAAAAAGGTGGTGATTATTGGGGTGCTGCTAACTCACTTATTGGGGTTGGAGATGGTTATACTAACCAGCACGAGCCAGCCAAGGCATGTGAGGCATATACTGAAGCATTGATCGTATATACAGATCCTAATGCCAAGCTAACAAGAATGGTGTACACATGGAACCCTAAATATCCATCTTACAAAGCCATGCTTGAAGCAATAATTGGAAACTCATGTAAAAATAAATAACCAACACATAACAAATAAATTAACCTTGCTTCAGCCCTTCGGGCTTACGCCGGACCCGCTACGCGGGCCGGTTATTTAAAATGTTGGGCTTAACTATGAAATTCGAGCAATGGATAGCGCTCATGCGATTCCCAGCAGAGTGGGTGAAATGGGGCATGCTACCAGACCAATATCTGCAGCTTGTTGTCAGTCGCTATGAGCCAGGCCATGAATACGATTCGGAGCACGATCGCAATGGAGCTTTTCACTGGTGGCTAAAGCAGAGCCCCTCAGAGGAGCAATTGTTAAAGCTTGCCCAGCTAACGTGGCTGGATCCAGACCCACTTATGGCCGCAGATGTTCGAACTTACATCGCACAGGCAGAAAACTGCTCTTTGGCGGTAGCGGCGTGGCTACAATCCGAGAGAGGTTCAGCCCAACAAAGCATTCAAGCGGACGCGGCTTTGCCACGCCGCTTAACTTGAGCGTTGTGCGGTTTTCCAAGTAATTGAGTTGTAGTGGCAAGAGCGGTTTAGATAGCTGGCAATTTTGAATCCTGCAGGTTTTTGAGCTCGGTCGTTGGGGTTCGGTGAAACATCAAAACCAATTCATTGTCAGCAACATTTTGGTGGTTAATTTGAGTTCATTTTGAACGGTGGCAATAGCGCTGTTTTCTTCTTGGGTGTTAGTGGTTCAGGTTAAACATCAGCACCAGCGCCCTGCTCTTCTTTGTTCCAAATAAATCCTAGAACCATGCCCACATCAGCGGCGGTTCTTTGCTTTATCAGGTTAGGCTGGTTCGGATATTAAGGCGTTTTATTCTTCGTGACGCTGTTCAGGCCAATCGTTTCATCGGCTCTATTTCGTTGTAGCCCAAGCGGCTGGCGTCGCTAGCTTCATCGCAGCGGCACAACAAAAGTTTAAACACCGGACTGGCTATACGCAGCCGCTCTATATTCAACACCGGTTGCAGCCAGCCGGTTAAACAGACGTTGTATGTAATCCAAGGTCAGAATTTTTAGCCGTGAACAGCGGCGGTAATAGTTGGCGTCATCTGGCACGGCGAGCATTAGAGCCCTGTTGTAACCAGCTTCGGGTCCATACCCTCGACTCCCCGCTCCGGCCAACCTGCCTGGTGTTTTGAGTTCGGGGTGAACAGGTACAACCGAGGTTGTTCATCCGTGCCCAATCAGCACAGTAGTAGCGTCGCGTCAGATGGTTGTTTCTTCTTTCTGTTCTCAGCCCAGAAGCAACAACAAGTTCCTGTTGGCCACAGAAGCGGCGTTTCAATGCAGCTGCGAGGTTCATACAACAAAAGTTTAAACACCGGACAGGCCAGTAAGCCGCCGTTTCATTTTTCAACATCGGCTGCTGGCCAGCCGGTTAAACAGACGTTAGGCGCACTCAGTGGAGTACTCAGCATGACAGACCCAATGGAATCACTAAAAGGCTTACAAGATGCACTCCTTGCCAGAACAGTCCAATTACAAGCATGCGAACTTCACTCCGACATAAAAGTTCTGCTTGATCATCCAAGTGACATTCCACGGTTTACATACGCCAAAATTGAGAACAACAAAGTCCAGGCTATCGCGCTCTTTGTTCTTATAGAACCAGTGGACGATATACCATGCTTTCAAATTGGCTATGCAGTTATCGAGCAAATGCGCCAAAAAGGTATGGGCAAAAAAATCGTAGAGGCAGCAATAAAAGAGCTAACCCACGGGCTAAGCCGAACCCCGATGAAAGAATTCTATCTTGAGGCCGTCATTTCAACCTCAAACGAAGCATCTAACAAGATCGCCAACAAACTGATATCGGCCCCAGTAAAGTGCGAGAAAGACATCTACTCCGGAGAGCAGGCGTATCAGTATCTACGCAAAATTGGCAGCAACGCCTAACAAATGGTTCAAGCCGCTCGCTTCGCTCACTCGGGACCGGCTAAAGCCGGCCCCTTAACCAGACGTTATATTAAAAAATAGAGAAGAATGATGCTTAAATACTACTCATCACCACATGGTCACTTTGAATTTTATAAAAGCCCATCCAAAATAAATAATTTAAATATATTTAGTGTGATTGTTGGGAAAAATGGTACAGGAAAAAGCAGGCTATTAAAATCAATAATTGAAAATACATTATCTGAAAAAAATAGCTTTTATAGGTTTGAGCGCGAAGAAAGATATGAAATTAGAACATCCCCAAAAGCACATCTCTTTTTTGAAACACTACCAGATAAAATAATAGCGGTCTCTACTAGTCCATTTGATAGATTTCCAATACCTCGCCGAATGGATAAAATACAATTTTCTAATGATTACATATATTTAGGCCTTCGTGGCATACAAAACTCAAATCTTAGCTTAGGCTATATGAATAAAATAATGAATTCATTAATTTATTCCATAAACATGGTTCCTGAAAAAGCAAATGGGATTGCGAATATCTTAGAATATCTTGGATACTCTGATCTAATTGAAGCTAGATTTGCTCTTGCCATATCACCAAGTAGATTTGAAAAAATAATTAACAACAGCTTTCCCGAAGATGAATTTATAAATTACATCAATTCATCTGAAAATAGATGGTTGGATAGAAATTATTTTATTAGTGCTGATGGAGAAAAAAAATATGGTGAAATAATTAGAGCCCTGGATATACTTCACAATATAATCAACCATGTAAACAAACCAAGATTAGAGTTATTTATTAATCGATGGGGCATTCATCTGGATGGTTTTGAACAATCGATGGATACAGATATACTATATTTAATTCATACTGGCATAGCCAAGCTAAGGGATATTACACTTGAGAAAAAAGAAAGTGGACATAGATTTAAAATTAACGAAGCTAGCTCTGGTGAGCAATCCGTTGTCATGGGTATGCTTGGCATTGCAAGTCAAATAGATAATAATTGTTTAATTTGCATCGACGAGCCTGAAATATGTCTTCATCCAGAATGGCAAGAAAAATATATATCATTATTGATATCTACCTTTAGTAACTTTACCAATTGCCATTTTATTATTGCTACTCACTCCCCTCAAATAGTATCAAATCTTGAAGCTGATAATTGTTATATAACATCTATGGATGATGGCTGCGCTATTGAATCCCGTGACATTATAAATAGATCTATTGATTTTCAACTTGCAAATATATTCAAATCTCCTGGCCATAGAAATGAATATCTTAGTAGGGAGCTTTTATCCCTATTAACACAGTTTGGCAACTCTGGTAAATTAAATGATCGCCAACTACGATTAGCGCATAAAATATTAGCGCTACAAGGTAAAATAGAAAAAGATGATCCAGTTTCCAAGTTAATGGTTATGCTAAAAGAAGCGATCGGAGATTCATTAAAATGGCTCTGATACCTGTAAAATATGTTGGCGAGGTAAAGGAAAAAGTTGATATTTACAACAAACTATCACCAATTGAAAAAAGTGGAAATTACTGGGATACAGAAAGTGACGCGGCACTGACCAAAGTAAAAAAGCACATCAAAGATCATTATATACGTCATCAGGACTATACTTGTCCATATTGTAGACAGAGAATAGAAGTTGATCATAATGCTATTTGGGACACAGAGCATATAATTCCAAAAGATAATTTTCCTCAGTTTTTATTTAAAGAGGAAAACTTATGTGTTGCATGCAAAGATTGCAATGGGCAAAAATCCAATAAGAATGTGCTTGTAAACAAAAACAGAACAACATTCCCCAAATCAAGTAAGGATTATATATTCATTCATCCTCACTTTGATAGCTATGAAAATCATATAAAAATACTGACTAGTTCTTTATTTTTTATACCAATTGATGAAAAAGGTAAAAACACAATAGAAATTTGTGGGCTTTTAAGGTTTTTATATAAGTTCGCTGAATATGGTAATGTTTCTCTAGATGTGAAATTGAAAATAAGTGAATTCTCAAATGAACTTTTAAATGCATCATCCCCACTCGAAGAGAACTTTATTCTTGGATGTATAACTGATTTAGTTGAACACGGCAAAAAAATTTCAAAACAACAAATTTTAGGTATTGAGCAAATTTAATATAACAAAAACTTAATATGGGACGGTTTTCAACCGCCCCATAAGTCGAAGTTACACAAGATGGAGATATCGATGACATTCAAAAAAATGTTCCGTAGCTTTATGCTGCGAATTATCTCAAAACAAAAAATACAGAAAAACAAGATCCCTTCATATACACAAGGAGATTTTGATAGACAACTGAATTACAACCTTTGGTCCACATCTCGCACAAGATTTACTGCCGCCAAGCGAATGGAGGAAAAGAATAAACTATCGGGGAGAACAATCGCATTTTCGTCCGCCTATCTGATTCTCCTCTCACTAATCCAGTTATTTATTGTCAACAAAGAGTTAAATCAGTTAGTTACATATTTAAACATATCAATTGCCATCATAATAATGATTATAGGGCAGATGGAGTCATCATCAAACTACACACTGAAAGCCCACAAATTCCATGAGTGTGGACTCGAGATTAACTCTTTGTATAAAAGACTAAGAAAATTAAAAAGCAAATATACAAACAAGGAGAAAGATGATGAATTTTGGACTCAAGTTGAGGATATAGATGACAAGTATGATTTAATCTTAAAAAGATTTGAAAATCATGACGACATTGACAGCAAACTATTCAGAGTCTCATATCCTAACTACCCAGACCACAACATTGGACCCGCGAAAATATTTTTTATAAAACTCAAGCATTACGTAACAACAAAAATGTTGTATCACCTCATGATCTATATTCCGCCAGTAGCATTAACTGTGTTTGCATTCAACATCCTTGGTTTTTCATCATTGTATTTGTTTTTAAAATCAATCATTGAACATTTTGTGTAACAAATAGTTTAAGTCGTTCGCTTCGCTCACTGGGACGCGCATAAAG
>NZ_JBVAYF010000027.1:0-5139 GCF_055413345.1 Pseudaeromonas sp. HNCC25DJ180
AGAGGCGCCGGTTATATAAACGTTGTGCGTGTTGCCAGTGATTAGTGGTTCCAGGGCAAAAGCAGCCAGTAGTTGTCCGCAGAGAAATGCCCCGGTGTTAGAGAACCGTCATCCTCATCTGGTGTAAACTTCAACTCGGCACGTTGTCAGCAACATCTTGGTGGCTTCGTTCTGGCCAACCTTGTGTATCGGCCTCGGCGCTCTCGCCTTCTCTGTTCCAACAAGGTGGCAAATGACGTCGGCACCGGTGCTTGTTCTTTGTTCCAACCTGTTGGGTTTGAATGCCAGCCTCGGCATCTCTTTCTGCTTGGCGCTGTTCTGGTTCAACTGGTCATCAGGCTGGTTTCGCTGTTGCACAAGCGGCTGGCATAGTTAGCCGCAATGCAGCGCACAACAAAAATTTCAATCGGACTGGCCGTAAGCGTCCGGTTTTTCAAATCAGGGGTTGGCTCTCGGCCAGCCGCTTAAACAGACGTTGTGCGTGTTGCCAGTGTTGAGTGGTTCCAAGGCAAGAGCAGCAGATAGTTGGCCGCAGAGAAAAGGTCAGGAGTTAGAGAGCCGCCAGCCTCTTATAGCGTGAACTTCGGCCCGGTACTTTGTCAGCAACCTTTTGGTGGCTTCGCTCTGGCCAACCTTAGACAGCACATCGGCGCCCCGTTCTGCTTTGTTCCAACGGGTTGGGTAGTAGCATCGGCTCCAGCGCTTGTTCTTTGTTCCAACCAAGTCTGCGGTGTAATCAGGTTCGTCTCGCTGTCGCCCAAGCGGCGGGCATAGTTGGTCTCGGTTCAGCGCACAACAAAAATTTCAATCGGACTGGCCTTAAGCAGCCGGTTTATCATTCACAGGTTGGCACAGGCCAGCCGGTTAAATAGACGTTGTGCGTGTTGCCAGTGATTAGTGGTTCCAAGGCAAGAGCCGCCAATAGTTGGCCGCAGAGAAATGGTCAGGTGTTAGAGAACCGCCAGCCTCTTGTGGGGTGACCGTCGGCTCGGCACGTTGTCAGCGGCATCTTGGTGGCTTCGTTCTGGCCAACCTTGGCCATCGGCCTCGGCGCCCTCGCCTGCTCTGTTCCAACAAGTTGGCCAGTAGCATCAGCACCGGTGCTTGTTCTTTGTCCCAACCTGTTGGGTTTGAACGCCAGCCTCAGCGCCTTATTCTGCTTGGCGCTGTTCTGGTTCTACAAGCCATCAGGCTAGTTTCGTTGTTGCCCAAGCGGCTGGCATAGTTAGCCTCCGTTCAGCGCACAACAAAAATTTCAATCGGACTGGCCTTAAGCGTCCGGTTTATCATTCACAGGTTGGCATTTGGCCAGCCGGTTAAACAGACGTTGTGCGTGTTGCCAGTCATAAGTGGTTCCAGGGCAAAAGCAGCCAGTAGTTGTCCGCAGAGAAATGACCAGGAGTTAGAGAACCGTCATCCTCTTGTGGCGTGAACTTCGGCTCGGCACGTTGTCAGCAACTTCTTGGTGACTTCGTTCTGGCTAACTAGGCTCATCGGCCTCGGCGCTCTCACCTTCTCTGTTCCAACGAGTTGGCCAACAACATCGGCTCCGGTGCCTGTTCTTTGTCCCAACTCGTGGGTTTGAACGCCAGCCTTAGCGCCTCTTCCCTCCTGGCGCTGTTCTGGTTCTGCAAGCTATCAGGCTGGTTTCGTTGCTGCCCAAGCGGCTGGCGTAGTTAGCCTCCGTTCAGCGCACAACAAAAATTTCAATCGGACTGGCCTTAAGCAGCCGGTTTATCATTCACAGGTTGGCGCAGGCCAGCCGGTTAAACAGACGTTAGGAGTTTTCGTGGAAGCAATCTCTAATCTTCAAGTCGCTACTGTTGCGATAGCTTTTTTAGGTGCTGCTTTAGGTTTAATAAATACATGGCACAACTTAGATAAAAAGAGACTTAAATTAAAGGTTACTCCATTGCATATCATTCCCGTTGGAGACACAGATCCAAATTTAACCTTTGGGATTTCAATAGTGAACCAAAGTGACTTTCCTGTAACAATTTCAGATGCTGGTGTTTTAGTAAAGGGAACCAGTGATTACATGTGCATTATTAACCCTATATTTGCAAATGGTGCAAATGGCTTGGACTGGCCTCAAAGACTTGAATCGAGATCATCAATTACAGTTTATAGTCAAATACCAATGCCACCCAAGGGTAAAAATTATGGTTTAGCTTATGCAAGAACTCAGTGTGGAGTAACTGTTAAGGGTAATAGTAATGCGTTAAAACAAATATCCCGCGAATACAACTCCTAACAAAAAGTTTAAGTCGTTCGCTTCGCTCACTGGGACGCGCATAAAGCCGCGCGCCCCATAACTAAAACGTTAGGTGTTCATGGAGGTTCGATGCAAGTAGTTTACCAAAATAATATTGATGACCTAGTTGCTTTAAATGCTGACTTAATGGCAAACAATGAGCAGTTTATAAAAAGGAAAAAGTGGAATTTATATGGAGCGCCATCAGCGCTCTTAATTGTGTTTTCATTTCTTGCTTACTTCATGGATAAACCTAGTTTGTATGGCGGTGCTGTTATTGGCTCCATAGCTAGCTACCTATGGACATATTTTAGCTATAAGAATTACCCTAAGAAAGTAGCTAAGAAACTGCAGCAAAAGGAAGTGTATTGTGAACATACAGTAACAATTACGGCTGAAGGTATTCGAGAAGCAACAACCAATTCTGAAAATTATCATAAATGGGAAGCTATTGATCATATTTCAGTCACGACAGAACATATATTTATTTATAACACCCCAATAACCGCCCATATAATTCCGAAACGAAATATTGGAGAGGACGATTTTAATCAAATATCCGAATCACTTTTGCTATATAAAAACACCTAACAAATAGTTTAAGTCGTTCGCTTCGCTCACTGGGACGCGCATAAAGCCGCGCGCCCCATAACTAAAATGTTAGGTATATTCATGCAACGAAACATCCTCATCATATTTGCATTAGCTTTGGTACACTTTCCGGCATCAGCGGGAAATACATCATTCGGTACAATTGAAGAGTACTTATCAACATTAGTTGAAGAGAAAATAGAAACAGAGAAAATTTCTCGAGAAGTTACTAGTGATAGAGAGCATGTTTTTGGTATGGCTCAGTGGCCTTGTCGGCCTCAAGATCATTGCGACTCAGGTACGCATTATATGGGATACATATTTGTATTAAAAAAATTACAAAATGGAAGACTTCAGGATGTTGCTCACTCAACGCCTCCATTCAGATGGCCAGAAACTACAGATGGAGTAGGCTTTGAAGAAACGATAAGTAAGCGCTCAGATAGCTTCACAGTTTCATTCCATTATTTATTCAGTGGGAATGTCAACTTTACATTTGCGTACCGAAGCTCTAATTGGATTTTGGCTGGTGTCGATTGTGATTTTATTTGGATGGAGGATGGTGACGAAGCCATCGGGGATAGTGGAAGTAACAAATCAGCTAATTTGTTAACCGGCCACCTTATAGAAACACGATATAAAAACAACAAACAACAGACAAAGAAAGAAGAAAAAATATCTATTCATCCCATAGCACTATCAAAGTTTACCCCAGACCTCGAAGAGTTATCCATTTGCCCATAAATACCTGACTAACCAACAAACAGAGAGAGTTTGATTGCAATGAAATCTGGGCTCTAGCTTCTTTAATTACAGCTTTGTTTATTTTGCCCTGTAAATACTCAAAGATATACACCAAAAAGAAAGAAGTTGGGTTATGCTTTCGAAACAAACGTTCATATCGAGAGCGAAGAAAACCTAACAAAAAGTTTAAGTCGTTCGCTTCGCTCACTGGGACGCGCATAAAGCCGCGCGCCCCATAACTAAAATGTTGTGCGTGTTGCCAGTTTTGAGTGGTTCCAGGGCAAGAGCAGCCAGTAGTTGTCCGCAGAGAAATGGCCAGGTGTTAGAGAACCGTCATCCTCATCTGGTGTGAACTTCAACTCGGCACGTTGTCAGCAACATCTTGGTGGCTTCGTTCTGGCCAACCTTGTGTATCGGCCTCGGCGCCCTCGCCTTCTCTGTTCCAACAAGGTGGCAAATGACGTCGGCACCGGTGCTTGTTCTTTGTTCCAACCTGTTGGGTTTGAGCGCCAGCCTCAGCGCCTTATTCTGCTTGGCGCTGTTCTGGTTCAACTGGTCATCAGGCTGGTTTCGCTGTTGCCCAAGCGGCTGGCATAGTTAGCCACAATGCAGCGCACAACAAAAATTTCAATCGGACTGGCCGTAAGCAGCCGGTTTATCATTCACAGGTTGGCGTTTGGCCAGCCGGTTAAATAGACGTTGTGCGTGTTGCCAGTGATGTGTGGCTCCAGGGCAAGAGCAGCCAGTATTAGTCGCAGAGAAATGGCCAGGTGTTAGAGAACCGTCATCCTCTTGTGGCGTGAACTTCGGCTCGGCGCTTCGTCAGCGGCATCTTGGTGGCTTTGTTCTGGCTAACCTCGATCGTCAATATCAGTGCTCTGTTCTGCTTTGTTCCAACAGGTTGGCCAGTGCCATCGGTACCGGTGCCTGTTCTTTGTCCCAACCAGTTGGGTTAGATCGCCAGCCTTCGCGCCTTATTCTGCTTGGCGTTGTTCTGGTTTTCGGGCCATCAGGCTGGTTTCGTTGTTGCTAAAGCGGCTGGCGTAGTTGGCCTCGGTTCAGCGCACAACAAAAATTTCAATCGGACTGGCCTTAAGCGTCCGGTTTTTCAAATCAGGGGTTGGTCCTCGGCCAGCCGCTTAAACAGACGTTGTGCGTGTTGCTGGTGATTAGTGGTTCCACCGCCAGAGCAGCTTGTAGTTGGCCGCAGAGAAATGGCTTGGTGTTAGAGAACCGCCAGTCTCTTGTAGCGTGAACTTCAGCTCCGCACTTCGTCAGTAACATCTTGGTGGCTTCGTTCTTGGTTGGCCAGATCATAAGCCTCGGCGCCCTCGCCTTCTCTGTTCCAACGGGTTGGCCAGTATCATCGGCACCGGTGCTTGTTCTTTGTTCCAACCAAGTCTGCGGTGTAATCAGATTCGTCTCGCTGTTGCCCAAGCGGCTGGCGTAGTTAGCACCGGTTCAGCGCACAACAAAAATTTCAATCGGACTGGCCTTAAGCAGCCGATTTATCATTCACAGGTTGGCATAGGCCAGCCGGTTAAATAGAC
>NZ_JBVAYF010000028.1:0-3123 GCF_055413345.1 Pseudaeromonas sp. HNCC25DJ180
CTAATTGGGTGCCTGGCAGTGTCCTACTCTCGCATGGCGAATGCCACACTACCATCGGCGCTACAGCGTTTCACTTCTGTGTTCGGCATGGGTACAGGTGGTTCCACTGCGCTATCGCCGCCAGGCAAATTCTTTAATCTGGGAATAAGCTGATTCTTTCGTTCTCTGCAACAAGCGTCTAAAACTTCTTGGGTGTTGTATGGTTAAGCCTCACGGGTAATTAGTATGGGTTAGCTCAACACGTCACCGCGCTTACACACCCCACCTATCAACGTTGTAGTCTCCAACGGCCCTTTAGGACACTTATAGTGTCAGGGATGACTCATCTCAGGGCTCGCTTCCCGCTTAGATGCTTTCAGCGGTTATCGATTCCGAACTTAGCTACCGGGCAGTGCCATTGGCATGACAACCCGAACACCAGAGGTTCGTTCACTCCGGTCCTCTCGTACTAGGAGCAACTCCCTTCAATCATCCAGCGCCCACGGCAGATAGGGACCGAACTGTCTCACGACGTTCTGAACCCAGCTCGCGTACCACTTTAAATGGCGAACAGCCATACCCTTGGGACCAACTTCAGCCCCAGGATGTGATGAGCCGACATCGAGGTGCCAAACACCGCCGTCGATATGAACTCTTGGGCGGTATCAGCCTGTTATCCCCGGAGTACCTTTTATCCGTTGAGCGATGGCCCTTCCATTCAGAACCACCGGATCACTATGACCTACTTTCGTACCTGCTCGACTTGTCGGTCTCGCAGTTAAGCTGGCTTATGCCATTGCACTAACCTCCTGATGTCCGACCAGGATTAGCCAACCTTCGTGCTCCTCCGTTACTCTTTGGGAGGAGACCGCCCCAGTCAAACTACCCACCAGACACTGTCCCTGGCCCGGATAACGGGCTTAGGTTAGAACATCAAACATACCAGGGTGGTATTTCAAGGTCGGCTCCATGACAACTAGCGTCGTCACTTCCAAGCCTCCCACCTATCCTACACAAGTAGGTTCAATGTTCAGTGTCAAGCTATAGTAAAGGTTCACGGGGTCTTTCCGTCTAGCCGCGGGTATACGGCATCTTCACCGCAATTTCGATTTCACTGAGTCTCGGGTGGAGACAGCGTGGCCATGGTTACACCATTCGTGCAGGTCGGAACTTACCCGACAAGGAATTTCGCTACCTTAGGACCGTTATAGTTACGGCCGCCGTTTACCGGGGCTTCGATCAAGAGCTTCGCTTGCGCTAACCCCATCAATTAACCTTCCGGCACCGGGCAGGTGTCACACCCTATACGTCCACTTTCGTGTTTGCAGAGTGCTGTGTTTTTGTTAAACAGTCCCAGCCACCTGGTCACTGCGGCTGACAATAGCTCCGTGCGCAAGGCACTTCACCACCATCAGCGTACCTTCTCCCGAAGTTACGGTACTATTTTGCCTAGTTCCTTCACCCGAGTTCTCTCAAGCGCCTTGGTATTCTCTACCCGACCACCTGTGTCGGTTTGGGGTACGGTTCACTGTTATCTGAAGCTTAGAGGCTTTTCCTGGAAGCATGGCATCAGTGACTTCACCTCCGTAGAGATTTCGTCTCGGGTCTCAGTGTTAATGCCGCAGCGGATTTGCCTACCGCGACCACCTACTTCCTTTCACCAGGACTACCAACGCCTGGCCCACTTAGCCTTCTCCGTCCCCTCATCGCAATAACAGTCAGTGCGGGAATATTAACCCGCTTCCCATCGACTACGCTTTTCAGCCTCGCCTTAGGGGCCGACTCACCCTGCCCCGATTAACGTTGGACAGGAACCCTTGGTCTTCCGGCGAGGAGGTTTTTCACCCCCTTTATCGTTACTTACGTCAGCATTCGCACTTCTGATATCTCCAGCATGCCTCACGACACACCTTCACAGACTTACAGAACGCTCCCCTACCACTCAATCTATTGATTGAATCCGCGGCTTCGGTGCCTGATTTGAGCCCCGTTACATCTTCCGCGCAGGCCGACTCGACCAGTGAGCTATTACGCTTTCTTTAAATGATGGCTGCTTCTAAGCCAACATCCTGGCTGTCTGAGCCTTCCCACATCGTTTCCCACTTAATCAGAACTTTGGGACCTTAGCCGGCGGTCTGGGTTGTTTCCCTCTTCACGACGGACGTTAGCACCCGCCGTGTGTCTCCCATGATTGCACTTACTGGTATTCGGAGTTTGCATCGGGTTGGTAAGTCGGGATGACCCCCTAGCCGAAACAGTGCTCTACCCCCAGTAGTGAGACATGAGGCGCTACCTAAATAGCTTTCGGGGAGAACCAGCTATCACCGAGTTTGATTGGCCTTTCACCCCTAGCCACAAGTCATCCCCTAACTTTGCAACGTTAGTGGGTTCGGTCCTCCAGTAAGTGTTACCTCACCTTCAACCTGCCCATGGCTAGATCACCCGGTTTCGGGTCTACTCCCAGCGACTAGTCGCCCAGTTAAGACTCGGTTTCCCTACGGCTCCCCTATACGGTTAACCTCGCCACTGAAAGTAACTCGCTGACCCATTATACAAAAGGTACGCAGTCACCGAACAAGTCGGCTCCTACTGCTTGTACGTACACGGTTTCAGGTTCTATTTCACTCCCCTCACAGGGGTTCTTTTCGCCTTTCCCTCACGGTACTGGTTCACTATCGGTCAGTCAGTAGTATTTAGCCTTGGAGGATGGTCCCCCCATATTCAGACAGGATGTCACGTGTCCCGCCCTACTCGTTTTCACGCTGAGTTTGTTTTCGTGTACGGGGCTATCACCCTGTATCGCCGGACTTTCCAGACCGTTCCACTAACGCATTCAACGCTTAAGGGCTGCTCCCCGTTCGCTCGCCGCTACTAAGGGAATCTCGGTTGATTTCTTTTCCTCGGGGTACTGAGATGTTTCACTTCTCCCGGTTCGCCTCGCAACACTATGTATTCATGTTGCGATACTGCATAAATGCAGTGGGTTTCCCCATTCGGACATTGTGGTGTCAATGCTTCTTACCAGCTCGACCACACTTAACGCAGGTTAGCACGTCCTTCATCGCCTCTGACTGCCTAGGCATCCACCGTGTACGCTTAGTCACTTAACCATACAACCCCAAGAAGTCTTGCGACTTAGCGGAG
>NZ_JBVAYF010000029.1:0-1955 GCF_055413345.1 Pseudaeromonas sp. HNCC25DJ180
CATGACCAGCAAAGTAAAAAAGTCCGACGTCATTGCTATTTAGATTGTCACGGAACGAAGAAATGGCTCTATCAACATCTTCAATCCTTGCATCCGTTAGCTTCACTACCGAAAAGCCCAAAGCAGTCAGTGCTGCAGAGATGTCTTCGGCATCGTTGACGGGATTGGCTAGGGCCTCTTCGGGATAAGCCGAATTTCCGATGGTTAGCGCAGTAAGCTTTCTGGTCAACATTGTGTTCTCAGTAGATAAGGGTAGATAGATGCCCAACGCCGCCAACACGCGCAGCTTTGTAGTGAAGGAAAAGCCGCAACGGAAAAGCTGTCGCTGTGCTTGGCCTTGTGTACGCCCAGCATGGGCATGAACTGATGGGGTGAAAGTCCCCTGTAGGAAGATCACCCTCAGCTTTCTGGCTGAGGCTAACTACTAGCGAATGGCAAGGGCTAATCCGCGAGGAGCAGTCTGAAGGAAGCCGGAACGCAAATCTGCGAGCTGATGAACAAGAACATCATACGAGGCGTAGGCTGGAGGCGAGTTGGCACAAGACAACGAAGCCAGGTGATCTAACAGCCACCGTAAATGATGCAGTTGTGCAGGGAAAGCTCATGTTCTTATCTGGGGAGCTCTGCTTATCCCGCGATCGTTCACTTATCCAGCTTGGCCGCTGGTTCAACAGGCCTGGCGTTCAGGCATCATCACCCTGAACGAGCGAACCCGATGGCAAACGATAGCGCCTGGGCGGGTAACCGCCAAGGTGAATAAGCAGATGTCAGCAGACGGCATAGTAACCCAACGCCCGGCGTAATGGCCGGGACATGGTGAAGGCCTGAACACTTAGAACAAAGGAGGAGCCGAGTTGCACTTGAACACCTGTTCGCCGTCCGGCGATGACGCCATTCAGCGTGCCAACCCGCAGCCAGCCCTTAGCCAAGATCTCTTCGAGCAGGTGCTGCAACGAGACAATATCCTCGCGGCATGGCACCGCGTTCGAGCCAACAAGGGCGCCCCCGGTGTCGATGGCATGACCATCGAGACGTTCCCGGCGTGGGCAAGGTCGGGTCACTGGAAACGGACGGCAACCGAGCTGCGAGTCGGGCAATATCACCCGGCCCCAGTGCGGCGAGTCGAAATCGATAAACCCGATGGCGGCAAACGCCAGTTGGGGATCCCGACCGTCACCGACCGGGTGATCCAGCAAGCCATTGCCCAGGTGCTGACGCCCATTTTCGACCCCGGCTTCTCGGATAACAGTTTCGGGTTCCGGCCCCATCGAAACGGGCAGCAAGCGGTGAAACAGGTACAGCGCCTCATCAAGCAAGGCCGCAGCTTTGCGGTCGATGTGGATCTGTCGAAGTTCTTCGACCGGGTAAACCATGATCTACTCATGAGTAAACTGGGCGCCAAGATCAACGACAAGCGGCTACTGGGCCTGATTGGCCAATACCTGCGAGCCGGGTTTATCGCTAACCAGCAGCATCAGGAGAGTCGGGAAGGTGTGCCACAGGGCGGTCCATTATCGCCGCTGTTGGCCAACATCATGCTCGACCCACTGGACAAAGAGCTGGAAAAGCGCGGCCACGCCATCGCCCGCTATGCCGATGATTTAACCATACTGGTGAGGAGTCGGCGAGCGGGAGAGCGCGTACTGGCCAGCATCAGCCGCTACCTGCAACAGCGTTTGAAACTGGTGGTCAACGCCAGCAAAAGCCATGTCGTCAAAACCTCGGAGAGTAAGTTCCTCGGATTTACCTTCAATACGGGGAGGATCCTCATCCACCCGAACAGCTTGCAGCGTTTCAAGCAGCAAGTCAGACGACTGACCAACCGCTGTCTCTTATACACATCTTTGGTCGATTGGTGAGATAAATGCTGAAAAAAGCTTCGAACAGCTCCTTCCCCTGCCAAGGGGGAGGTTGGGAGGGGGTGGCTTTTGATGTTTCACAAGCTAAAAAGCAAA
>NZ_JBVAYF010000003.1:0-256255 GCF_055413345.1 Pseudaeromonas sp. HNCC25DJ180
TAGCGTCTGGGCTTTTTGTTTTGTCTGCGTTTTGCAAACAGCGGATAAACAGCTACGCCACCATTATTCTCCCCTCCTTTGATCTGGGCTCTGAGGCGCCACGCTTGTGACGCGTATGATGCCTCTGTTTGTTATCACAGTGACTAGGCCGGATGCCTGGACTCCCGAGGAGCTTCAAATGAATTGGCAAACCTTCAAAAAGAAATACCTGATCACCTTCTGGCCGCCTCTGCCCGCGGTTATCGCGGCGGGTGTGTTAGCGACCTATTACTTTGGCCTGACGGGTACCTTCTGGGCGGTTACGGGTGAGTTTACGCGCTGGGGCGGGCATCTGATGCAGTTGCTCGGCGCCCATCCCGAAGAGTGGGGATACTTCAAAGTCATAGGGTTACAAGGCTCACCGCTGGATCGGATCGATGGCATGATGATACTGGGTATGTTGGGTGGGTGCCTGGCTGCGGCCTTGTGGGCCAATAACCTGAAGCTGCGCCACCCGACTCACCGTATCCGTGTGGTGCAGGCCGTGATCGGGGGCATCATAGCGGGCTTTGGTGCGCGGCTGGCAATGGGGTGTAATCTGGCTGCTTTTTTCACCGGTATTCCCCAGTTTTCACTACACGCCTGGTATTTTGCCCTGGCGACGGCACTGGGTTCCTACTTCGGGGCCAGAGTGACACTGTTGCCGCTATTTCGTATCCCTGTGACGCTGCAAAAAGTCTCTGCCGCGACGCCTCTGCAGCAGCATCCGGCAAAGGCGAGACGTCGTTTCCGTTTGGGGATGGTGATCTTGCTAGCCATGCTGGCGTGGGCCCTGTGGCGTTGCTTCGCCATGCCCAAGCTGGGACTGGCCATGCTGTGTGGCATTGGTTTCGGTCTGCTGATCGAGCGGGCGCAGATCTGCTTTACCTCGGCATTTCGTGACCTGTGGATCACAGGGCGCACCCAGATGGCTAAGGCAATTATTCTGGGTATGGCGGTGAGTGCCATCGGTATCTTCAGTTACTTGCAACTGGGCGCTCAGCCCAAGATCATGTGGGCCGGTCCTAACGCCATATTAGGCGGGCTGCTTTTCGGTTTTGGCATAGTACTGGCCGGTGGTTGCGAGACGGGTTGGATGTATCGAGCCGTAGAGGGACAGATCCACTTCTGGTGGGTGGGTCTGGGTAACATCATTGGGGCAACGACCCTGGCCTACTTCTGGGATGACCTAGCTCCTATCCTGGTGTTGCCTTACGGCAAGATTAATCTGTTGACCGAGTTTGGCTCCTTGGGCGGGTTAGCCATCACTTACGGACTGTTGCTGTTGGCACTGCTCTTGATCCTGTGGTGGGAACGGCGCTTTTTTGCGCGTAAGGTGGCCAGCGTTTACGTACCGGCTGAGGAGGGTGTATGAAGCAGCCTATAGTTCCTGATTATCGACTCGACATGGTGGGTGAGCCTTGTCCCTATCCGGCGGTGGCTACGCTTGAGGCTATGCCACAACTGGCTCCTGGTGAAGTGCTGGAGGTGGTGACGGATTGCCCCCAGTCCATCAACAACATTCCGCTGGATGCGCGCAATCATGGCTACACTGTGCTGGCGATTGAGCAGGATGGGCCTACCATACGCTATCTTATCCGGCGTTAGCATGGGGTGACCGTGGGCATGTGCAGGTTAAAAGTTGCGCTTGCGGTCACTCTTGTGTAGCCAGATGGATAATTCCTTTGAATTGCCAGGTGCTCTCCTTATACTTGAGTCACCAGCATACTCGGCGGTGAAAAATACCATGGAATACAATACTTCAGAACTCTGTGACACCTATGCGGACTTGATCGATGTGGTTGAGCCCTTGTTTAGTAGTTACGGCGGGAGAAATTCCTTCGGTGGTGTGATAACCACCATCAAGTGCTTCGAGGCCAATGGCCTGATCCGCGAGATCATCAAGGAGAATGGCGTCGGCCGGGTATTGCTAATCGATGGCGGTGGCTCTTTGCGTCGCGCTCTGCTGGATGCCGCCATGGCCACCACAGCCATGGATAATGGCTGGGAAGGGATCGTCTGCTACGGTAGTGTCCGTGAAATTGACTCTCTGGCGGAGCTGGAGATTGGTATCCAGGCTATGGCCTCTATCCCAGTTGGCGCTGACGATGCGGATACCGGCGAGACTGACCTGCCGGTTAACTTTGGCGGTGTGACTTTCCTGCCGGATGATCATCTCTATGCCGACACCACAGGCATCATCCTGTCGCCAGAGCCTCTGGACATAGAGTAGCCCTAGCGCCAAAGACAACAAAGCCGGTCAATTGACCGGCTTTTGTCATTCTGGCATCGAAAGCCACGGGCTTAGACCGCTTCTTCCATCTGATCCATCTTGCCGAGCAGGGCGCGCAGGCGTTCTTGCCATGCCTGATGGTCGTTACGCAGTTGCAGATTCTCATCCTTGAGCTGTTGCAGCTGGATCATCAGCTCCTCTTTTTCCATTTTCAGCAGGGAGATGTTATCGACGGCGGTTTGCACCTTCGCTTCCAGTTGTTCCAGCACTTCTAAAGACATAGTCATACCCATTCTCTGGTTCATGTTGAGCAGGGGGCTAGCCCCTCATTTGTGGTCAGCATACCCCGTCAGCCCAGTGGCAACAAGGGTTACAGCCTGGTTTGCTCGGCTGGCGTATCCTATCGCTCGTTTCCTGCTCGGCATATTTAATCACAGCCATTGATAGAGGATGAACAGGGCGCCACAGACTCCCAACATCTTAGCCGCATAGCCCAGATTCCAGATTAACAGGTCTTTCGCTCGAACCTTGTAGCAGGCCAACAGCGCCAGATTAGCTCCCGAAAGAGGAGTGGCGCCAGTGGAGAGCCCCCAGCCCAGCAGAAAGGTCATCCCCAACAGGTTGGGGTCGGGGTGCAGGTGCCAGAGTAGCGGCGCGATGGAAGAGATGGTGATGATGGGATGGACCCCGAAGTAGGCGATGAACAGGATCAGGGTGACGGTCAGGGTGGCCTCCAGAGCACCGAAGTGGTGGAACATGGCAAGCAGGGGTTGGGGCGACCAGACCTGGGTCAAGGCATTGACGCTGGCGGCGAGCAGCCCTGCGCCGAGAAACAGTACTATCTGGCTGCCCATGGCAGGGAAGCGCTGGGTGACCTGGCGCCTTAGCGTGGGTCCTAGATCCTGTTTGGGCATCAACAAGAAGGAGATGAGGGGAGCGCAGAGGGAGATGATGCCTATGATGCTGAGGTTGGGCCACAACAGGCGACCCGCCACCACGGCCAGGGCCAGCAAGCCTGGCAGCATGAGGGTGTGCAGGCTCAGTGGGTAGCCTTCGAAATCGTGGACACCCAAATTTTTCACCTCCAGCAGGGTGATCACCATGGCGGCCAGGGTGCCTAGCAGGCCAAAGGGCAGGATATGGCTGAAGATCATGCCAGGGGCATAGGTAACGGCCACGGCCATGGCGATGAAGAAGGGGGACCAGAAGGCCGCACAGCAGTAGATGCGGCTGAGCATGATCACCTGACGGCGCTCCAGTGTCCCCTGCTTGGCCAGGTGATCGCCAACCACGAACAGCACCGACATGTTGATGACTGCACCCAGTAGATTGACGCCCAGCAGAGTGCCCCACACGCCCTTCCAGCCGCGCCAGCTCCCCTTGGTCTGGCTCAATGAGCCGGTGGCCAGGTTCAGGCAACTGACGGCAGCAAACAGTGTGACCATGTCTATGTTGGGCAACAGCATGGCATCCAGCGTCAGTTTGGCGCCTTGACTCCAGGCTAGCAGCAACAACAACAGGGCGGCGAGGTAGAGTGCCAAGCATTGGCGGCGAGCGGCACGATCCAGTTTTGGCCCCAGCAGCAGGGCAGCGGCCCAGGCTAAGGCTGCTGCTGGCCAGATGGTCAGCTGCAGGTAGAGATGGGCAAGATCGGCCAGCCACATGAAGAGGATCAAGATGCCAGCGATGGGTTTACTCAAGCCAGAATTCCTATTACTGGCGAGGCCGGGCCGGTGAATGAGTTGCCTCCTGTGGCCCGCCAGACGCGAAAAGTGCCTGGGGTCAGATCCCCTGGTTCATATCCAGCGAGGGTTTGTCACAGCCGGGGTAACCCACTACCTTGGCGGGAACGCCCGCCACCGTGGTGTGGGGTGGCACGGCCTGCAGTACTACGCTACCGGCGCCAATCTTGGCACCGCGACCCACCTCTATGTTGCCCAGCACCTTGGCACCTGCGCCTATCATCACCCCTTCACGGATCTTGGGGTGGCGGTCACCATGCTCCTTGCCAGTACCGCCGAGGGTGACGTTTTGCAGTATGGAGACATCGTTCTCCACTACCGCGGTTTCACCTATGACTATGCCCGAGGCATGGTCAAACATGATGCCCTGACCGATTTGGGCGGCGGGATGCACATCGACGCCGAATACCACAGAGATCTGATTCTGTAGGAAGGTGGCCAGGGGTCGGCGATTCTGACTCCAGAGCCAGTGAGCCACCCGGTAGCCCTGCAGAGCGTGAAAGCCCTTGAGATAGAGCAGGGGGGTTGAGTAGAAGCGCACGGCGGGATCCCGCTCCTTGACGGCGCAAATATCGGCCGCGACGGCATCCATGATGCCGCTATCGGCGTTGAGCGCCGTTTCGATCACCTCACGCAGCACCATGGCGGGCATGACTGAGCAGCCCAGTTTGTTGGCCAGTTGGAAGCTCAAGGCCGAGCGCAGGCTCTCATGATTGAGTATGGTGGAGTGGAAGAAGCTGGCGAGCATGGGCTCTTCGGCCGCCATCAAAATGGCTTCTTCGCGGATCTTGTCCCAGGTCAGTTGTTTCAAGCAGGCCATAATTTACCCTTCTACTACTGCATCTTGTTGGGCCAATGGTGTTGCCATCTTCTCGTGCTCCAGGGCCGAGATGGGATCCATGTGTATGATGATGTCGGAAATGGGAAATGCCTCTTGCAGCAGCACTTCCACCCGATCAGCGATGTTGTGTGCCTGGACTAAAGGCAATTGGTCATCCAACTCCAGATGTAGCTGAATAAATCGCATCTGGCCAGATTGACGGGTACGCAGGTCATGAATGCCATGGACGCCAGACATGGTGGTGGCAATCTGGCGGATGGCTTCACGATCCTCATCGGGCAATTGGCGATCAAGCAGGGTCTGCACCGCTTCATAGCCTATCTGTAGGGCGCTGCGCAGAATATAAAGACCCAGCAAGATGGCACACAGGCCATCGGCCCAGAGCCAGCCATACCAGGAGAGTCCCAACGCTAGCAGCACACCCGCATTGAGCAGCACATCAGATTGGTAGTGCAGTCGGTCAGCCTTGATCGCTTGACTGTTGGTGCGCTGTACCACATAGCTTTGGAATAGCACCAGGAGACAAGTGAGGATCAGCGCCCCTAGGGTGACCCAGAGACCCAAATCCAGATGGCGCATTGGCTCTGGGTTCACCAGGCGCGAGAAACCGTTCATCACCAGCACTACGGCTGATCCGGTGATAAAGGCCGCCTGGGCCAGACTGGCCAGGGATTCCGCCTTGCCGTGACCGAAGCTGTGGTCATCATCGGCAGGCACCAGAGCGTAGCGGATGGCCAGCAGATTGATGATCGAGGCGCTGATATCCATCAGGGAGTCGGTCAGGGAGGCGAGCATGCTCGAAGAGCCGGTGAGCAGCCAGGCACTCAGCTTGGCCAGGATCAGTACGCCGGCCGTGGCGGTAGAGGCCAGCCCGGCCAGGGTCACCAGGCGGGAGTAGGAGGCTTGGGTCACAGTGTCATCCTCGACAAACCAGCCAATGCTCCGCATCGGCAAATGTGAAAAAGATCACTATCATACCCGCATCATCAGGCAGGACAAACCATCTTGCGCAGCTTGGGGAAAAGTGGCGAGCAATCCTTGATTCCCTGTTACCGCCAGCTTGGTTATCCTAGCGCCCCCAGCCAGGCCGAGGAGCCACAATGCTGCATATAGTGCTGTTTCAGCCCGAGATCCCGCCCAATACCGGCAACATCATCCGCCTCTGTGCCAATACCGGCTACAAGCTGCATCTGATCGAACCCTTAGGTTTTGCCTGGGATGATAAGCGGGTGCGACGCGCCGGGCTCGATTACCACGAATTTGCCGAGGTGCAGCGCTATCCGGATCTGGCCAGCTGTCTGCAGGCTCTGGATAACCCCAGGGTATTTGCTTGCACCACCAAGGGTAAGCAGTGCCCATCGGATGTCTGTTTTCAGGCCGGGGATGTACTGCTGTTTGGTCCCGAGACTCGGGGGCTGCCCGCTGAGATTATCGAGAGTCTGCCGCCGGAACAGCGCTTGCGTCTGCCCATGTTGCCTCAGAGTCGCAGCATGAACCTCTCCAATGCGGTGGCGGTGTTTGTCTATGAAAGCTGGCGCCAGCTAGGGTACGCTGGCTCGGTTTAAACGGCTGGAGGGGCGTGGTTGCCCACGCCAGGGGAGTGATGCAAGCGGAGTGACATACTGTTGCCGCTTTTGCTGAGGCGAGCTTGCTCGCGAACAGGCAACAATTCGCGTGCAAATTCGCTCTACAGCAGAGTCCAGAGTGACGAGCCATGACAAGGGTGTTCGGGCCGCTTAGTGCCACTCACCATTGCGGATCACGCCCACCGCCAAGCCTTCGATGTTCAGGTGCTGCTCGGTGAGATCCACCTGGATGGGTTCCAGCTCATCGTTTTCCGGGCGCAGCAACACCAGGTTACCCTTGCGCTCGAAGCGTTTCACTGTCACCTCATCATCACCCACGCGGGCCACTATGACCTGGCCATTGCGCACCTGTTCTGTCTTATGCACCGCCAACAGGTCTCCATCCAGAATGCCGATGTTCTTCATGCTCATACCTTGAACGCGCAGCAGAAAGTCGGCGCGGGGGTGGAACATGGCGGGATCTATCTGGTAGTGGGTCTCAACATGTTCCTGGGCCAAAATAGGTTCACCGGCGGCCACTCGCCCTATGAGGGGTAAGCCCAGCTCCTCCGATACTTCATCCTCTTGCTGTAGCAGCTGAATGCCGCGAGAGGTGCCAGGCATGATATGAATGACCCCTTTGCGGGCGAGGGCCTTGAGGTGCTCTTCGGCGGCGTTGGCGGACTTGAAGCCCAAGCGCAAGGCGATCTCGGCGCGGGTGGGGGGCATGCCGGTTTGTTGCATACACTCTTTGATGAGCGCTAGCACTTCAGCCTGCCGGGGTGTGAGAAGTTTCATACTATTCGCCTGTTTATTTATACAGATTACTGTGAGTATATACAGGCGTTAGAGAATCGCAAGGCCGATGACCCTTGTGACAGGAAAATCTTTGCTGGCTGCGACTTGGCTCTCTCCTTGGCTCCTGATTGGGCTGCGCCGGGGCCTCAGGACAAGTCGGGCCAGTTTTGCTATGCTGGCGCGGTTCTGTTTTTGTGAGGTTCACTCCCATGTCCTTTGGCTCCGCCCTGGCTCGAAGCCTGTGCCGCCTGCCTGTCCGCCTGCTGGTCAATCACACCAGCCTGCCGGAAGACCCGCTTACTCAGCTGCAGCTCGATCTGACCCGACCCATAGTCTATGCCTTGAGCACGGACTCCCTCAGCGATCTGTTGACCCTGGAGTTGTGTGCCGCCGAGTTGGGCCTGCCGAGCCCCTTCACTCCCCTGCAGTGGCAGGGCGAGAGTTGTCCGCGCTATGTGTGTCTGGATCAGCCGCCCTTGCCCTTTGGTATCCCGCGCCGGGAAGAGCCCAAGCTGGCGACTTTCCAGCGCTGGCTGGTCCTGCATGAGCAAGATCCGACACTGGACATCCAACTCTTGCCGGTCACCCTGTTGTGGCAGCGGGCACCGGGCCGGGAGCAGCAGCGTTTGCAACCGCCGCCCAAAGTACCCAATGCCCTGCGCAAGGCGCTGACCGTGCTGTTGCATGGTCGGGAGAATCGGGTGCGCTTCTCTGCGCCGGTTTCACTGCGCGCGCTGGTCAGCGAGTTGGGGACAGACGAGAGTGTGGCCCACAAGCTGGCCCGGGTGGCGCGCATCCACTTCAGCCGTCAGCGGCAGGCATCCAAGGGACCCAAGCTGCCGGACCGCCAGCAGCTATTCCGTCAATTGTTACGCAGCGAAGCCATAGTGCAGGCCATCCAAGCTCAAGCTAAGGCCGAGGGCGTGGATGAAGCGCTAATGCGCAAGCGGGCCCACAGTTATCTGGATGAGATGGCCTCGGATCTCTCCTACCGACTGATCCGCATTGGCGATACGCTGTTGGGCTGGTTGTGGCACAAGCTCTATCGTGGCATCTCGGTCCATGGGGCCGAGGCGGTACGACGCCTGGCGCGCGAGGGGCACGAGATCATCTATATGCCCTGCCACCGCAGCCACATGGATTACCTGCTGCTCTCTTATGTCATCTATCATCAAGGCATGGTGCCGCCCCATATCGCCGCCGGCATCAACCTCAACTTTTGGCCCGCTGGCCCCCTGTTCCGATATGGTGGCGCCTTCTTCCTGCGTCGCAGTTTCAAGGGCGACAAGCTCTACAGCACAGTATTCCGCGAATACCTGAACCAGCTCTTTGCCCGGGGTTATGCGGTGGAGTACTTCACCGAAGGGGGACGTTCCCGCACTGGCCGCCTGTTACAGCCCAAGACCGGCATGATCGCCATGACGCTGCAGGCCCAGCTGCGCGGTATCAATCGACCGCTCACCTTTGTTCCCGTCTATCTGGGCTATGAGCATGTGATGGAGGTGAACACCTACCTCAAGGAGCTCAAGGGCAGTCGTAAGGAGAAGGAGAGCTTCTGGCAGGTGCTGGGTATTCTCGGCAAGTTGCGCAACTTCGGCCGCAGCTTCGTTAATTTTGGCGAGCCCCTGACCCTGCATCAGTTCCTGCAACAGGAGGTACCCGAGTGGCGGGCCGACCTGGACCCGAGCGGTCAGCACAAGCCAGAATGGTTGGCACCGACCGTGGATAAGTTAGCCAACCAGCTGATGACCAGAATTAACAGCGCGGCGGCGGTCAATGGGCTGACCCTGAGTGCCCTGGCGCTGCTGGCCACCGAGAAGCAGGCATTGCCGCGCGAGGAGTTGGTGGCTCAAATTCACCTCTATACCGAGCTGTTAAGGCGAGCCCCCTATAGTCGCCATAGCACTGTGCCCGGGATTGGTGCCGAGCAGTTGCTGGCCCAGGCGCTGGAGCTCAACAAGTTTCAGGTGGTGGAAGACAGGCTAGGGCAGATCATCACCATGGATCGTTATCAGGCGATCCTGATGACCTTCTACCGCAACAACATACTGCACCTCTTCGCCCTGCCGGGCTTGGTGGCCAGTTTGATAGAGCGCAACGAGGGGTTGGATAACGCGACTCTGCTGACCCACTGCCAGCGTCTCTATCCATTGCTCAAGAGCGAGCTGTTCCTGCGCTTTGAGATGACGGAATTGGCAAGCGAGGTGGAGGTGATACTCCACTCCTTGGTGGAGTTGCAGCTGATTGAAGTGCGTCAAGAGGGGTATTGGGTGCGACCGGCCGAGCAGATGCGTCTGCTGTTGTTGGCCCAGAGCATCCAGGAGACCTTGCAGCGCTACGCCATCACCCTGAGTCAGATCCAGCAGCAGCCCACCATCACCCTGGCGCAACTGGAGTCGGACAGCCAGATGCTGGCAGTGCGTTTGGGCACCCTGCATGGCATCCATGCCCCGGAATTTAGCGACAAGAGCCTGTTTGTCACCTTGCTGCAGACCTTGAGGTTGGAGGGGTATCTGCACTGTCAGGAGGCCGAGGAAGTCGTGGCTTGCAACCAGGAGGCCATAGCCCAGTTAGCCGAGATACTCTTGCCTCTGCTGCCAGATCGGATCCGCCGCACCCTGCAGATCGAACGCGCCGCCGTGGTTGTTAACGTGGTTGTTAATGGACACCCACCTATTTCGAGCAGTTAACAGTGGTTAATGGACACCCACCTAATCTGGGCTGTGAATTGGAGTGTGAGCCGCTAATGGACACCCATCTACTCTGGCTACGTCTCTCCGAGGCCGATTCATTGCCCGCGGGGAGCCTGGATGCGGCGACTCTGGGCCGGGCACAGGGCATGTCGGCTACTCGGCGCCAGAGCTATCTGGCCGGGCGCCGTCTGTTGGCCTTGGGTTTGGCTCACTTCTATGGCGTGGCCGTCTGCCCCGAGCTGATGCTGGGGGAGCATGGCCGTCCCGGTTTTGCCAACCCGGCGCTGCCAGATTTTAGCCTCAGTCATAGCGGTGATTATCTGGCACTGGCGCTGGGGGTGGGCCCTCTGGGGCTGGATATCGAGCAGTACCGACCCAGGCGTAACCTGCAACGGCTGCTAGAGTCGGTATTGAGCCCGGTCGAGCAGCAGTGGTTGGCGGCGGAAGGGGATGAACTGGCGGGCTTTTACCATCTCTGGACCCTGCGCGAGGCCATACTCAAGGCCAGTGGTCGCGGCCTGGCGGGTCTGTCACGGTTGCAACTCCTGCCTGGTGAGCAGCGGCTGCTCACCTCTGAGGTGGTTCCGGGGTGTCTCAGGACAGCCACTTTGTCGCAGGTAGCATTAGCTCTCTATGGCCCTGCAGTCAGCACGGTTTCCTGCTGGCAGTGGCAAGCCTCGGGAGGGTTTGTGTCTGCCGAACTGGATTGGCAACGCTCATATCGCGTGGAAGCCTCCTGATGGCTGCGGCTTCTACCGAGTTGGGGTGCAGGTTCGATTGCTTCCATTTGACGCTCGCTCAGGGTGGGATCGTCGAATAACATCAAAACCGGTATGTCTCACCAAATAATAAAAACAAGTAATGCACCAAGTTGCATCATAATATCCAGAATGGGGCTACACATTTGGGAGAATTAGGGTGTATAGTAAAATACCGTAAGGGTATTATCCTTGCCGACAACCAACAAAATCATCGAATATCTCACCTCTTAGCGCAGCAAACAAGAAAAATCGCAATTCCATTGTTTTAATCCTCTCAATGTGAACATTAAAACGCTGCCATTTATACACCTAAGCCTTCCCCTTTATAGTGTGCTCAATTGGCCTAGCCGACGACGTCGGGATAAATAAAGTCGTTGTTATTTAATCCTGAAAAATAACGTATTAATTTCGGCAACCCTTTTTCACATCATTAAATAATGGTGTAAGAGAGCCCTATGAAACAGCAGACGCCTTTTGTTCAATTTGAAAATATCCAGAAGAGTTATGACGGCAAGAATTTGATTGTCAAAGATCTCAATCTGGATATTTACCGGGGGGAATTTTTGACCCTGCTGGGCCCCAGTGGTTCGGGTAAAACCACCAGCCTGATGATGCTGGCCGGTTTTGAAACCTCTACCAGCGGCAAGATCACCCTGGGGGGTAAGGTGTTGAACCAGCTGCCGCCCCATAAGCGGGATATCGGCATGGTGTTCCAGAACTATGCCCTCTTCCCCCATATGACGGTGGCCGAGAATGTGGCGTTCCCGCTGACGGTGCGCCGTCTGGCCAAGAGCGATATCGAGGAGCGGGTCACCAACGCCCTCAACATGATCAAGATGGGCGACATAGCCCACCGCTACCCCAGCCAGCTCTCCGGCGGCCAGCAGCAGCGGGTGGCCCTGGCTAGAGCCCTGGTGTTCGAACCCAGGCTGGTGCTGATGGATGAGCCGCTTGGCGCGCTGGACAAGCAGCTGCGCGAGCATATGCAGCTGGAGATCAAGCAGTTACATGACAAGTTCGGCCTGACCATAGTCTATGTGACCCATGACCAGTCCGAAGCGCTGACCATGTCGGATAGGGTCGCTGTGTTTCACAAGGGAGAGATCCAGCAGATCGATGCCCCCAAGGTACTCTACGAGGAGCCCAAGACCGCCTTTGTCGCCCAGTTTATCGGTGAAAACAACCAGATCCACGGCACCATCGCCAGCATAGATGGCGACCATTGCGAGGTGAAACTGGCCGACGGCACCCTGCTCAAGGCGCTGGCCATCAATATCGCTGCCGTGGGTGAAGCCACCACAGTCTCGGTGCGCCCGGAGCGCATTCTGCTCGGCGAAGCCGCTAAGAGTTGCGACAACCTGGTGAGTGGCCGGATCAAGGAGTTTGTCTACCTGGGTGACCATATCCGCCTGTGCCTCGACACCTGTGGCTCGGACCATTTTGTTGTAAAAATCCCCGCCGGTCAGTTCGACGGCAATATCAAGTTTGGTGATGAACTCCATATCGGCTGGCAACGGGAATATACCCGCGCACTGGATGTCATGGATTAATTTCAGCTATCAAGGAACGCAATATGAAATATCAATCTTGCTTGTTAATGAGTGCCATCGCCATTGCCTCTTTAGGCGCGCAGGCCAAAGAAATTTCCGTCATCTCTTTTGGTGGCGCCAATAAAGATGCCCAGGCCAAGGCTTATTATCAGCCCTTCACCAAAGATACCGGCGTTAATGTCATAGCCGGGGAATATAATGGTGAAATGGCCAAATTAAAGGCCATGGTGGAAACCAAGAGTGTCTCCTGGGATGTGGTGGAAGTGGAATCCTCCGAAGTGACCCGGGGTTGTGACGAAGGTTTCTTTGAAAAACTCGATTACAAGATCATCGGTAAGAAGTCCGAATTAATTCCCGGTGCCGCCAGCAAGTGTGGCGTGGGCTTCTTCGTCTACTCCACCATCTTCGCCTATAACAGCAAGAAGGTCGCCACCCCTCCCACCTCCTGGACCGACTTCTGGGATGTGAAGAAGAACCCGGGCAAGCGCGGCATGCGCAAGACCGCCAAGTACACCCTCGAAGCCGCCCTGCTGGCCGATGGGGTTGCCGCCAAGGATATCTACAGCGTGCTGGCCACTCCGGCCGGGGTGGATCGTGCCTTCAAGAAGCTGGATGAACTCAAACCCAATATCCAGTGGTGGGAAGCCGGGGCCCAGGCTCCACAATACCTTATCTCTGGCGATGTGGTGATGAGCGCCGCCTATAACGGCCGTATCACCAATGCCCGCAACGAGGGCAACAAGGATCTGGAGATCGTCTGGAACGGCGGCCTCTACGAGATGGAGTACTGGGTCATTCCCAAGGGGACACCCAACAAGGACGAGGCCATGAAGTTTATCGCCTCCACCCTGTTGCCCGAGCGTCAGGTCGCCTACTCCACGCTGATCCCCTACGGCCCGACCCGCAAGAGCGCCAATGGCCTGGTCTCTGCCGAACTGGCTGCCGTGCTGCCCTCTTCCGAGCAGAACATGAAGCTGGCCGCCGCCATCGACCCCAGCTTCTGGCTGGATCATGGCGAGGAGCTGGAGCGCCGCTTCAACGCCTGGGCCGCCAAGTAAGCCCCGGGTCAGGAGTCTCGGGCTCCTGACCCCTCTTTTTCCCCCGATCAGGATGATGCGTATGAGTGCGACTCTTGCCCCCTCTTCAACCGATACCAGCAGCCTGCAACAGCAGTTATACCGGGCAGAACGCCGTAACCGGCTCAAGTCGCTGGCCCTCATCGCCCCGCTGGTGCTGTTTCTGCTGCTGATCTTCCTGCTGCCCATGGGCTTGATGCTGAAAAAAAGCATAGAGAACCCGGATGTGGCGACCCTGATACCCAGAACCAGCAGCGCACTGGCCGACTGGGATGGCAAGAGCCTGCCCGATGACGCCACCTTCCACGCCCTGGCCGAGGAGATCGCCAGCGCCAGTGAGGCCGACAAGCTGGGCAATCTGGGTAAACGACTCAATAGCGAGATCTCCGGTTATCGCAGCCTGCTCAATAACACGGCCGATGGCTTACCCTTCGATCCGGCCCCCGACTCCTGGCGCGATGCCATGCTGGAGCTGGACCCGCGCTGGGGTGAACTGCCCTACTGGCAAGCCATAGCCCGCAACCGCAGCCCCTATACCGATGCCTATCTGCTCTCCTCCATCGATCTGCAGCGCGACAATGCCGGGCAGATAGTCAAGGTGAGCGAGGATCAGGCCATCTATCAGAATGTCTTTATCCGCACCTTCTGGATGAGTCTGGTCATCACCGCCTGCTGTCTGCTGCTGGCCTATCCGCTGGCCTACCTGCTGGCCACCTTGCCGGAACGCTCCGCCAACCTGCTGATGATACTGGTGCTGCTGCCATTCTGGACCTCGGTGCTGGTGCGGATCGCCGCCTGGATAGTGCTGCTGCAATCCAATGGCCTGATCAATCAGTTCCTGATGGGGCTTGGCCTCATCGACACGCCGCTACAGCTGGTCTTCAACCGCATCGGCGTCTACATCTCCATGGTCCACATCATGCTGCCCTTCATGGTGCTGCCGCTCTATAGCGTGATGAAGAGCATCCCCAACAGCTATCAGCGCGCCGCCATCTCCCTGGGCTGTTCGCCCATAGCCAGCTTCTGGCGGGTCTACTTTCCCCAGACTTACGCCGGTGTGGGGGCGGGGTGTCTGCTGGTGTTTATCCTCTCCATCGGCTACTACATCACCCCGGCGCTGCTGGGCAGCCCGAACGATCAGATGGTGAGCTACTTCGTCGCCTTCTACACCAACACCACCATCAACTGGGGCATGGCCACGGCGCTGGGCGGTCTGCTGCTGCTCGCCACCCTGCTGCTCTATATCGTCTACAACTGGCTGGTCGGCGCCGACCGTCTGAAACTGGGCTAACCAAGGAGCCGTTATGCTGCAACCCTACGCCTCTGGCATTGACCGTAGCTGGTACTGGAGCCATCGTGTGCTCTGCGGTCTGATCCTGCTGTTCCTGATGCTGCCGGTACTGGTCATCATCCCGCTCTCCTTCAACAGCGGGGCCTTTCTGGTCTACCCGCTGCAGGGCTGGTCGCTGCGCTGGTACGAAACCTTCTTCTCTTCACCGGAGTGGATGCGAGCCCTGCGCAACAGCATGATCGTCTCTCCGGCAGCCACGGCGGTGGCCATGTTCTTCGGCACCCTGGCCTCCATTGGCCTGACCCGCGCCAGCTTCCCCGGCAAGGGACTGCTCACCAGCCTGCTCATCTCGCCCATGGTGGTGCCAGTGGTGATAGTGGGGGTCTCCTCCTATCTCTTCTTTGCGCCACTGGGGCTGGCTAACAGCTATCTGGCACTGATCCTGGTTCATGCCGCGCTGGGCATCCCCTTTGTCATCATCACAGTCACCGCCACGCTGCAGGGCTATAACCAGAATCTGAGCCGCGCCGCCGCCAGCCTGGGTGCCTCGCCGGTACTCACCTTCTTCCGGGTGACCCTGCCGCTAATTGCCCCCGGCATGATCTCCGGCGCCCTGTTTGCCTTTGCCACCAGCTTTGACGAGGTGGTGGTCACCCTCTACCTGGCGGGCCCCGAGCAGGCGACTCTGCCCCGGGTGATGTTCAGCGGCATACGGGAAAATATCAGCCCCACCATAGCCGCCGCCGCCACCTTGCTGATCCTCACCTCTGTGCTGATGCTGCTGACCCTGGAGTGGCTGCGCGGCCGCGCCGAGAAGATGAAGGCGCAAATCGCCTAAGGCTGGACAGCCACCCGTCTGAGCCTGGACAGCCATCTAATCAGGGACATCCACTTATTCATCCGGGACATCCACTTACTAGAGTGGGTGTCCAGTCTCACCGCCAAGGACAGCCACTTTTATTCTCGGCAATCAAAAAAGCATCCTCTGCGCAGACAAAGGACGCCGCAGGAGTAATTTTCCTGCAATGACGAGGTATATCTTTCATCGACAAACACAATGAATCGGGTAATCAGGAAAATTACTGCAGCTACGCAATGATAAGAAACCCATAGGAATGTGGTTATGGAACCATTCTGGCACGCAGAAAGCTGCCAACTACTCTATGCCTGCCTGTTGCCACAGCGAGGTGGATGGAATTGGTGAATTGCCCAATCGCAGTGCCGCGAGAAAGTCGTTGGCAAGCCAGAGCAGCAAGATAGCTATCGCTATCAATCCCTAGCCGGACAAGAATCATTGGCACATTCGGGGGAATGGAACCTGGTTTATCAATGCGCTGTGCCCGGCCACTCCAATCCAGTAGCGCTAGATAATCCGACAGGGTATAGGGTAAACAATCTGGTTGGGCTCGCCCTTGGGAAAATGGCAACAGTAAGGGTTTGTCACAACCAGCCTTTTTGTTGGGTGATCTCAACTCCGCCAGACGCTGATGAATGGAAACATCCGCTGAGTCTTCCGGTACTGAAACCAAGGCTGCACGTAACGGATTGAGATCCACATAGACCATGCAGGCCATCAAACCCACATCATCCAATATGGCCTGTGATTTGAAACGCCCCTCCCAGAAGCGTCCCTTGCAACCATCTTCCATATTTGCCAGTCGGGCAATATGTTCATTCAGGCAGCGCATATACCAGGAAAGATCCGCAAGGCGCCTACGCCAGACAGCAATCAGCGTCTCTACCAGCTTGCTTTCAGAGCTATCAACCGAGCCTTGCTGCCAACGATCAATAACCTCTGGTAATACAAACAAGCGGCTCCAGCGATTGGCAACCTCATTGTCACTCAGCTGCAACGCCTTGTCTTGATTGATGCTTAAGACCAGATGATAGTGATTGGACATCACGGCATAACCACAAAGCTCAATGGTAAACACCTCTGCCAACAAGGCCAGGCGCTCCAGCACCCATCCCTTACGATGACTGTAATCCTTATCGGTCACGGCATCTTCACCGCAGAGAAAGGCCTGCCGTACGCAGCGACAGATACAGTGGTAGTAGGGAGTCACAGAGGTACAAACCAGTTGGCTGCGCGGAAGTGTCATGGTCATCACCTGTTGACCGGAACATACTGGAATTATAGTCACTGATTTTATATACAGCAAAATAACAGATGGGTGTCCAGCTTCCCCCTCCGACAACCTGGCCTGCTGTGTCAGCAGGCTAGTTGTTGTCCCAGCTTTTCACACAGCGTCTTGAGCTGCAGTAACTCCTCGTCACTCAGGGTGAGCTGGCAGCGCATTTCACCGGGAATGGCGGCCGCTTGACCATGCAAGGCACGACCAGCCTCCGTCAGCGCCAATACCCGCACTCGTTCATCCTCCTCACTGCGCCCACGAGTAAGCAACCCTTTGCCTTCCAGTCGCTTCAACAGGGGAGTCAGGGTGCCCGAGTCCAGATGTAACTGCTCCCCCAGCTGTTTGACACTCACCCCTTCCTCCTGCCACAACACCAGCATGGCCAGATATTGGGGGTAGGTGAGATCCAGCTGCTCCAGCCAGGGGCGGTAGGCGCGGATCATGGTGTTGGTGGCACTGTAGAGGGCAAAGCAGATCTGCTTGTCCAGCTGCAGCTCTGGATAGGATGTCGGCATGGTGACTCCGGATGGGAAAGAAAAAATACAATTACATTGTACACAATCTAGTTGCGTTATGGACAGGAGATGTGTACAAATAACCGCAAGTGAATTGTACACAACTTAATTGTGTAATCACTAAAGTTCACATCATCTTTTCCAAAGGAGTTACCTATGAGTGCTATCTATACTACCCGCGCTACCGCCACCACAGGTCGTAATGGCCATGTAGAGAGTGCCGATGGCTTGCTGTCACTGGATCTGGGCTATCCGAAGGAGTTGGGCGGCAGCGGCAAGGCCACCAATCCCGAGCAGATGTTTGCGGGGGGTTATGCGGCCTGCTTCTCCAATGCCATTCTGTTTGTCGTCAAGCAGCAGAAGCTGGAGCTGGTGTCCGCTCCCGTCAGTGCCGAAGTGGGCTTGCACCAGGTGGCAACCGGTTTCGCCCTGAGCGTGAAGCTGGAGGTAACGCTGGATCTGCCTCGCGAAGCGGCTCGTGCGCTGGTCGCTACCGCCCATCAGGTCTGCCCTTACTCCAATGCGACCCGGGGTAATATCGAGGTTTCACTCTCCGTCAATGGTGAGTCGTTATAACAGCGCTCACCAGCAGGTGCCGCCACCAAGGACACCCCTCTTAGGATGGGTGTCCTGCACTCACTGGTCCTATGCCGATGATGCCGACATGACAGTCGAGCGGATCGATCTCTATGGCAACATCGGCCTGATGGGCGCTGGCATGGATATCGGTGCCGTGGAGCGGCCATAATGAGAATATTTTTACCAATAAAATCAACACGTTATATTCCATTGATTTTATTGGATATTTTATATCTATTTGATTTTATTCATTATTTTTCACTAACCAGAATGAGCTGGCCGCAAACACACAATGAGGGCTAAGCACGTCGCCAGACCTCTGAGGCACACCCTCCTTATGTCGTTCCACATCGCAGACAGGCTAGAATGGCAGCCTGCCCACCACCTGTGATGGATAACCGTGAAAACCAAACCTGTTCCCGCCTCCTTCTTCGGCATGGTGCTGGGCCTCTCCGGTCTGGGACAAGCCTGGCGTCTGGCTTCGACACTCTGGGCATGGCCACCACTGATCGGTGAGGCAGTGCTGGCACTGGCCGCCCTGATCTGGCTGCTGTTACTGCTGCGCTATGGCTGGCAGGCGGTGCGGGATCCGGCGCGCAGCCAGCAGGAGTTTTTGCATCCGGTGCAGGGCTCCACACCGGCGCTGCTGGGAGTGGCCACCCTGCTGATGGTGCTGGCGGTGCTGCCCCATAGCCGCGCTCTGGCCAGCCTCCTGCTGGTGCTGGGGCTAGGCTGGCATCTGGGTTTTGCCCTCTGGCACTCGGGAATACTCTGGAAAGGGGGGCGCGAAGGCACTGACACGGTTCCGACTCTCTATCTGCCCACCGTGGCGGGCAACTTCACCAGTGCCGCCGCCCTGGGCGCACTGGGACAGCCACAATGGGGCTGGCTGTTTCTGGGGGCGGGCTTCTTCTCCTGGCTGGCGCTGGAATCCCAAATCCTGCAACGGCTGACCCAGCAGGCCAGCCTGCCGGTGGCGCAACGGCCACTGCTGGGCATCCAGTTTGCGCCGCCCGTGGTCTGCCTGATGGCGGCGCTGATCCTCTATCCCGGCACTGTCACCCCCTGGCTGCTGATGCTCTGGGGCTATGGCCTGTTCCAGCTGCTGCTGGGCCTGCGCCTCTGGCGCTGGCTGGGGGCCCAACGCTTTGCCCCCTCCTACTGGGCCTACACCTTCGGCGTGGCCGCCACCACGGTAGGCACCCTGAAGCTGGCCCTGGCTGGCGCCGAACCCGCCCGCCTGCTGGCGCTGCCCATCTTTATCGCCGCCAATCTGTTTATCGGCTACCTGACCCTGCGCACCGCCCACCTGCTCTGGCGAAGAGAGCTGATCTAGGAGTGGGACAGCCATCTATAAGTGGCTGTCCGGCCCCGGTTCTGCCCATCAGATGGCGCCCATCGCTGACTAGTTTTAGGGAAAGATGAAGTAGTATGGAGAACTATCTCTGATCCATTGCTCAGCACCTGCAGCAATGCGGATGACCTCTTGGTGCAGGGGATGAAGTGGAAGTTCAAACTTGGTTGCATCTTTCTTTTCAGATATGAAAACAAGTTCATCCAAGATTAATACCCGTTTTACTCGTTTTTTATCCACTCGCAGAAATGTATAGCCAGCCCGATCTGGAAGAACGAGTTCAAGAATGTTTCGATTTCCGGTTCCAATCCAATTGTCGATCCTTTCATCAAAGTGCTCGACATTGTCTCTTGAGTCTCTTGATAACACGACTGAAGAGTCGCTGACTCCGAGAATTTTTCTAAGCGCCTTTGCTCGTTCAACTGCTGGCGTTTTTTTTGAGATCGGCGACAGGTACTTTGAGATCATCGCCGCATGAGACAAAAAGGATGTAAGGTGAAACCACACTTGGCGTGTCTGGCAGGTAACAGGATTTCCAATAACAGAAATGAGATGGTCGAATTCAATGTCGGCCCCTAAACCATGCATGCTGATTTCTTGCATGTACCAAGTAATTTCAAATCCATCCAGTTCAATAGGCATGCCTATTCCCTATTTGGCTGAAGAGTCCTTGCAAGCGAAGTTGAGAATTGACTCTCCGATTGTTTCTGGAGCAACTTCAGTGAATCTCCAGAAAACTTCCTCACTCGAGGAGCTATACACCACATCCCCTCCGTCCCACTTCGAATAAAGGATGCTCTGAGCCGTTGCAAAAGATCCCTTTGCACAATCGGAGACTTGGAGTTGCTTTGCCGATTGATAGACTATCTTGGGGAACGTATTTGGCGCCTCAACAGGCTTTGTCCATTGCCATTTGAGCCATGTCTTGACACGGCTTCCACTCCTGCGGACGGAATCTTGATCCGCAAAAACAAAGACCCCATCGCCATAGGCAACCAATACCCAATCGGTAGCATGGACTAACATCGGAACACAGAGTGACAACAGCAATGTGAGATATGTAATCTTCATACTCTTTCCCTCCTTGCTCGGAGTGAGTGCAAACTTAACAAATTGAACTCTGCTGTTTCTTAAAAGTAGGCCAACTCGAAAGAAGCGGCCATTGGTATGATTGAACCCTATTGTTAGCAATAAACTTTGTAACAATCCCAGTTCACGGTCGTTGTCAGTCAGCACTCATGAAAACAATAGCCAATAAAATCAATATGTTATATATCATTGATTTTATTGACTATTATATATCAATTTGATTTTATTAAGGTTTTATCCCAAGCCGTTGCCGATCCACATGGGCCAGCAGCAGGCGCATAAAGAAGTCGCGGGGTTTGTTGAGGCGGCCGAACTGGTGGGTGATGGCGGCGAGGCCCAGCTTGTAACAGCGTTCGGCGGGCAGCAGCTTGCGCAGGCGTCCCTCCTCTTCCCACTTGTTGGCATAGTGTTCCGGCAAGTAGCCCACATAGGCGCCGGAGAGGATCATCACGGCCCGGGTCTCGTAGTAGTAGGCGGTGGCATTCTTGACCAGTCCCACCATCTGCATCGCCACCTCGGGGTTGGTCTGGATACCGGCCTGCACCGAGCGGCAGTTCTGCAGCCGTTCCCGCAGCTGCGCCTCATCCTGTTCGCCGAACAGCGGGTGGTGATGGCTGCAGTAGAGGTAGCAGGTCTCCTCATACAGCGGGTGATAGATGAGGCCGTCCAGCTGGCGGTGATAGGGGATAAAGCCCACATCCACCTCGCCGTTCAAGATCATCCGTTCGATATCGCTCATGGGGGCGGTCTCGAACTGCACGAAGACATCCGGTGCCTGCTGGCAGAACTCGGCCAGCACCTCGGGGAAGCAACAGCGCTCATCCAGACTGATGGTGTCGCTGGCCACCAGCTTGAGCTCGCCGGAGATCTGCACATGCAGGGCATTGACCGTGGAGCGAAAATCCTCCAGCTGGGAGAAGAGGCGGCGCACCGATTCATAGATGATGGCCCCCTCGTCGGTGAGGGCAAACCCGGCGCGGCCCCGGCTGCAGAGCTTGAGCTTGAGGCGCTGCTCCAGGTTGGCCATATGCACGCTGATGGTGGAGCGGCTGATGTTGAGTACCGTCTCGGCCGCCGAGAAGCCGCCGCACTCCACCACAGTCTTGAATACCTTCAGCAGACGGATCTCGTAATCCCCTACCTGCCCCAACTCGATCAGCGAGACCTGCGCCATTGTTGTTACTTCCTCAAACCAAACATTGATGGGTTCTGATTTATACCTGACCAAGCCAGGCCAATAATAGGCTTATCGCCATCCCCGGATGGCCCCAGTTACCGACCGGAGTCTGTTATGTTCAACGCATCCCTCGAGCCCCTGCTGCAACCCTTCTGCCAATGGCACAAAGGCGCCTGGCGCTCCAGCACCGGCCCCTATTTTGACGTATTTAACCCGGCCAGCGGCCAGTTGCTGGCCACTGTCGCCGATCAGGGTGCCGCCGTGGCCGAAGCCGCCATTGCACGCGCCCATGCCGCCCTGCCAGCCTGGCAGGCCAAGAGCGCCAAGGAGCGCTCGGCCCTGCTGCGCCGCTGGTTTGAACTCATCATGGAACATCAGGAGCCGCTGGCCCTGCTGATGACGCTGGAGCAGGGCAAGCCCCTGGCCGAAGCCCGTGGCGAGGTGGTCTATGGTGCCTCCTATGTTGAATGGTTTGCCGAAGAAACGAAACGTCTTTATGGCGATATACTGCCGGCCGCCACCGCCGATCGCCGTCTGCTGACCATCAAGCAGGGTATCGGCGTGGTCGCCGCCATCACCCCCTGGAACTTCCCCAGCGCCATGATCACCCGCAAGGTGGCTCCGGCCCTGGGTGCCGGTTGCACAGTGGTGCTCAAGCCTTCCGACGAGACCCCGCTCTCGGCCATGGCGCTGGTCACCCTGGCCCAGCAGGCCGGGATCCCCGAAGATGTGTTCCAGATTGTCACCGGCAAGAACGCCGCCGCCATCGGCGATGTGTTCTGCAGCGACAGTCGGGTACGCAAACTCACCTTTACCGGCTCCACCCCGGTGGGCAAGCGCCTAATGGCCCAGTGTGCCGACACGGTGAAGAAGATGGGGCTGGAGCTGGGTGGCAACGCGCCCTTTATCGTCTTCGATGATGCGGATATCGACGCCGCCATCAAGGGGCTGATGCTCTCCAAGTTCCGCAATGCCGGTCAGACCTGCATCTGCGCCAACCGAATCCTGGTGCAAGCCGGTATCTATGACACCTTTGTGCAGAAGCTGGTGGCCGCCGTGGCCCAGCTCAAGGTCGCCCCGGGCACCGAAGCCGGTGCCACCATAGGGCCCCTCATCAACAGCAAGGCGGTAGAGAAGGTGGAAGGACTGGTGGCCGATGCCATCGCCAAGGGCGCCAGCCTGCTGGCCGGTGGCGAGCGCGCCCGCGCCGGCAACCTCTTCTTCCAGCCGACGGTACTGGGCAATATCCAGCGCCAGATGGCCATCTTCGACAATGAAATTTTCGGCCCGGTGGCCGCCCTGATGCGTTTTGACACCGAGGCCGAGGCCATTGCCCTGGCCAACGATACCCCCTTTGGTCTGGCCGCCTACTTCTACAGCCAGAACCTGGGCCGCATCTGGCGGGTCGCCGAACAGCTGGAGTACGGCATGGTCGGCATCAACGAAGGCGGCATCTCCTCCGAGGTGGCTCCCTTCGGCGGCGTCAAGGAGTCGGGACTGGGGCGCGAAGGCTCCAAATATGGGCTCGAAGAATTTACCGAAATCAAATATCTCTGCCTCGGCGGTCTGGCCTGACCGGAAGCCAACCCAGGGAGCAACAAGGAGTGAGTATGAACAACAGCGAACTGCAACAACGCAAGGACAAGGCCATCGCCCGCGGTGAAGGCAACGCCTATCAGGTTTACGTCAAGCGCGCCAAAAACGCCGAGCTGTGGGATGTGGAAGGCAAGCGCTATATCGACTTTGGTAGCGGCATCGCCGTGGTCAACACAGGCCACTGCCACCCCAAGGTCACCGCCGCCGTGAAAGAGCAGGTGGAGAGCTTCACCCACACCTGTCTGATGGTGAACCCTTATGAATCTGCGGTGACGCTGGCCGAAGAGATCAATGCCGCCCTGCCTGGCCCGACGCCGAAGAAGAGCATCTTCGTCACCACGGGTGCCGAGGCGGTGGAAAACGCGGTGAAGATAGCCCGCTCCTATACAGGTCGCTCCGGCGTCATCACCTTTAACGGCTCCTTCCACGGTCGCACCCTGCTGACCATGGGACTGACCGGCAAGGTGCAGCCCTACAAGGCGGGCTTCGGTCCCTTCCCGGCCGAGCTGCACCGCATTCCTTACCCCAATGCCCTGCTGGGGATCACCGAGGCCCAGAGCCTGGAAGCCCTGAACCAGCTCTTCAAGTGCGATATCGATCCGGCCCGGGTCGCGGCCATCATCATAGAGTGCGTCCAGGGCGAGGGTGGCTTCTACCCGGCACCGGCCAGCTTCCTGCAAACCCTGCGCGCCCTGTGTGACGAGAAGGGGATACTGCTGATTTGTGACGAGATCCAGACCGGCTTTGCCCGTACCGGCAAGTTCTTCGCCCACGAATATGCCGGTATCGAGCCGGATCTGGTCACCATGGCCAAGGGGCTGGGTGGGGGTTATCCCATCGCCGCCGTGGCCGGTAAGGCGGAGATCATGGATCACCCGCAACCGGGCGGACTGGGCGGTACCTACGCCGGTTCACCCCTGGGCTGTACCGCCGGGGTGGCGGTGATCAACGCCATCCGCGAAGAGCAGCTGTGCGAGCGCGCCCAGGCCGTGGGCGAGCGCCTGGTCAAGCATCTGCAGGGCATCCGCGCCAGCTATCCAGCGCTGGTGGGCGATATCCGCAATCTGGGTGCCATGATTGCCCTGGAGCTGGTGGAGGAGGGCGATATCAACAAGCCCAACGCCGCCCTGACCAAGGCCATCTGCGCCAAAGCTGCCGAAAAGGGATTGCTGCTGCTCTCCTGCGGCACCCGTGGCAACGTCATCCGCTTCCTGCCGCCGCTGACCATAGAGATGGAAGTGCTGGACGAAGGCGCCGCCATCCTCGCCAGCCTGTTCGCCGAACTGGCATAAGGCTAAAATGCAAAGGGCCAGCAACTGCTGGCCCTACTCTGCGTATCCATCTCATTCACCCCGTTGATAGAACACCTCACCCACCCGCTCGATATGCTCCTGCAAGGCAGGATGATTGAGGCTGGCAAAGAGGGAGAGATCGATCATCCAGGGCAGCAGCAGGTCATCCAGCTCCACCAGCAGATCCAGCAGCAGAGCGTGAGTCAGCCCGGAACCATAGAGGGTGAGGTCGATATCGGAGCCCGGCTTGAAGTTACCCTTGGCGCGCGAACCGTAAAGCACCGCCTTCTCGATCTCGGGGTGAGCGGCAAAGACGGCACAGATCCTGGCAATGGCTGACTCGGGCAGACCAAAACGCATCACGGCGCTTCCCTTAGCACCAACTCCTGCATCTTCTGCTCCAGCGCCACAAAGGCGGGATAGAAGCGCTGCAAAATCTCGGCGGCGAGACGATTGGCCAGCTCCAGTTGATAGGTATGGGAGCTGAGATTGCGCGCCTTGATCATCTCCATCCAGGTTTCTCCCTCCTGGAGCAGCCCGTTTTTGAACGCCGTGCGAATGGCATCCCGCGAGCCAATCAGGCCAGCAATACCCTGCGCCTCCAGAAAATCTTTCAACATATTCCAGGCCAGCTCATGGGTGAACTCGAATACCTGGATCACTCCCTGTTGCTCCAGCTCGGAGAGGGGACGCTCTGCCGACAGCGCCACCGCCCGACTTAAGGTCTGTAACGCCCGTTGATAATTGTCAAAACACTGTATCCAGCGAATATCGGAACACATTGCCACCTCGATTTGAAAACGTGCTTCTGCAGCAAGATTACCAGAAGCGTCATGTATTCACACAAGGTTCCCCCTGCCGCTAGCGCTGGGCGCTGTCAGCGTTTATGTGGGTGTCCAATCTGCATCCATCCAATCTGCATTCACGTAAGTGGGTGTCCAGTGGCATTCGCTTCTCACGCTCTTCATTCATGTAGTGGGTGTCCAGTGGCAAGAAGCAGAAGGGCCAGCATTGGCTGGCCCTAAGCTTTTATCCTCTCTCCTCATCGTGGCTCGACAAGGCTTGGCCTCTATGACCGGGGGCGAGCTTTACTCGGTGATGCGCAGGTAGACATGGGCGCTGTAGGGCGGGAGTTCCCCGGCGGTGCCCGGCTCATCGCTGCTTAAACACAGGGCCCAGGCCCCGCTGGGCAGGGCCTGTTGATGCCGATCCGACAGGTTGAGCAGCGTCAGGCTCTCCTCTGTGCGCAGGCAGATGACACCGGTCGCTTCATCACTGGCGATCTCGATCTTGCTTCGCTCGCGGGGGCCGAGTTTTCCGGCTCGCTTCAGGGCGATCAGCGCCTGATAGAAGCGAAAGAGGCTCTGCCCCTCACTGCTGGCCAACCGCTCCCACTGCAGCTTGGAATCCAGAAAAGCCGCCTCGGCATGGGCATCCCGGGGTTCAGCCCCGCTGAAGGCAAACTCCCGCTTGCGGCCCTTTTTCACGGCGGCGATCAGACGTTCATCCCCAAATGCCTCAAAGAAGAGGAAGGGGGCGGTCTCGCCATACTCCTCTCCCATGAAGAGCATGGGCACATAGGGGCTGGCCATGATGGCGGTGATGGCCAGCAGCGCCTTGTCGCGACCATAGGTGGCGATCATCCGGTCGCCCTGCGGGCGGTTGCCCACCTGATCATGATCCTGGATATGCACCACATGTTCGCTGGGGTGGGTGTGGCGGCTGTTGGTGCCCTTGTTGCGGTTGCTGTGGTAGTCGAAGCGGCTGCCATCCAGTACGAAGCCCTCTTCCAGCCCCTTCACTATGGCGGCGAAGTCACCGAAGCTGGCGTAGTGGCGGCTGCGCTCTGGCGTCAGGTAGGCAAACAGTGCGTGGTTGAGGTCATCATTCCACTGGCTGTGGTAGCCATAGCCCTGCTCGCTGGTCACCGTGGTCTCGTTGCACAGGTGCTCGGCTATCATCAGGATTTCGCGTCCTTCGGCGGCCCCTATGCTGCGTGCCAGATCGGTGATCTCCCGCAATATATGGCGGGGTGAGCTGTCGAAGACGAGGGAGACGGCATCCATGCGGAAGCCATCGAAGCCTATCTCTTCCAGCCAGTAGCGGGTGTTAGCCAGGTAGAAGGCGCGGATCCCCTCGCTATAGCCGCCATCGAAGTTGATGGCGGCGCCCCAGGGGGTGGCAGCCTGTTTGGTGTAGGGAGCATAGACCCCGCTGTAGTTACCCTCGGGGCCGAAGTGGTTGTAGACCACATCCAGTATCACGGCCATCCCCAGCTCATGGGCCTGCTCGATAAAGGTGGCGAGATCCTCATAGCTACCGTAGTTGGGTTGCAGGGCAAACAGGTAGGTGCCGTCATAGCCCCAATTGCGTGTCCCGGGAAAGGTGGCCAGGGGCAGCAGCTCGATCACCGTGATGCCCAGCGCCTGCAGATGGGGCAGCTTGCCGGTGGCGGCGGCCAGGGTGCCCTCTGGCGTGAAGGTGCCCAGATGCAACTCATAGATGATGGCATCTTCTATGGCCACACTACGCCAGCCAGGGGAATTCACCCGGCGCGGGTGACAGACGGCAGAGGGGCCATGCACCCCCTCCGGCTGCCAGCGCGAGGCCGGATCCGGATAGGGCTTACCCTCGACGACGAAGCGGTAGCGGCTGCCCTCGGCCAGCTGCGGTAGCTGCAGTGTCCAGTGACCATTGGCCTGCCGGGTCATGGGATAAGTCTGTTGCTCGGCTTCGAGTAACAGCGCCAGCGCTTGCCGCTCCGGGGCGAAGACGCGAAATGCCGAGCGACCCTGTTCATCCAGATAGTGACCCAAAGCGACCATATGTCCCCCTAAAAATAAGGTAAGAGGACCGCCCCGAGGGCGGTCTGTTTGTTTCTGCTGCGTCAGGGGTGGCCTTCGGGCTCCACATGAATAAGCACTACGGCATGGGGCAATCGCTCCTCTATGCCGCGCTCGATTTGATCACAGATAGTGTGGGATTCGGCGACTGTCATATCCCGGGGCAGCGTGAGGTGGAAGTCGATATGGCGGCGGCGCCCGGCGCGGCGGGTGCGCAGGTCGTGGAAGCCATCGCTCTGCGGGCGGAACTGCTGGATCACCTGAGCCGTGATGGCCAGCTCCTCCTCGCTCAGGCTGTGATCCACCAGGGGTTGGAAGGCGTGATTGAGCATTTCGATGGCCTCCTTGGTGATGAAAATGGCCACGCCAATCGCCACCACGGGATCCAGATAATAGAGGTTATAACCGAAGTGGCTGGCAACCCAAATGCCAAACAGTCCAGCCGCGACCCCTAGGGAGGTGAGCACATCAGCCTTCAGGTGCAGGGCATCGGCCGCCAGGGCGACCGAGTCCTCCTCCTTGGCGATACGATAGAGGTGGCCAGAGACCATCCAGTTTACCGCGGCTGAGGCCAGCATCACCATGAAACCCAGGCTGATGCCTTCAATGTCGCTAGGGTTAAATAGCTTCTTCACCGCCTCTATGATGATCCAGCCGGAGGCGATGAGGATGAGTACCGCCTCTATGACGCCGGAGACATTCTCTATCTTGTCATGGCCATAGGGGTGACGCTCATCGGGTGGGGCATCAGACTTGCGCACCGAGAAGAAGGCGATGAGGGCTGCCACCAGATCCATGCCTGAGTGGATGGCCTCGGAGATGATACTGACCGAGCCACTGATGACGCCAACTATCACCTTCATGATGATGAGGGTGATATTCGAGCAGATGGAGAGTAGCGCCGCGCGCGATTTTCTATTCCACGTTGAATGGCTCATGGCCGGAATCCCTGGTTTTGATGTCTGCCTGTCGGGCAGGGTTAACGTGTGGCGTAGGGTGCCAGAGGGCAGGTGAGCAAAACTTATTCAGGATCATAAACCGATGACTAAATCGATGAAAAATGGTTATTAATCAGTGTAGTTACACTAATTCTCATTTCGCTGTGCGCATGGTTCTTATTCATCCGGCCGCCCCGATTATGCACTGCGCCGCTCTGCAGAGCGTAAGATGACTGCCCTCGACCGGTTGCCGAGGTTCTTTAGGCTCTGAGACGACGCGGTTTTCGTTAGCCCTAGGCCTATGTGCAACTCGCTGCAATCAACAGGGTATGGCCTCGGCCGATATTATTGATCTCCTGCTCCAGCACAAAACCCGCCTGCGCCAGGCAATCGAGTAACACCTGGGCCGAGTAGAAACGGCTGTTGCCGTTGGCCAGGGCGGTGAAGTAGAGGGAGGTGGCATTCAGGCTGAAGCTGGCGGCGGCAAAGGGTTGACGATCCCAGAAGAGCTCGAGAATGGCGACCCTGGCCCCCGGCTTCATGCTGCGACGGATGAGGCGCAGTATTGCCACTATCTGCTCCTGGCTGAAACAGTCCAGGAACTGGCTCATCCACCAGAGATCGGCTTCACCGGGTAGACTCTGGGCCTGCAGCAGATCCACGCTATGGCAGGCTATGCGTGACGTCAGCTCGGCGGCCTCAATATTTTGCCGGGCCAGGGCCAACTGCTCCGGCAGATCCAGCAGGGTAATCTGCAGTTGTGGGTCGGCGGCGGCACAGCGCAGCGCCCACTTGCCGGTGTTGCCCCCCACGTCATAGAGGTGGCGAGGTTTAAGCGCCAGTACATGAGGCAGAGCCTCGCTGAAGGCGCGATCCGAATAGAAGTGGTCAAAGTCGAACCAGCTCTGGCGGGCGGGCTCTGGCAGTTGGCTCAGGGCCGGATAAATAGTTGCCCAATCGCCAAACACCTTGAGCCCGGCCGGTGTGCCTTCGCGGATGGCTTCCAGCAGGTGGCCCATGGCCTGGTAGCAGACATGCTGGCTGAACTCCATGTTGATGCGGGTCATGGGGTCATGCAGCAGGAAGTGGCCCACCTTATCCAGCAGATAGCGCGCCTCTTGCTGGCGTATTACCTGACCACTTATCCCCATGTCGAAAAGGACACCCACGGCGTAGGGGGTGAGCTGACAAGCCGTCGCGGCCTGCTCTATCGCGACCCCTTGCGCATTGGCGTCCAGATAGGCCAGCAGGCCGGTTTCCCGCAGGGCCCAACAGGCCTGAAACAGCATGGGGGCGAAGGCGATCTTCTGGGCTTCTGTGATGGCTTCCAGAGCCGAAAGGCTGGCGGTTTGGTGTGGTTGTGACACGCAAGACTCCTTGGTGAGGGCGCATCCCCCCGGCTCATGCTGCACTATTATGGAATGGTGACGGCGCCAGTCAGCTCGATGCGAATGGCTTGATCCAATAGGGTGATCCACTTGTTGTAATTGCGATGAATGGTGCCCTTGCCATTGTCATTCAGTCCAACGCTGCTCACGTACTGGATGGAGAAGTCCTTGTCAGTATAGGGCACATCTATGGTGGCCTGATGAGTGCGAACTGTGATGGTGCCGCGGATGAGGCCTGGTTGCGTCACCTTCATGGTCCAGCCTTTTTGCAGGCCGCCCATGAGTATGGCTTTCTCCACCTGTTTTTGGCTTAGAGTCTGAGTCACCGGCTCTTGTTTGATGTTGAGTATGGGTTGATAGGTGGCACAACTCGTCAGCAACAGCGTGCCGAGCAGTATGGAGCACAGCGTCAGCTTTTTCATCTCATCCCCGTGTTAATCTATTTGATATATATGATGTTTTGTTTGTAACGATTTGTAAATGATAGCAGTATTGGTGGTAATCGCTATCTCTTTCAACTGGGCGCCTGCGAGGCGGATTAGCCGAATCGTAGTCGGCTTACCGCATGGTCTGGCGGTGTAACAGCTTGTATGATGTGTAGCATATAGCGCCAGAGGCGGGAGCCGGCGAGTCTGTTGGGTGTAAAGGGAGTAGATATGGCCGCCTCGTTTTCTCTGCTGGAGATGGATGCGCTGGCCCCTGGCTTGAGTGAGCGGGAGGCCTGGTTGCGCTGGGCCCAGAGTGGGCTCTGGCCTGTGGCGCCTATGCCTGCCACCCCGGCCATACCGGCCATGACGGCTCGCCGTCTGAGCCAGGATGCGCGTCTGGCGTTGCAACTGGCCCTGCCCCTGATCCAGACGTGGCAACCCTGCCGTTTGCTCTGCGTCAGCCGTCATGGGGAGCTGGCTCGCACCTTTACCCTGTTACAGCAGTTGGTCGCCCAGCAGCCCCTGTCGCCCACCGACTTCTCCATGTCGGTACACAATACGGTGGCTGGCCTGCTCACCATAGTGGGTGAGGCAGCGCTGCCAGCCGCTTCGCTCGCGGCGGGAGCCAATAGCTTTCAGGCGGGCCTGCTGGAGGCCTGTGCCACCCTGAGTGTCGAATCCGGGCGGATCTTGCTGCTCTACTTTGAGGGGCAACTGCCCGCGTTTTATGGATCCTGGCAGCCCGAGCACGAGCCAGCCCATGCCTTGGCTCTGGTGCTGGAGGCGGGTGAGCAGTGGCGTTACCTGGGGAGTGAGGCGACTGAGCCGACTGAAGGCAACCAGGCCCTGAGTTTCTGGCGCCAATACCTGTTGGGGCAAGCCAGCATACGTTTGCCCGGTCGCCGGAGCCCGCTCTGGTCATGTGCCGCCTCATGAACCGCTTATGGCGCCTGTTGGCCACCGCCTTCAGTTTCGGCTTGTTCGGGGTGGGTGCCCTGCTGCTGACCCTGGCGTGGTTTCCCTGGCTGCGTCTGGCTTGCCGTAGCCAAGCCAGGCGCCGGGAGCTGGCGCAGGGGACCATCCGCCACAGCTTTCGCTTCTTTCTGGGGGTGCTCTCCGGGCTGGGGGTCATGAGTTACAAGATCGAGGGGGCCGAGCGGCTGGCTCTGGATGGGGGCTCTCTGCTGGTGGCCAACCACCCCAGCCTCATCGACTATGTGCTGCTGGCGTCGGTGGCTCCGCGCTGTGACTGCATAGTGAAGCAGGCGCTCTGGCAGCACCCCTGCTTTGGCGGGGTGATCCGGGCCGCGGGGTATCTGCCGAATGGCGAGGGCGAGCAGCTGCTGGCGGCGTGTCGGCAGCGACTGGCAGCCGGTGGCCTGCTGCTTATCTTCCCCGAGGGCACCCGCACCACGCCGGGCCAGCCGCTGCGTTTGCAGCGCGGGGCGGCCAATATAGCGGTACGGTGTGGCGCGGATCTGCGTCTGGCGCACATACTCTGCCAGCCGAGCACCCTCACCAAACAGGAGTCTTGGTATCATATTCCGACTCGTAAGCCCCATTTTCATGTCATGATCGGGGATAAGGTGGCGGTAGCCCCATTTTTGCGCGTGGCACCTTCGGTGGCGGCGCGGCAGTTGACCGAATTTTTAACACAGGCCCTGCTCCCTGCGAGTGGGGTGTTGCATGGAAAGCCTGATGAGCACACTACAACAAGAGATCAAACAACTGATTATCGATAGCCTGAATCTGGAGGGGCTGACCCCGGAGGATATCGAGAGCGACGCCCCCCTGTTTGGCGCCGGGCTGGGGCTCGACAGCATAGATGCCCTGGAGTTGGGTCTGGCCATCAAGGGCAAATATGGCCTGGTGTTGGCGGCCGATGATGAGCAGACCCGTCGTCATTTCGCCTCTGTGGCCGCCTTGGCCGCCTTCGTCGCATCTCAAGCCCCATCTCGCGCATAACGCCAGGAGCCTAATCATGAATCAACAGGAGATCTTCTCTGAGGTACAGGCCGCGCTGGTGGAGCTGTTTGAACTGGATGCTGAGGCCGTCACGCTGGAAGCCCACCTCTATCAGGATCTGGAGCTGGACAGCATAGATGCCATCGATCTGGTGGTGCGGTTGCAGAAGCTGACCGGTAACAAGATCAAGCCGGAAACCTTCAAGACGGTGCGTACCGTGGCCGATGTGGTCGATGCTTTGGCCAAGCTGCTTGCCGAGCAGTGATGCGGCACCTGCTGACCATGGTGGCCGCCCTGGGGCTGCTGCTCTATCCCTTCCTGGTCTACCTGGGGATCAGCCATGGCGGCTCAGGCTGGGCGCTGATCCTGCTGGGGTTGTTTGCCCTGCGCTTCTGGCCCGGCGCCTCCCCGAAATTGCGCGAATGGCTCTGGCTGGGTCGTACCCTGGCGGGTGTGGGAGTGGCGCTCACTCTGCTTACTCTGCTGTGTCGCGATCCGCTCTGGCTGCTCTACTACCCGGTGGTGGTCAACCTGCTGCTACTGGCACTCTTTGCCTGGAGCCTGGGGCAGCCGCGCTCTCTGGTTGAACGGTTGGCGCGTCTGCAAGATCCGCAATTGCCTGCGGCGGCTATCCCCTATACCCGCCGGGTCACTCAGATCTGGTGCGGCTTCTTCCTGCTCAACGGTACGCTGGCGCTAGCCACTGTGTTGTGGGGCGATATGGCCCTCTGGAGCCTCTATAACGGTCTGCTCAGTTACCTCTTGCTGGCCACCCTGATGGCAGGCGAGTGGCTGGTTCGACGGCGGGTGCAGGCTCGCCTGAGTCATGATGGACAATGCAGCGAGGATTCGCCATGTTGAATCTGTTGCCTCTCTCCCAGTTGCTGGCGTTGCGCCAGGATGATTACCCCATAGCCTGGTTGGCGGGCCGCCCGTTGACGCTGCAACAACTGCGGCGGGATGTCGCCGCATTAAGCCACTGGTTGCAGGCCCAGCCGGGTCGCCGTTGGGCCCTCTGCTATCAGGAGAGCTACCGCTTCACCGTGGCCCTGCTGGCCTGCGCTCATGGGGGCTGTCACGCTGTGCTGCCCGGCCATAACAGGGCGGCCCAGCTGGCCGAGCTCTCGGCCCATTTCGATGGTGTGCTCACCGATATACCCCAGTTGGTCAATGACCTGGGCCCGTCGGCCTGGTTGGTGGCCGGGGCGACGGCTCAACAGCCTTGGGATGCGAGGGTGGATGTCCCGCTTCCGGCATGGCAGGGGCTGACGCTGACCCTCTTCACCTCCGGCTCCACCGGTGAGCCCAAGGCCATCCACAAGGGGCTGCAGCAGTTGGAGGCCGAGGTGCGCGTTCAGGCCGAACTCTGGCAGGCCTCGCTCAGCTCAGCCAGCCAGAGTGCGCTGTTGGCCAGCGTCAGCCATCAACATATCTACGGCCTGCTGTTTCGTATTCTGTTGCCCCTGTGCGCCGGTATCCCCTTTGTGGCGGAAACGGTGGAGTACCCGGAACAGCTGAGTCGCTGGCGGGCTCAGCATCCCGCTCAACCCTGGCTGTTCGTCAGCTCCCCCGCCTTCCTGGCCAGATTGGACCCTGAGCTGCCGGTGGCCGACTGTCACCACATCTTCTCCTCGGGTGGCCCTTTGCCTCATGGTGCGGCGCAGTTGAGCCAGCAACTCTATGGCCAGTGGCCGGTGGAGATCTACGGCAGCAGCGAGACGGGGGGCATTGCCTGGCGACAGGCCGAAACAGCCTGGAGACAGGCTGATACAGTGTCGCGCCAGGCTCAGAGCCGTGAGGCCCTCTGGCGTCCCTTCCCGGGGGTCGAGACTTGCCAGGATGAGCAGGGGACGCTGCTCATCCGCTCCCCTTTTCTGGACTCGGAGGCGTGGTGGTCCACCTCGGATCGGGTTGCCCTGAGTGACTCGGGATTTGCCCTGGTCGGGCGTCAGGATCGGCTGATCAAGCTGGCGGAGAAGCGCATCTCGTTAGATGAGGTGGAGCTGCGGCTACGGGCCTCCCCCTGGGTGGCGGAGGCGGCCGCCGTGCCCCTGACTCTGGCCAATCGCGATCTGCTGGCGGCGGCCCTGGTGCTGACCCCCGAAGGGGAACATCAGTGGCACACCTTGGGCGCCGGGCGTTTTCTGCTGGCGCTGCGCCAAAGCCTGCGCTCCTGGCTGGAGCCTGTGGCCCTGCCGCGCCGCGTGCGCCCCCTGGCGGCGCTGCCGCGCAACAGTCAGGGCAAGCTGGCCTATGCCGAATTGAAAGCCCTCTGTCTGCAGGAGTTGCCTCTTGATCCCGACAGAGCGCAGCCACTCTCACATGCTACTTCTGCTGCAGCCGAGCCGTTGCGCTGGCCGCCGATCCGCGAACAGCACCAACAGGCGGAGGGGGAGAGTCAGCGGCTGACGCTGGCCCTCTGGCTGGATCCCAAACTGCTCTGGTTTCAGGGTCACTTTCCCCAGGCGCCTCTGCTGCCGGGGGTGGTGCAGATCCACCTGGCCATCCACTATGCCCAGCAGTTGCTGGGGGTGCAGGGCACCTTTGCCGGTATGGAGATGGTGAAATTCCAGCAGCCCCTGCGTCCGGCGACTATGGCCACACTGCAGCTGCTCTGGCAGCCGGTCACCGGCAAGTTGCACTTCACCTATCTGCTGGGCGATGAGCCCGCAAGCTCCGGGCGGATCAAACTATGAGCGAGTTTCGTCCCTGCCTGGTGATCCCCTGTTACAACCACGGCGCTACTCTGATAGCGACCCTGGCACACCTGGATCAAGGCGTTGAGGGGCAGGTGCTGCCCTGTGTGGTGGTCGATGATGGCAGCGAAGCGGCCACAGCCCAGCTGCTGGCCGAGGCGGCGGCGCGTTACCCCTGGCTGACGCTGGTGCGCCATCATGTGAATCAGGGCAAGGGGGGGGCGGTCATCACCGGGCTGCAGCGGGCGGCCGAGCTGGGATTTAGCCATGCTCTGCAGCTGGATGCCGATGGCCAGCATGAGCTGGCCGATCTGCCGCGCCTGCTGGCGGAGGCCCAAGTGCACCCCCAGGCGCTCATCTCCGGTGCCCCCCACTACGATGCCTCGGCGCCCAAGGGGCGCCGCTATGGCCGTTACATCACCCATATCTGGGTGTGGATCGAGACCTGCAGCCTGGATATTCAGGACAGCATGTGCGGCTTTCGGGTCTATCCGCTGGCCGCGACCCTGGCATTGCTGCCCAGGGTGCGGGGGCGGCGCATGGACTTTGATATCGAGGTGATGGTGCGGTTGCACTGGGCAGGGGTGGCGGTGCGTTTCGTCCCGACCCAGGTCAGTTACCCGGCCGATGGCCTCTCCCACTTCCAGCTCTGGCGCGATAATCTGCGCATCTCCTGGCTGCATACCCGTCTGGTCTGCGAGCGCTTACTGGCCCTGCCCAGCCTGTGCTGGCAGCGCAGGCCCCACTGGTCACGCACCCCGGAGCGAGGGGCCCAGTGGGGGCTCAACTTCATGCTCTGGTGTTATGACACCCTGGGGCAACCGGGTTTTCGTCTCTTCCTCTACCCGGTGATCGGCTATTTCTGGCTCACGGGGCGAGCCCAGCGTCGGGCCTCTGCGGCCTATCTGGCGCGGCTGGAGCAGTTCGCCACCGCCCAGGGGTTGGCCCTGCCTGCCGAGCCCCGCTCCAGCTTTCGTCACTTCCTGCGCTTTGGTGAGGCCATGCTCGACAAGCTGGCGGGCTGGCGGGGCGAGATCCGCCCCCAGCAGGTGGAGTTTATGGATGAGGCCCGCCCGCGCTTGCTGCAGGCCAGTGGGCAGGGGGCGCTGATCCTGGGCTCCCACCTGGGGGATCTGGAACTCTGCCGCGCCCTGGGGACAGCCATGGGGCAGGTGACCATCAATGCCCTGGTCTTCACCCAGCATGCCGAGCGCTTCAATCGGCTGCTCAAGGCCGCCAACACCCAGGCCAACCTCAATCTCATTCCTGTGACCGAGCTGGGCCCCGGCACCGCCATCTTGCTCAAGAGCAAGCTGGAGGCGGGGGAGTGGGTGGTGCTGGTGGGGGATCGCACCTCAGTCACCCGGGAGCGCAAGGTGGTGTGGGCTGATTTTCTCGGGGCACCAGCCCCCTTTCCTCAAGGCCCTTTCGCCCTGGCCTGTGTGCTGGATGCGCCTGTCTACTTGCTCTTTGGCCTGCGGGAGCGGGACCAGTTTCGTGTCTATTTCGAGCCCTTCGCCGAGGGGCTGACGCTGCCCCGGCGCGGGCGGGAGGCGGCACTGCAGCAACTGGTGCAGCGCTATGCCGAGCGGTTGCAGCATCACTGCCTCAAGGCGCCGCTGGATTGGTTTAACTTCTTTGATTTCTGGCACTTATCCGATGACTCCACAGACTGACGCTTTTGCTACCGTGACCCTGGGGGCCGGCTGGTTGACCATAGAAGAGGTGGTGGCGCTGGCCCATGGCCAGGCCCGGCCCAGGCTCAATGATGCCCCCGAGTTTGCCGCCCGCATCCAGCGCGGCGCGGATTTTCTCGATCGCCTGCTGGCTGAGGAGGGGGTGATCTACGGGGTGACCACAGGCTATGGTGACTCAGTGGTGCAGGGGATACCGCCCGAGCTGGTGGCCGAGCTGCCCCTGCATCTGACCCGTTTTCACGGCTGTGGTCTGGGGGCCGATCTGAGCCTGGAGGCGACCCGGGCCGTGCTGGTCACGCGCCTCAACTCCCTGGTGCAGGGGGTCTCCGGGGTGAGCTGGACTCTGCTCACTCGGCTGCAGTGGTTGCTGGCCCAGGATCTCTTGCCGCGCATTCCCGAAGAGGGGTCGGTGGGGGCCAGCGGCGATCTGACGCCCCTCTCCTATGTGGCGGCTGTGCTGGTGGGAGAGCGGGAGCTCTTCTGGCGCGGGCAACTGCGCCTGACGGCGGACGTGTATGCCGAACTGGGGGTGACGCCGCTGGCGCTGCGTCCCAAGGAGGGGCTGGCGTTGATGAACGGCACATCTGTGATGACGGCACTGGCTTGTCTGGCCTATGCCCGCTGCGACTATCTGATGCGGCTGTCGACCCGCATCACGGCCCTGATGTGTGAGGCGCTGGCGGGTAACCCCTTCCACTTTGATGCCAGGCTCTTTGCCGCCAAGCCACACCCCGGGTTGCAGCAGATCGCCGCCTGGTTACGGGCCGATCTGCAGGCCGGTGAACTTCCGCGGCAGAGCGACAGGCTGCAGGACAGGTATTCGCTGCGCTGCGCCCCTCACGTCATCGGGGTGGTGGCGGACAGCCTGCCCTGGTGGCGCCAGATGATAGAGAACGAGCTCAACAGCGCCAATGACAACCCGCTCATCGATGGCGAAGAGGAGCATGTGATGCATGGCGGCCACTTCTACGGCGGCCATATCGCCATGGCCATGGATAGCATGAAGACGGCGGTGGCCAATCTGGCCGATCTGCTGGATAGGCAGTTGGCGCAACTGGTGGATGTGAAATTTAACAAGGGGCTGCCTGGTAACCTGACGGGGGCTCAGGGCGCGCGCCGGGCCATCAACCACGGCTTCAAGGCGCTGCAGATAGGCGCCTCCGCCTGGACCGCCGAGGCGTTGAAGTTGACCCTGCCCGCCAGCATCTTCTCCCGCTCCACCGAGTGTCACAACCAGGATAAGGTGAGCATGGGCACCATAGCCGCCCGGGACTGTTTGCGGGTATTGCAACTCACCGAGCAGGTGGCGGCGGCGGCGCTACTGGCGGCCACGCAAGGGGTGGAGCAGCGCCTGGCGCTGGAGGGGGCCAGCCCGGCGCGTCTGGCCGCTTCGTTGCAACAGAGCCTGTGCCAGGTGCGGGCCATCAGCCCGCCGCTGGTAGAGGATAGAGCCCTGGAGGCGGAGCTACGTCAGCTGATCGCCACCATACAGCAAGCCAGTTGGCCGCTTTACCGCGAAGAGATGGCCGCAAGAGCCGGGGGTGAGCATGAGTGAATGGCAGTGGCCCAAGATCGGCAAGCATAGAGCTGGAGATGTGGTGCCAGCATTGACGGCCGCATTGGTCGAGAGGGGATTGCGATGAGTGAATGGCAATGGCCTGAAGCCAGTATAGAGCTGGAGATCCCCTTCCACGATGTGGACTCCATGGGGGTGGTCTGGCATGGCAACTACTTCCGCTACCTGGAGCTGGCCCGTTGTGTCCTGCTCAAGCAGTTCGAGTATGGTTATCGGCAGATGGAAGCGTCAGGTTTTCTCTGGCCCATCATCGATACCCGGCTGAAATTTATCGCCCCGCTGAAGTTCGAGCAGAGGGTGCGGGTGGTGGCCCGGCTCAAGGAGTATGAGTACCGGCTGCGCATCGACTACGAGATAGTGGACGCCGCCAGCGGGGTTCGCCTGTGCAAGGGCTACACCATTCAGGTGGCGGTGGAGCAGGCCAGCGGCGAGATGCGGCTGGCTTCCCCCCCCATTCTGCTGCAGAAGCTGGGTGTGGCCTCATGAGCTGGTCTCGGCGGTTTCAACCTTCGGCGCTGCTGCGCCCGGTTTGTTTTCTGCTGTTTGGCCTCTGCGGTCTGGTGCAAGCCCAGGCGTCGAGCCAGGCTGGGGTGCCGCAGACGTTGGCCCAGTTGCAGCAGCAGTTGGCAGCCGTGCCGACGCTGCGAGCCCACTTCCGCCAGGAGAAACAGGTGGCGGGTCTGGCGGCGCCTCTGCTCTCCAGTGGCGAGCTGCTCTTCTCCCAGCGCAAGGGGCTGTGGTGGCATCAGCTGCAGCCCTTTGAGCTCATGCTACTGCTGGATGATAGCCGTCTGGTGCAGCAGTTGGCGGGGCAACCGGCCGAGGTCATCACGGCGCAGGCCAACCCCCAGCTCTTCGAGTTCAGCCACCTGCTGCTGAGTCTATTTCGTTCCGACACCCAGGTACTCGCCCGCCAGTTCGAGCTCGGCTTTACCCCGGGTGAAGGGGGCTGGCAACTCTTGCTCACCCCCAAGCAGGCTCCGCTCAATCAGATCTTTTTATCCCTGGAGCTGGCCGGGGCTCAGAGTCTGGATCGGCTCACCATACGCGATCGGCAAGGGGATACCACCCGGCTGACCTTTACCCCTGTGCTCCCCAACCCAGTCGAGTTGAGTGATGTCGAGCAACGCCGTTTTGCCCCCTGAGATCACCACTGCGTTGCCAGACTCTCCCCCATTACGCCGTCGCTGGCGGCAGTTGGCCTGGGGTTGGTTGCTGGTTTCCCTGTTACTGACGGCGGCTCTGCTCTGGCTCTTGCCCCAGCGTCCGCTCAATAGCAGCGTGATGGCGCTGCTGCCCCAAGAGGAGGCCTTGGATCGGGATCCTCAGTGGCAGGCGCAGTTAAGCCAGCGGCTGGATCGGCAACTGCTCTGGCTTGTCAGCCTGCCCGCCGGAGAATCCGGTGCTACGGCAGCCAGTTGGTGGCAGCAACAGCTAAACGAGCTCACCGGCCTGCAACATAGCCGGGGGGCGGATCAGGTAGACCCCCAAGCCTGGCGTCACTATCTGCAGGCGTTTCGCTATCAGCGACTGGATGAGAAGAGTCAACAGCGTCTGAGCCAGGGGGCGGCGGTATGGAGCCAGTGGGTGCTGGGGCAGATCTACTCCCCTTTTGCCGGCGTCAGCCCCGCCGAGTGGCAGGCCGATCCTCTGCTGCTGACCCGAGCCGCGCTGCAGGGGCAACTCTCGGGCCCGCTGCGTCAGCAGGGGGGTTGGCTGGTGAGTCGAGATGCGGGGGGGCGTGACTGGTATCTGTTGCGCGCCGAGCTCAAGGGGTCGGCCTTCGACATGGCGGCAGGGCATGAGCTAGTGAGCCAGCTGGCGCAGCGGGAGCAGGAACTGCAGAGTCGATTCCCCGGCAGTGAGCTGTTGCGGCGCGGGACGCTCTACTACAGCGATCATGCGGCACAGCTCGCCAAGGCGGATATCTCCACCATAGGGCTAGGGTCCCTGCTGGGGGTGATGCTGCTGATCTGGTGGGTGTTCCGTGGCTGGCGCCCCCTGCTGCTCTGCCTGCTGCCCTTGGCTGTGGGTATGGTGTGTGGCCTGTTGGCTGTCCTGCTCTGCTTTGGCCAGATTCACCTCTTCACCCTGGTGATCAGCACCAGCCTCATCGGCATCTCGGATGACTACTCTCTGCACTACCTGAGTGAGCGGCGCTTGCATGGGGAGGAGGAGACGCCGCTGGCCACGGCGCTGCGGCTGCGCCAGCCTTTGTTGTTGGCACTGCTGACTACGCTGCTGGCCTATCTGCTGCTCTGGCTGGCGCCGTTCCCCGGCCTGCAGCAGATGGCGGTTTTTTCGCTGGCCGGGCTCATCGGCTCTTTTATCACTCTCTTCTGCTGGTTTCCCCTGCTGGTGGGCAAGATGCCCAGTCGTCCCATCCCCTGGCGGCGAGCCCTGGTCGGCTGGCTCAGTTGGTGGCGCCAGAGTCGTTTGTTGCGCCAGGGCTTGCCCCTGCTGCTACTGCTGGTGGCGGGCGCCGGGCTGCTGCGCTTGCAGGTGGACGATGACATCCGTCGCCTGCAGCCGCTGCCTGGGGCGTTGCAGGCCCAGGATCAGCAAGTGGCCAGGCTCACGGGCCAGAGTGGTGAGCTCACCGGTTTTCTGGTCGTTGGGAAAAATAGCGAGCAGGCGTTGCAGCGACTGGAGGCCTTGGGCCAGCGGTTGGCCCCACTCCGGCAGCAGGCGGTGATAGCCGACTATCGGCTCGTGAGTGACAGCCTGCCCTCGGCGGCCCGGCAGCGCGCCCATCATCAGGCGTTGAGTCAACTGCAGCCCCAGGTGCTGGCTAAGTTGCGCCAGGCGGGCATAACTATAGCGGCTCAGGTACCGCCCTTCGCGCTCCTGACGCCAGAGGCATGGCTTGCCAGCTCGGTGAGTGAGGGGTTGCGGCTGCTTTGGCTTGGCAACGCGCGGGGTGAGGTAGCGATACTGGTGCCGGTGAGCGGCGTCAGGGATGCCAGCCAGCTGCAGGCGGCGACCCAGGGGTTGGCGGGGGTCCACTGGCAGGATAAGCGGCAGGAGTGGAGCCAGCTCTTCGCCCGTTATCGCCTCTTGCTGGGGGGGCTGCTGTTGCTGGGGGGGCTGCTCTCGGCGGCGCTGCTGGTACACAAGCTGGGATGGTCTACCACGGGCCGCATGCTGCTGGCCAATGGTATAGCCCTGATGCTCTCGGCGGCGGTACTGGGCTTCTGTGGCTGGCCTTTCACCCTCTTCAGCCTCCTGGCCATGAGTCTGGTGTTCGGCATAGGTATCGATTACGGTCTCTTCTTTGCGCATAGCAGTCAGGGTGATGGCCGCCACCACGCGAGTCAGACCCCGGAAGCGCGCGCCCAGCGTCAGGAGCGGCAGTTGGCCACGCTATTGGCGGTACTGCTAGCCAATCTGACCACACAGCTGGCCTTCGGTCTGCTGGCCCTGAGTCATACCCAGGCCATCGCCAGCTTCGGGCTGGTGCTGAGCGTGGGTGTCCTCTTCTCCTTCCTGCTTGCTCCCCTGGCCATGCCAGCCGAGCCCAAAGAGCCCAAAGCGACGCCAGGAGCCAAGTCATGAAACATAGTGCCATCGGGTGGGTGTCCTTTTCTCACAAGTGGGTCTCCTTTTCTCATCTTCCTTATTTTCCTCTTCGGCCTGGTGCTGAGAGTGGGTGTCCTCTTCTCTCTCTTCCTGAGGGTGGGTGTCCTGTTCTCTTTCATCCTGTTCTCTTGCGGCTGAGAGTGGGTGTCCTGTTCGCTTTGTTCTTTTTCTTGCTCTGCCTCTGTGGCTGTGCCTCGGCGCCCGAGCCCAAGGCGGCGCTGACCCGGGAGGTGGTGGTGAATCTGCCTGCGCCCAACCGGGCCACGCCGCTACGCCTGCAGCAACTACTGACGGTGCAGATGCCTACCGCCGACGGTGAGCCGACCAAGCGCCAGAGCCTGCTGGTGGCCCTGGAGGCCGATGGCCAGAAGGTGAGCCTGGTGGGCTTCTCTTTGCTGGGGGTGCGCCTCTTTCGCATCGACTATGATGCCCAAGGCATTCGCAGCGAACAGCTGCCACCGCTGGCGGCCCTGGGCGCTCTGCCGCCGCCGGCTCAGGTGCTGGCCGATGTGATGTTGAGCTACTGGCCGCAAGCCGTTTGGCAGGCCAAATTGCCCGCCGGCTGGCAGCTCATCGACACACCCATGTTGCGTCAGTTGCGGGATGGGCAGGGGCTGTTGGTGAGCGAGATCCAGTATCGTGAGGGGAGTATGTCGACTGCTGGCGCAGAGCGAGAGCCCGTCATGCTGTGGCAACACGCCTTCGGCTATCGGCTCTCTATCCAAACCCTGCCTGAGGCTGCCCCCTCTGGTGGTCAGGAGGTGACACCATGATCCGCTGCTGTTATTTGCAGGGCGTGGGCCGGGATCGGACCCATGTTCAGGAGGCGGGACTATGATGCCCTGTTATCTGCAGGCCGTTGGCCTTATCAACGCCATGGGGCGGGACCTGGCCCAGGTGGCGGCGACCCTGAATGATGCACAGAGTCAGCCTCTCACCTGGCGTGATGACTGGCTGCAGCCTGCCCGTAGCGTGGCGGTGGGCGCGGTGTCGGGTGAACTGCCTCTGCTGCCGGCCGAGTTCGCCCGCCACGCCAGCCGCAACAATCGCCTGTTGCTGGCGGCTTTCATGCAGATCCGCGAGGTGTTTGCGCAGTGGCGGCAGGGGGTGGCCCCCGAGCGCATCGCCATAGTGCTAGGCACCAGCACCTCGGGGATAGAGGAGGGGACCCAGGCGCTGACAGCAGCGACCCGGCAGGGGGAACTACCCGACTCCTACCACTACGCCCAGCAGGAGCTGGGGGATCCTTCCGAGTTTCTGGCCGAGTATCTGGGGGTCACTGGCCCCGCCTATACCCTCTCCACCGCCTGCTCCTCCAGCGCCCGGGCCTTTATCAGTGCCCAGCGGCTGCTGGCTGCCGACCTGGCGGATCTGGTGCTGGTGGGGGGGGCAGACAGCCTGTGTGGCCTGACGCTCAACGGCTTTGCCTCTCTGGAGTCGCTCTCCTCTGGCATCTGTGCCCCCTTCGGTCTGGGTCGGGACGGTATCAATATCGGCGAGGGGGCGGCGCTCTGTCTGCTGACCCGGGAGCCGGGTCCGGTGGCCTTGCTGGGAGCGGGGGAGTCTTCCGATGCCTATCATATCTCGGCGCCTCACCCCGAGGGGGTGGGGGCCGAGGCAGCCATGGCTATGGCCCTGCAGCAGGCCGACATAGCGCCCCACCAGGTGGGTTACATCAACCTGCATGGCACAGGCACCAAGCTCAACGACGAGATGGAGGCCAAGGCCGTCTATCGCCTCTTTGGCGCTGGCGTGCCCTGCAGCTCTACCAAGCCACTCACCGGCCATACCCTGGGGGCGGCAGGGGCCACAGAGGCCGCCCTGGCCTGGTTGTTGCTCACCAGCGACGTGTCACTGCCCAGCCAAAGAGTGCGCGCCGAGGGGCGAGACCCGAGCCTGGCGCCCATCAATCTGCTGCTGGCCCCCCAGGCGCTGGCCGAGCCGCGTATCCTCTCCAACTCCTTTGCCTTTGGTGGCAATAATGTCAGCCTGCTGTTTGGGCGTAATGACTCTCTCTGGAGCACACCATGACCCATCCTGAGCTTGCGACCTTTCCTGATATCGCCCTGCTGTTGCCCCACTCCGCCCCCATGTTGCTGCTGGAGCGGCTAGTGCGGGTCAGTGACACCTCGGCCTGTTGCGAGGTCAAGGTCGGGGAGCGGCTGGCGCTGTTTCTGGAGCCCGATGGCAGTCTGCCGGGCTGGATCGGCATAGAGCTGATGGCCCAGAGTGTGGCCGCCTGGAGCGGCTATCAGGGGTGGTTACGGGGGGAGCCGCCCCAGATTGGCTTATTGCTGGGGGCGCGCAAGTATGATGCACTGCAGCCCCGACTTCCGGCGGGGGCGCTGTTGACCATAGAGGTGAGCCAACTGTTGCAGGATGGGGGCCTCTCCAGTTTTAATTGCCTGATCTATTGTGCTGGGGAGCGGGTGGCCGAGGCTCGGCTCAGCACACTGGAGCCCACAGAACAACAACTGACGACCCTGCTTGGGAGCTCGAGATGAAACGGACCGTATTAGTAACCGGGGCCAGCAAGGGGATAGGTCGCGCCATTGCCCTGCGTCTGGCCGCCGATGGCTTCACCCTGCTGGTGCATTACCACTCTGATCGGGTGGGGGCCGAGGCCACGCTGGCCGAGCTGGTCGCCGCCGGTGGTGCGGGGCGCCTCATCCAGTTCGATATCGCCGATCGGCCAGGGTGTCGTCAGGCACTGGAAGCGGATATGGCATTACATGGCCCCTACTATGGGGTGGTGAACAATGCCGGCATAGTGCGGGATGGTGCCTTCCCCGCCCTGAGTGAAGCGGAGTGGGACGGGGTGATCCACACCAATCTGGATAGCTTCTACAACGTCTTGCACCCCTGCGTCATGCCCATGGTGTCGGCGCGAAAAGGGGGGCGGATTGTCACCCTCTCTTCGGTCTCGGGGCTGATGGGTAACCGGGGCCAGGTGAACTACAGCGCTGCCAAGGCCGGGATTATCGGTGCCAGCAAGGCGCTGGCGCTGGAGTTGGCCAAGCGCAAGATCACCGTCAACTGCGTGGCCCCCGGCCTTATCGACACCGGCATGGTGCCCGATGAGTTGGCCGGCGAAGCGCTGAAGATGATACCCCTGCAGCGGCTGGGGCAGGCGGAGGAGGTGGCCGGTCTGGTCAGCTACCTGATGTCGGATATTGCCGCCTATGTGACCCGCCAGGTCATCTCCATCAATGGGGGCATGGCGTAATGGTGCATCGCAGCGAGGATCAGCCATCATGAACCCGATGCAGCAAGTCAGACGCGTGGTGGTCACCGGCATGGCCGGGGTGACCGCCTTTGGTCTGGAGTGGACACCCATTCTCGCCAGGTTGCAATCGGGCCGCAGCGCCGTCATCCAGATGCCCGAGTGGGACGAGTATGCCGGGCTCAACACCCGCCTGGCGGCGCCGATCACCGATTTCACCCTGCCTGCACACTACAACCGCAAGCAGACCCGCAGCATGGGGCGGGTTTCCCTGCTGGCCACAGTCGCTACGGAGCGCGCCCTGGCTCAGGCCGGGCTATTGGGGCAGAGCCTGCTCACCGATGGTCGTACCGGCATAGCCTATGGCTCCTCGATCGGCAGCACGCCACCCATGGCGGCCTTTGGCAACATGCTGACCCAAAAGAGCACCGAATTTATCAATGCCACCACCTATGTGCAGCTGATGGCCCACACGGCGGCGGTGAATGTGGGCCTCTTCTTTGGTCTGCGGGGGCGGGTGATCCCCACCTCCAGCGCCTGCACCTCGGGCAGCCAGGCCATAGGCTATGCGGCCGAGGCCATTCGTCACGGCTATCAGGAGGTCATGGTGGCCGGTGGTGCCGAGGAGCTCTGTCCTTCCGAGGCGGCGGTGTTCGATACCCTGTTTGCCACCAGCCAGATGAACGATCATCCGGAGCGGACGCCGCGTCCCTTCGATAGCCAGCGGGATGGCCTGGTGATTGGTGAGGGAGCGGGCAGCCTGGTGCTAGAGTCGCTGGAGCACGCCCAGGCCCGAGGCGCCACTATCTTGGCCGAGCTGGTGGGCTTTGCCAGCAACTGCGATGCCGCCCATGTAACCCAGCCGCAGAAGGAGACCATGCAGATCTGCATGCAGCTGGCGCTGGCGCAGGCTGGCTTGCGGCCAGAGCAGATTGGTTACATCAGCGCCCACGGGACAGCCACCGAACGGGGAGATCTGGCCGAAAGCCAGGCCACCCACGCCCTATTTGGCGACAGGACACCCATCTCTTCGCTCAAGAGCTTCTTCGGTCATACGCTGGGTGCTTGCGGGGCCATAGAGGCCTGGCTCTCTTTGGAGATGATGAATTCGGGGTGGTTTGCACCGACTCTCAATCTGGAGATGCCGGATCCCGCCTGCGGCAAGCTGGATCACATAGTGGGGGGCGGGCGTGAGCTGCAGGTGGCGTATCTGATGTCCAACAACTTCGCCTTCGGCGGCATCAACACCTCACTTATCTTCAAGCGTTGGCTGGAGCGCTGAGGTACGGCTGGTGGCGGAATGGTGTTGGGGCAACTTGACGCCGACACGCCGTGGATCCGAGAGTGGGGAGATCGGGAGAGATCGGGAGGACATCCACCTCAACGGGGTAGGACAGGAGAGCGGGAGCAGGGGGCAGGAGACCCATCTCCTCGCTCACAGGGGGCAGGACGCTGCGGCTGTCATAGAAGTGGAGAGGACATTCACCTTAATTTGCTGTATATAAAAACAGCACCTACACTTTGAACAGGATAGTTCTGTTGGAGTGGATGATGACCCTACCTCGCAGTCAGCTGATTTGCACATCCTCCACGCCTTATTACCACTGCATTGGCCGTTGTGTTCGTCGAGCCTTCCTGTGCGGGGAGGATGAGTTGACCGGCAAGGATTACAGTCATCGCAAAGGCTGGGTGTTGGCGCGGCTCGCCTTTTTGGCAGAGGTTTTCACCATCGAGCTGGGCGCCTATGCTGTGATGTCAAATCACTACCATCTGGTCATTCACATCAACCAAAACAAGGCATTATCTCTGACTCATGATGAGGTTATCTCCCGCTGGGGCCGACTGTTTTGTGTGCCTGAAATTGTAGAACTCTGGCAGCAAGGCAAAACGGTAGAGGCTGAAAACGAGGTGGTAGAGAAACTGGTTGCCCTGTGGCGCAAACGTCTGGCCGATGTTTCCTGGTATATGCGTTGCCTGAACGAATACATAGCACGTCAGGCCAACATTGAAGATGGTTGTAAAGGTCGCTTCTGGGAGGGGCGCTTTAAATCGCAAGCCATACTGGATAAGGAGGGGCTACTGGCCAGTATGGTTTATGTCGACCTGAACCCATTACGCGCCAGTCTGGTATCCAGGCCGGAAGAGTCGGTGGATGTATCCATTCATCAACGGTTGGTGGAATCAAACTCACCTGCATCAGAGCCAGAGGTCAACCACCCCTGGTTACTTCCCTTTGCAACCTTCACACCCCAGCCTGAGAGTTTGCCCTATACCCTCAAGGATTACCTGCAGCTACTCGATTGGACGGGAAGAGCACAGCGTTATGACAAGCGGGGAGTGATTGCTGCCGCGGTTCCGCCAATCTTGTCCCGTCTGGGTATTGATAGCCGTAGCTTCCTGTCTGAGTTGGCGAAAAAGCAGCTCTCACGCGGCACTGTCATAGGGCTGGTCACCGGCGCCGCCGCTCACGCCAGACTCACCAGTCGCCAGAATGTCAGGGGCGGTTTGCTAAGGTCGACCTTACTGTAATAAGTACATCTACTTATGTTAACCAATGCGATTGATCGGGAGTCCATGCTCTCTTGACGGTGCTTGGGCTATGCCAGGCGACTCTTTATTTTTATTGGGAAAAATAAGCAAGTAAGTGTTGTCATCGAGCATGGTCGTCATGCAGAAGGCGATTATTCTGGTGCCGGAGGTTTAGGTGAAACTGGAAGTGGATGTCCTGCTCATTGCTTCCTGCTCATTGCTGTCTTCCTGGAAGTGGATGTCCCGCTCATTCTCACCGCTCATTTCCAAAACAATCTTGTTCGTTACACAATGTTTACAATTTATTAACTATAACAATAGTAAGTAGTCGAATACCCAAGGAGTCGGGCATGAATAGGAAATGGCCGAACTACAGTTGGCTTGGGCTGTGTCTCTGTCTACCGGGAACAGCTTGGAGTCAAAAGACACAGCAAGAGGATCTGCTACAGCTGGATTTGAATCAGTTGATGCAGGTGCAGGTTGACGGCTCCGCTACCCTCACACCCACTGCCACCCGGCGCATGCCAGCCTCCATCACCACCATAGATAGAGCCATGATAGAACGTTCCGGCGCTCGCTCCCTCTTTGACCTGCTGGAAATCTATGTTCCCAACTTTCACTACCTGCCCCACCACTGGGAAGCTTCCCATATGGGGGTGCGCGGCCTCATCAGCCACCGGGATGACAAATATCTGTTAGTGGTCAATGGCCGGGTGGTGAACGAGAAAACCCATTTCGGTGCCTTGAGTGAGCGGGACATGCCCATGCTCGGCGACATCCGCAAGATTGACGTGGTGCGTGGGCCGGGCTCTGTGGTCTACGGGCCTGGGGCTGTCTCCATGGTGGTCAATATCCAGACCGACAGCTACGCCGACCATGGCCCGGATGGCATGACGCTGAAGTGGGGGGAAGGGGAGGATTTTCGCTCTCTGGAGATGAGCAAGGCGGTACCCTTGGGGGATGGCGCCGACCATGGCCTCTGGCTTTATGCGGGGCTCAGTGATTATCCGGGGGCCAGCGATGGTAGCTCGCCTCTGGTCTATGGTTTGAGTGGTACCACCTCCTGGGGGCAACATATCCAGAGTGGCCAAGCCGTGGGGTATAACACGCCGGACAACCATGAGTCGTTTCACAACCACCCCAAGGCCAAGCTGCACGCCCATTACCAGAAGCAGAATTTCAACGCCTGGCTGCGCTATACCCAGGGCGGCGAGAAGCTGACCTGGGAGCACAAGACCATCTACACCAAGACGGTGACCGGCAAGCCTCAGGATGCCTATGCCGTCAATGGCGTTGGCTACCAGCAGTTGGCGCTGGATCTCTCCCAGCAGATGGTGATCAACTCCGCCATGTGGTTTGAGCTCAAGGGAGGCTATGACACCACGACCTACCTGCGGGAGATGCCAGATTCATTCGATGCAGGCAAGATAGCCGAGAACCACAGGGAGGAGGAGTATCTGCTGCGCGGTACCTTCAACTGGAACCACAATGAGCATCATGCCTCGGCTCTGGGCAGCGAAGTGATCTACTCGCGCTGGGGCTTGCCCACTTCCGAGTATGACTATGCCTACTCGGCGACGACAGGGCGCATGGAGGTGTGGGACACCACGGCGCTGGGGCTATTTGGTGAGCACCAGTGGCAGATCAACTCCTGGCTCACCAACTTCATCGGTCTGCGGGCCGACAAGGATCAATACACCGACTGGATGTGGTCACCACGTCTGGCCCTGGTGGCGACTGTGAGTGACAAGGATACGGTGAAGGGGGTGCTGAGTCGCTCGGTGCGCAAGAACAATGCCGAGGAGTTGCGGGCCATGCACCAGGTGGGCAGTGAGGGGGAAACCGAGCAGTTGAGCAGTGGTGAGCTGGCCTATAGCCGTCAATTCACCCCAGAGACCAACCTCATCCTCACCGGCTTCTACAGCAAGGTGGAGGTGCTCGACTTCAACAATGTCACATTGCACGCGCAACCCGTGGGGGAGTTCAAGTATGGCGGGTTGGAGCTGGAGCTGGGCTATCAGCGCGATGATATCAACCTGGGTTTCTCTCATGGCTACAGTAAGCTGGATGACTTCGATCTGGCTCCGGGTGGCTCGACTCGCGTCACGGCCTCCCATCTGGGGTATGGCAACGACCTCAACAACTGGAGTAACCAGATCACCAAACTCAATGGGGGTTGGCGCTTTGCTCCGGCCTGGGAGTTGACCGGTGATGTGCGGGTGTTCTGGCACTACCAGGGCGCCCAAGACATCATAGATCAGACCAACGATGCCCGGCTCACCAATCCCAACTCCTCCACCACCAACCTGACGGACCCAGGCTACACAGATTCCGTAGGCACAGCCGCCTTCCTGGATCTGGGCCTGAGCTACCAGACCAAGAGCATGGGTAAGTTCAGCCTCAACGGCTACAACCTGCTGGGAACCGTGGATAAGAAGCTCAACAAGCGGCTCTATCTGTTGAATGTGGGCAACTACCGCTCCGAAGCCACGGCCGTGGCCCTCACCTACCGCTACCAGTTTTAAGTGGTCAGAGAGAACCACAAGAGCACAAAGGCGCCTGATGGCGCCTTTGTGTGTTGAGCCAACCCGCTTAGTTCACCTTGCGGCAGGGTTGGAACAGATCCAGTCTGGGCTGGTAGGCCTGGGTCTGGATATCCAGGATGCCGAGCACAGAGTGGAACAGGTTGTCGTGGCTGACCGGGCGGGTGGCGACTTGGCGCAGGCAGGCCAGATCCAGGCCGCTCTGCTCGGCAAAGCCCTGGGAGATCCACTGCACCATGGGGATGTGGCGCTGGGTATCGGGGGAGAAGTCGTAGGGGGCGCCGTGCAGGTAGAGGTTATTTTCACCCAGCGACTCACCATGGTCAGACATATACCACATGGCCGTGTTGTAGTGACCTTGCTGCTGTTTGAGCAGCTCAATCACCCGTGCCAGCAGGTGGTCGGTGTAGAGAATGGTGTTGTCATAGGCGTTGGTGATGGCCTCGCGGCTGCACTCCTGCAACTTGTTGGTGTTACAGACGGGGGTGTATTGTTCAAACTGCTTGGGGTAGCGCTGATAGTAGGCGGGGCCATGGCTCCCCTTCTGGTGCAGCACCAACAGCAGGTTACCCTTCTGCTGGGCTAGCTGTTGCTCCAGCCCCTGCAGCAGAACTTCATCGAAACATTCGCCCCCCTGACACCACTTGGCATCCTTGGCCTGACTCAGGTCTTCGTAGTTAACCCGATCACAGGTGCCCTTGCAGCCGGAGTTGTTGTCCTTCCAGCGCACGGAGAGCCCGGCGCGCTGCACCACATCCAGCACACTCTCCTGATGCTGACTGCTCTTGTACTGCTCGCGACTCATGGGGGAAAACATGCAGGGCACAGAGGTGGCGGTGGCTGTGCCACAGGAGCTAGCCTGGGGGAAGTTGATCACATCCAGTTTGGCCAGTTGCGGCGTGGTCTGGCGGCCATAGCCATCCAGGCCGAAGTTGGCGGCGCGGGCGGTTTCCCCCACTACTAGGACCAGGAGGGTGGGTTTGCTGTGCTGTTGCCAGCTAGCCGCCTGCTTGGCATCCAGCCCGACTCGTTCCAGCACCTTGGGCTTTTTGAACCAGATTTGGTGCAGATAGTCGCCACTGGCATAGAGGAAGTTGGCTGGCGTGAAGAAGCGGCGTACCTCGCCCTGATTGCGGAAGAAGGAGGCGTAATCCTGATAGAAGAACCAGGCATTGCCGCCGATCACCACCAGGGTCAGGGCTATGATGCCCAGCTTGTGCAGCAACAGGCTGGTCCAGCGGCCGTAGCGGATCGTCGTGCGCCACAGCAGCAGGCTGGGCAGTAGACCCAGTCCCAGCAGATAGGCGCACAGCTTGAAGTTCAGCAGCTCCAGGGCTTCGGCAGGGTTGGTCTCGAAGACGTTCTGCAACATGTAGCGGTCGATGGAGATGCCATAGCTATTCATGAAGTAGGCGGCCGAGGCATTGCCGAGCAACACCAGGGTGAGTAGGGGGCGCAGCACGCCCGGCCAGGCGACGAGGGTGATGAGCAGCAGCAGCAGGCTCAGCACCACGCTGAAGATGGAGGCGATAAAGGCCAGACTGCCGGGTTGGCTGAGGGGGAAGAAGGCCAGGGTCTTGGACCAGAATTGCTGGTTGCTGGTCAGCACAAAGAAGAGGGCATACAGCAAAGAGAGAGACACTGAGCCAATTGAAAATCGTTTTTTCATAGGGAACCCAAATTGCGGGGGGAGTCGCGAGCCGGTCAATATATACGCGGTTTCCCGGCAGGGCTACCTTTGCCGGTAACATAAATTTCGGCCCGCTTAAGGTTACTTTAAGCTTGTGGAGCAGTAGCCGGTAGTTGGGATAGCTAGGGCGCCTAATGGCGCCCACTCAGATTAGCGGCTTTCGGCCAGCCACTGGGCCACGCGTTTGGCGAAGTAGGTGAGTATGCCGTCGGCGCCGGCGCGCTTGAAACAGAGCAGTGACTCCATGATGCACTCGCGCTCCTTGAGCCAGCCATGCTGAATGGCCGCCATGTGCATGGCGTACTCGCCGCTCACCTGATAGGCGAAGGTGGGCACCCCATATTGCTGTTTCACCCGGTAGACCACATCCAGATAGGGCATGCCGGGTTTGACCATCACCATGTCCGCCCCTTCGGCGATATCCATCCCCACCTCGATCAGGGCCTCATCGCCGTTGGCTGGATCCATCTGGTAGCTCTCCTTGCTGCTCTTGCCCAGATTGGCGGCCGAGCCGACGGCATCGCGGAAGGGGCCGTAGTAGTGGGAGGCATACTTGGCCGAGTAGGCCATGATCTGGGTATGGCTGAAGCCATGGCTCTCCAGCGCCTCGCGGATGGCGCCGATGCGGCCATCCATCATATCGGAGGGGGCCACCACATCGGCTCCTGCCAGCGCATGGGAGAGGGCCTGCTTCACCAGGGCGCGGGTGGTCACCTCATTTAGCACATAACCGCTCTCATCTATGATGCCGTCCTGGCCATGGCTGGTGTAAGGGTCCAGCGCCACATCCGTGATGACGCCCAGTTCAGGCTGGGCGGCCTTGAGGGCACGTACCGTGCGCTGCACCAGGCCGTCACTCTCCCAGGCCGCGGCCGCGTCCAGGCTCTTGTGCTCCTGGCCTATGACGGGGAAGAGGGCGATGGCCGGGATGCCCAGTGCTACCAGCTCGGCCGCCTCCTGCAGCAGCAGATCGAGGGAGAGGCGCTCTATGCCCGGCATGCTGGCGATGGCCTCGCGGCGGTTTTCTCCCTCCAGTACGAATACCGGATAGATGAGGTCATTCACCGTGACTACATTCTCCCGCACCAGACGGCGGCTGAACTCCTGCTTGCGCAGACGACGGGGACGACGGGCGGGGAAGGCGGCGGAGACAAACTGAGTCATGCATTACCTCGGCATAGGGAACGGAAAAGGGACGGACGAGCGCGAGGCCGGAATAGCACCCATTGGGCTCATGCGCCGCGCTCATCAAGGCGAAAGAAGGCGCGCGTGGTGGCGCGGGTATGGGCCAACAGGCTGACCAGGCTCTCCTGGCGCAGCTCGGCCACGGTCGCGGCGATATGGGGCAGGAAGGCCGGCTCGTTGCGTCGGGACTTGGGCTTGGGGCTCAGATCCCGAGGGATGAGATAGGGGGCATCTGTCTCTATCATCAGGCGGCCGGGCGGAATCAGGGGCACCAGGCTGCGCAGCTCCTCGCCCCGGCGCTCATCGCAGACCCAACCCGTGATGCCGATATGCAGCCCCAGCGCCAGGCACTGCTCCAGTTCGGCTCGGTTGCCGGTGAAGCAGTGCAGCACGGCGCCGGGCAGTTGCGGCAGCCAAGGGGTGAGCAGGGCGATGAAACGCTCATGCGCATCCCGGCAATGCATAAACACCGGTCTTTGTAGCTCAGCGGCCAGGGCCAGTTGGGCCGTAAACGCCGCCTCCTGCGCCGGGCGCGGCGAGAAGTCACGATTGAAGTCCAGACCACACTCGCCTATGGCCACCACCTGGGGTAGCCGAGCCAGCTGGCGCAGGGTGTCGGCACTGCGCTCATCCCAGTGGCGGGCATCATGGGGGTGGACGCCCGCCGTGCTGAAGGCGTAACCGGGCCAGTGGGCGGCGAGCGTGGCGGCAGCCTGGCTCTCGGCCAGATCGGTTCCCGTGAGGATCAGCGCCTCTACCCCCGCCTCCTGGGCGCGGGCCACTGCCTCGGTACGGTCGTGGTCAAACTGGCTGTTACCCAGGTTCAGGCCGATATCAATCATGGGGTCTCTCGTCGGTCGACGGGCTCTTGCGATAGGCGCGCCCCATCAGCAGCCCCAGCTCGAACAGCAGGCAGATGGGGATTGCCAGCAGGGTCTGAGAGAGCACGTCGGGCGGGGTGAGGAACATGGCGACCACGAAGGCACCGACTATGAAGTAGGGGCGTTTCTTGGCCAACAGCTCGGGGGTAGTGGCGCCGCTCCAGCAGAGCAGGCAGACCGCCACCGGTACCTCGAAGGCCAGACCAAAGGAGAAGAACATGCCCATGATGAAGCCTAGGTAGCTGGCTATGTCTGTGGTCATGGTCACCCCTTCCGGCGCCGTGTTGGCGAAGAAGCTGAAGACCATGGGGAAGACCACAAAGTAGGCGAAGGCCATGCCGGCATAGTAGAGGCTGGCGCTGGCCACCACCAGCGGCAGCACCAGGCGCCGTTCATGCTGGTAGAGGCCGGGAGCGACGAAGGCCCAGATCTGGTAAAGCACATAGGGGATGGCCAGAAACAGCGACACGTAGAGGGTCAGTTTCATGGGGATGACGAAGGGGGTGGCCACATCTGTGGCTATCATCTGCGCTCCCTGTGGCAGGCTCTGCAACAGGGGCAGGGCCAGCAGGTGGTAGATGTCGTTGGCAAAGTAGAGCAGGCCGATAAACAGCAGGGCTACGGCGGCCAGGGCCCGCAGTAGGCGGCGGCGCAACTCCAGCAGATGGGCGATCAGGGGCTGACTCATGATTTATCCAGGGGCGAAGAGGGGGGAGCGCGTTCCGGCAGCGGCGGTTGCACCGGGCTGGCTTTTTTCAGCTCGTCTATGGCTTGCTGGATAACGGCTTGCTGGATATCGAGCGAGAGCTCCAACTGCGACTCCGCCCTGGGGGGGATGCTGTTCTCGGCTACGCTCTCAGCTGCGCTGTCGGCGGAATGAGCGGCGGGCGGCGCCTTGGGGGTGGGGTCCAGCAGGGTGCTGCGGGTCAGTTCCTGAGCCTGGTCGCTGGTTTGTTGCAGTTCCTGTTTGAGCTTGTCTAACTCCAGCTCATGTTCGAACTCGTTTTTCACCGCATGCAGCGTGGCACGAATGGTACCTATCCACTTGGCCACACTGCGCACCGCCACTGGCATCCGCTCTGGCCCCAGCACGATCAGCGCCACCACGGCACAGAGCAGCAGCTCGCCTATACCCACATCGAACATGGATTATTTATCCTGGCTGTCGCGGGGCGGCTGCTGGGGGGCTGGCCCCTCATGGAATTGGGCATCGGCCAGCTTTTCCGGCTCGTCGGCTTTGGCCGTTGTGGCCGCTGTGGCGGCGGGATCCGCCGTTGGCTTGGCTTGCGGATCCTCGTGCAGCGCCTTCTTGAAGTCGCGCAGGGCATTGCCCAAATCGCCGCCCATGTTACGCAGACGCTTGGTGCCAAACAGCACCAACACTATGAAGGCGATGAGCAGCAGCTCGGTAATACTAAAGTGCATGATTCACCTCTGTGACGTTTCCTTGCCAGTGAGGCAGGGATTAATGTGCTCGCATCTTGAACCAGCCGCGCAGCCAGCACAAGAGCGCCATGGTGATGGCGGCGCAACCGACCGAGGGGTGGGCGCCATCCAGTAATAAAGCGCCACCCAACAGCAGGGCCGCGCCTATGCCGAGCAGGAAACGTGCTTCCCCCTGGCGATGATTCTGCTGCTGAAAGCGGCGGGCCAACTGCTCAAACTGGTGTTGCTGATGTTGGGCCTGTTGCAGGGCATCGTAGAGCAGATCCGGTAGTTGCGGCAGCTTCTCCAGCCAGAAGGGGGCGTTTTCCTGCAGGGAGCGCCAGGCGGCTTGGGGGCCCAGCTGTTGGCGCATCCAGCGCTCCAGATAGGGTTTGGCCGTCTGCCACAGATCCAGTTGCGGGTAGAGCTGGCGGCCCAATCCCTCCACATAGAGCAGGGTCTTCTGCAACAGCACCAGTTGCGGCTGCACCTGCATGTTGAAGCGGCGGGCCGTGTTGAATAGGTTGAGCAGCACCTGGCCGAAGGAGATCTCGATGAGAGGTTTGGCGAAGATGGGCTCTAGCACGGTACGCAGGGCCGCCTCAAACTCCTCGACCTTGGTATCGGGCGGCACCCAGCCGGATTGCACATGAAGCTCGGCCACCTTGCGGTAGTCCCGGTTGAAGAAGGCGAGGAAATTCTCCGCCAGATAGCGTTGGTCGGCCCGGTTCAGGGTGCCGACTATGCCGCAGTCTATGCCGATCCAGAGCGGATCGTGCGGATGGTCATAGGAGACGAAGACGTTACCCGGGTGCATGTCGGCGTGGAAGAAGCTGTCGCGGAACACCTGGGTGAAGAAGACCTCCACCCCGCGCTCGGCCAGTAGCTTGAGGTCGGTGCCATTGGCCTCCAGAGCCTCCCGATCCGAGACCGGAATGCCATAGATGCGCTCCATCACCAGCACATTTTCCCGGCACAGGTCGGTATGGATGAGGGGCACATAGAGCAGGTTGGAGCCATCGAAGTTGCGTTTGAGCTGAATGGCATTGGCGGCCTCGCTCATCAGGTTCAGCTCATCGAGCAGCGTCTTGCGGTAGTCGGTCACCACCTCCACCGGACGCAGACGATTGCGGGGCAGCAGCCAGGCCAGCAGTCGAGCCAGGGCCTCCAGCAGGCGCAGATCGGCCTCTATGACGGGGCGGATATCCGGACGTATGACCTTGAGCACCACTTCGGCGCCGCTCGCTTTGAGCCGAGCCGTGTGCACCTGAGCCACAGAGGCCGAGGCCAGCGGGGTCTCGTCGAAGTCATCGAACAGGGCCTCTATCGGTTGTTTCAGACTCTGCTCTATCAGCTCGCGGGCCTGGGTGCCGGGGAAGGGGGGAACTCTGTCTTGTAGCAGGGCCAGTTCGTCGGCCAGATCCGGCGGCAGCAGATCCCGGCGGGTGGAGAGCATCTGGCCAAACTTGATGAAGACAGGGCCCAGGGTCTCGCAGGCCAGGCGCAGGCGCTTGCCTCGGCTGTCGCTCTGGTGGCGGTTGCGCAACCAGAAGAGGGAGGCGCGGGCGGCCCGTACCGGCCAGGGGCGCCAAGCCAGAGGCAGCAGCTCATCCAGGCCGTGACGCAGTAGCACGGCGCCAATGCGATAGAGACGACGCAGCTCCCTGAGTCTCATAGTCCCACCCGGGCGGCCAGCCGCTCCAGTCGCAGGGCGGTCGCATCGAAACGGCGCTTGAGGGCGGAGACATCGTCGCAGAAGCAGGCCACTTCCAGGGGGCCCGGCGCCAGCCGCGCCTCTTCGGTCAGGTATTCCGCCAGATCCTGGCGGTTAATCTGCCACTGGTGACGAAGGCCCTGATGCAGTTGCTTGGCCTGGCGACAGAGCAGATGGGCCGGCACATCCCCCAGGTAGCGGGCCAGCTGCCCCTCCCAGTCGATATCCAGCTCGCCCAGCAGGATGGCGAAGCAGTTGAAGAGCGCCGGATCCCCCTGCAAATCCACCTTGCCCTCGCGGATCAGGCTGCTGAGCTGGTTCTTGTCGCGCAGGCGGGGCAGGGCGGCCAAGTTGAGGCTGACCCCGGCATCGGCCTGACCCTCGAACTGGGTCAGCAGATCCACCCGTTGGGGGGAGAAGAGAAACCAGAGGGGACGCAGTTCGCGAATATCCAGGCGCAACACCTTGCCCAGCAGGGGGCGCACCCGTTCACCACTGGCACTATCCAGGGCCAGCAGGCGGTTGAGGGCGGTTTCCAGTGTGGCGCTCAGCAGATTGGCTAGGGGTAACAGCATCTTCTCTCCCGGCCGCTTAGAATTTGTAACCACGGTGCAGGGCGACCACACCCTGCGTCAGGTTGAAGTAGTTGACCTCTTCGAAGCCCACGGACTCCATCATCCCCTTCAGGGTCTCCTGATCCGGGTGCATACGAATAGACTCGGCCAGGTATTGATAACTGTCGCTATCCTTGGCGATGAGCTGGCCCATCTTCGGCAGTATGTGGAACGAGTAGAGGTCATAGAGCTTGGCCATCACCTCGTTGGTGGGTTTGGAGAACTCCAGCACCAGCAGGCGACCACCCGGTTTCAGCACCCGGTACATGGAGGCCAGCGCCTTCTCCTTGTGGGTGACGTTGCGCAGGCCAAAGCCTATGGTGATGAGATCGAAGTGGTTATCCGGGAAGGGCAGGGCTTCGGCGTTGGCCTGCACATAGCGGATGTTGCTGACCAGCCCCTGGTTGCGCAACTTATCGCGGCCCACCTTGAGCATGGAGTCGTTGATATCGGCCAGCACCACCTCGCCTGTGTCACCCACCAGGCGAGAGAACTTGGCGGTGAGATCGCCCGTGCCGCCGGCCAGATCCAGCACCTTCTGCCCAGGGCGGATGCCGGAGCAATCTACGGCGAAACGCTTCCACAGCCGATGAACGCCAAACGACATCAGATCGTTCATCAGGTCATACTTGGCCGCCACCGAGTGAAACACGCTGGCCACCAGCTCCTCTTTTTGCGCCGCGGCTACCGTCTGGTAGCCAAAGTGGGTGGTTTCGTCGTTTTGCTTCTGGTCCATTTTCCGCTTCATCCTCATCTCATCGCTGGTTAGCAGTGTACCGTAAAATCGGGGTCAGGGCAGGGGCACTGCATGAGTGCGTCTATCTTCCCCGCTCTAGCCTGAGCCTGGGTCATGGCCCGGTGACCACCGAGATAGCCATCTGTTATGGAGAAAGCATCAAAATCAGGGAGTTCATCTTGCTTTACGATTCTTAACCATATTAGGATGCGGCGATTGGCGACGACTGCTTGGTTCCCGCGCGGGATAGGCCGACTCTCTTTGACTCGCCAGTGACATGGCAAACTGTGCCGAAAGGTCAGGACGCAAAGCCTCCGGTCTCCCGGCTCACCAAAGCCCATGATAGCGGGGTTGCCAAGGGTGACATCTCGATAGCCAGCTCCTGGTTGCCTGCCCTTGCTTATACTCAGCCCCACCATGCGCCAGCCGTGTGATGCCTGGGTGTATTTTGCCTCTTTTCTCTCTCCGCTCATGTGGCCAACTTTGGGTTGAGCTTGCGTCTTCGCCTGCGTCTCTGTCTGGCTTGTGAGCGTCTGGCTGCGCGGCGATTTTTTCTGGGGCCGGATTGCAGAAACGGGCTTCAACTGTCGCTTTACTCACGGTTACGGATCATCTGCACTAGAGGGAACTATGTTGTCGGAGAGCAATAAACGCAGTGGCAAGGTGCTCGGTGCCGTCGAGGCTGCCAGCCTGCCCACCCATGACCTGTTGGGGCAGGGCCGCTTGGCAGCCGATAGCCTGCGGGAACTCAATGGCTTGCGCCGGGGGTTATCCCAGGCGGTGACGGGCTGTTTCTCACACCTGTTCAATGGTTACAGTTGCCAGTTAGAGTATGGTGCCTTCGTCGCCGGGTTGCCGTCGATGCCGGAGAGCGATGAGCGTCTCTGGGTCTGCGCCGAATCCAATCACGGCACCCAGGCGTTGTTGGCGGTGGCCCCCCGCGAACTCTACCGCCTGGCCATCCTCTTCTTTGGTGGCGCCCTCTATGAGCGCGATGGCATGGCGCCTGTGCGTCCCCTGAGCGAGACTGAGCAGCGCCTGCTGTTGCGGCTGACTCAACATCAGCTGGATATTCTCTCCGAACTGTCCGGTGAGGCTAGCACCGAATGGAGCCTTAATCTGGTGGCTGCCGAGGCGCTTCCCCGTGATGGCCTCTGGGTCAGCAGCGAGGTGACCCTGCTACTGGGTGAGCACGATACCCAATGGCATCTCTGCTGGCCGGTGAGCCAGAATGAACGGCTGGCGCTGCCGAATCCTGGCGAGACCCTGAGTGCCCGCTTAAACCACGCCTTGCCGCACGTGCCAGTGCGTATGCGCATCATATTGAGTGAGTTTTCCCTGCGTCTGGGTGATCTCCAGGGGTTGGCCGAGGGGGATATTCTGCCCCTGGAGCTGAATGAGCAGTTGCCTGCGCTGATCGGTACACAACCCTGTTTTTCTGGCCGGATGGCCGAACATAATCGTGGCCTGGTCTACCAGATCGATGCCATCAACCAAGCATAGTGGTGAGAAGATGATGAACGAACATAGTGGCAATGAACTGATGGGGCTGGATGATCTGGGCTCGCTGTTTGAGGAAGAGCATGTTCAGCTGAACGCGACCAAGTCCGACAGCAAGGAGCGGGATCTCCGTTTCTTCCGCAATATTCCGGTGAATGTGACTCTGGAAGTGGCCAGTACCGAGCTGCCGCTGGGCGATCTGATGCAGGTAGGTGAGGGGAGTGTCATCGAACTGGATAAGCAGGTTGGCGAGCCGCTGGATGTGCGGGTCAATGGTCGCCTGCTGGCTCGGGGTGAGGTGGTGGTGGTCAATGGCAAGTATGGTCTGCGGCTGGTCGAAATCGTCGACGACCAGGCTCTGCAGCAACTGGATCGCTGATCCCATGTGGCGCCTGATTGGCCTACTGCTGCTCTGGTTGGGGGGCTCAGCCCTGGCTCAGGCGGCTGACATGACCCTCTTCTCCGTGCTGCCTGGCGAGGGCGGGGCGCAGGATTACAACATCAAGTTGCAGATCCTGCTGTTTATGACGCTTTTGGGTCTATTGCCGACCCTGCTGCTGATGATGACCAGCTTTACCCGCATCATAATTGTACTGGCCATTCTCAGGCAGGCGCTGGGCTTGCAGCAGAGTCCACCCAACCGGGTGCTGCTGGGGTTGGCGCTCATCCTCACCCTGATCATAATGCGGCCAGTGTGGACCGACATCTATGAGCATGCCTTTAAGCCTTTTGATGCCGAGCAGATCACCCTGGAGCAGGCCGTGGTCAAGGCCGAGGTGCCACTGCGCAAATTCATGCTGGCGCAAACCCGGGAGGCCGATCTGGAGCAGATGCTGCGCATTGGCGGTGAGTCCGTATCGCTGGCGCCCGTCGATGTGCCCTTCACCATACTGTTACCCGCCTTCGTGCTCAGTGAACTCAATACCGCCTTCCAGATAGGTTTCATGCTGTTTGTGCCCTTCCTGGTCATCGATCTGGTGGTCGCCAGCGTCTTGATGGCCATGGGCATGATGATGCTCTCGCCGCTTATCATCTCCTTGCCCTTCAAGCTGATGATCTTCGTGCTGGTGGATGGCTGGGCCATGACGGTGGGCACCCTGGCCGCCAGTTTCAATGGAGGCTAACTCATGACGCCGGAGCAGACCGTCACCCTGATGGGGGAAGCCGTCAAGTCTGTGGTGCTGATGGTCGCCGTGCTGGTGGTGCCGGGTTTGGTGCTGGGACTGGTGGTCAGCATCTTCCAGGCGGCGACCCAGATCCAGGAGCAGACCCTGAGCTTTTTGCCCAAGCTGCTGGTCACTCTGCTGACCCTGCTGTTTACCGGCCACTGGTTGCTGGCTCAGGTCTCGGGCCTGTTTCACCAGATCTTTGCCAGCGTACCGGGGATGATAGGGTGAATGGCCTCCTCAGCCTGAGCTTTGCCGATCTGACCGCCTGGTTCGGCCTGTGGTGGTGGCCCTTTGTGCGCCTGAGTGCTGCCCTGTGGATGCTGCCCTTCTTCGGCGATAGCCGTGTCTCCACGCCTATCCGCATGTTATTTGCCTTTTGTTTGAGCCTGCTGGTGGCGCCCTTGATGCCGAAGATGCCCGCGGTGGATCCCTTCTCGGTCGGGGCCCTGGTGTTGGGGTTGGAACAGGTGCTGTTTGGCGTCCTGTTCGGCCTCTGTCTCCAGTGTCTGTTTATGGTGCTGAGCATGGCGGGCCAGATCCTCTCCATGCAGATGGGGTTGGGCATGGCGGTGATGAATGATCCCATTCATGGCGACAGCGCCCCCATCGTCAGTCAGTTGATGCTGGTCTTCTGTACCCTGTTGTTTCTGGCGCTCAATGGTCATCTGGTGACCCTGGAGTTGCTGGTGGAGAGCTTTCGCCGCTGGCCCATCGGCAGCAGCATCTATGTCCTGGATCTGGATAGCATAGTCACCCTGTTTGGCTGGAGCATAGGGGCGGCGCTGACCCTGACGCTGCCGGCTGTGGTGGCCATGCTGCTGGTCAACCTGACCTTCGGGGTGATGAATCGCTCGGCCCCCTCGCTCAACATCTTCTCGTTGGGCTTTCCCATGAGCCTGCTGTTGGGGCTCCTGGCCCTGCTGCTCTCGGTGAGTGGCGTCTCCAACCGCTATTTGCAGCTGGTGGAGTATGTATTGACCACACTGCGCGGAGTGACTCCAGCATGAGTGGCGAGAGCAGCCAGGACAAGACAGAGCAGCCATCGGATCAGAAACTCCGTAAGGCCCGGGAAGAGGGGCAGATTGCGCGCTCCAAGGAGTTGAGTTCGGCGGGGTTGCTGCTGTTTGGCGGCTTGGCCCTCTCCTGGATGGTGCCCAAGTTCGGCGAGCTCTTCGCCTCTGTGATGAGCGCCCCCCTGCGGTACGACTGGCGGGGCGAGCGGGATCCGACCATGATGCTGCGTTATCTGGGGGATGCCCTCTGGCAGATGTTCTGGGTGTTGTTGCCGCTGTTTGCCGTGATCGCCCTGCTGCTCATCTGCCTCTCCCTGGTGCCGGGGGGCTTGTTGCTGGTATGGAAAAACCTGTTTCCCAAGTTTGACAAGCTCAACCCGTTCAGCGGTCTCAAACGCATGTTCTCCAGCCAGAGTGTGATGGAGTTGGTTAAGTCGTTGCTGAAGGTGACCTTGATTGGCACCACCCTGGCATTGTTGCTGCAACATAACTGGTCCACCCTGATGAGCATGAATCGCTTGCCGGATCGGGTGGCCTGGGCGCAGGGGCTGCACATGCTCTCCCTGGCATTTGTGGTAATGGGGTGTGTGCTGATGCTGCCGGCACTGCTGGATGCCCCCTACCAGCGCTGGGCCCTGCTCAAGAAGCTGCGGATGACCAAGCAGGAGGTGAGGGAGGAGCACAAGAACAGCGAGGGGAGCCCCGAGATCAAGCGCCGCATCCGTCAGGTCCAGATGATGTTTGCCCGGGCGCGGATCGAGAAGCGGGTGCCCCACGCCGATGTGATACTGGTGAACCCGACCCACTATGCGGTGGCCATCAAGTATGATCCCAAGCGGGCCAATGCCCCCTATGTCATCGCCAAGGGGCTGGACAGCATGGCTCTGCGGATCCGGGAAGTGGCCGGCCAACATCAGAAGATGGTGCTGCCTATGCCGGAGCTGACCCGGGCCATCTACTACTCGACGCGTATCGATCAGGAGGTGCCCGCCGGTCTCTATACGGCGGTGGCCTATGTCCTGAGCCACGTGTTGCAGCTGCAGGCTTATCGGACCGGGCGTGGGCGTAAACCCTCACCGCTGCCGATGCTGCATATTCCCCCCGAGTTACGTCAACCTGAGAGGTAAATTGTGAACTGGCGTGTACTGACTCAATCCTATACGGGTATTCCCCTGCTGCTACTGGCCATCCTGGCCATGGTGATCTTGCCACTGCCAGCCTGGCTACTGGATGCGCTCTTCACCTTTAACATAGTGTTGGCGGTACTGGTGCTGCTGGTCTCGGTCTCGGCCAAGCGGCCCCTGGACTTCTCGGTCTTCCCCACTGTGCTGCTGGTGGCGACCCTGATGCGCCTCTCGTTGAACGTGGCCTCAACCCGGGTGGTGCTGCTCAATGGCCACGAGGGTGGGGACGCCGCCGGTAAGGTGATCCAGGCTTTCGGTGAGGTGGTGATAGGCGGCAACTATGTGGTCGGCATAGTGGTGTTCGTCATCCTGATGATCATAAACTTCGTGGTTATCACCAAGGGGGGGGAGCGGATCTCCGAGGTGTCGGCCCGCTTTACCCTGGATGCCTTGCCCGGTAAGCAGATGGCCATCGATGCTGACATGAATGCGGGCATTCTGGATCAGCACCAGGCCAAGCTGCGACGTCAGGAGGTGTCGCGGGAGGCGGATTTCTACGGGGCCATGGACGGGGCCTCCAAGTTCGTGCGCGGGGATGCCATCGCCGGACTCCTGGTGCTGGTGATCAACCTGGTTGGCGGTCTGGCCATCGGTATCTTCCAGCATGCCTTGCCGGTGGCGGATGCCTTCAAGCTCTATGCCCTGCTCACCATAGGGGATGGTCTGGTGGCGCAGATCCCCTCACTGCTGATGTCTACGGCGGCGGCGATCATCGTTACCCGGATCAATGACGAAGGGGAGATGAGCGATCAGGTGGGGCGCCAGCTGCTGGCCTCGCCTCGGGTCATCTTCACCGCGGCGGTCATCATGCTCATCCTGGGCCTGGTGCCGGGCATGCCCATGCTGGCCTTTCTCAGCTTTGCCTCTGTGCTGGCTTATGCCGGCTGGACCCTGCAGAAGCGGGCTCAGGTCTCGGCGCCCCTGGCGGCACTGGAAGATTTGGTGCGTCAGCGCGAGGAACAGGAGCAGCAGGGGCTGGAGTGGCAGGATCTGCCCCATGTGGATCAGTTGGCCATCGAGCTGGGTTACCGTCTGGTCTCCCTGGCCGAGAAGGAGCAGGGGGCCGAGTTGCTGAACCGGGTACGCGGAGTCCGCAAGACCCTCTCCGAGCAGATGGGCTTCCTGTTACCCGAGGTGCGGGTCCGGGATAACCTGCAACTGGCCCCGGAGCGCTATGTGATCAAGCTGGCGGGGATCACGGTGGCTGGTGGTCAGGTGGATTGCCAGCGCTTGCTGGCAATCGACAGTGGCCACACCTACGGCAAGGTCGATGGTGAACTGACCCAGGACCCGGCTTTTGGCATGGAGGCGGTGTGGATTGCCGCCGATGACAAGGCTCGAGCCCTCAATCTGGGCTATTCAGTGGTGGATGCGGCCACGGTCATCGCCACCCACCTCTCCAAGGTGTTACGCGAGCAGTTGGACGAACTGTTTGGGCATGAGGAGGTGGGCAAACTCTCCGCTCATCTGGCCAGCATTTCTGCCAAGCTGGCCGAAGAGCTGAATACGGCGTTGACTCCTATGCAGCAGCTCAGAGTCTATCGCCAGTTGCTAAAGGATCAGGTGAGTCTGATTGATATCCGTACCATAGCCACCACGCTGCTGGATGCCAGCGAGTTGACCAAGGATCCGATCCTGCTTGCCTCGGATGTGCGTTGTGCCTTGAAGCGCAGCATAGTGCGTCAGGCCATAGGGGAGCGGCAGTTGCTGGCCACCTTCACCCTGGACGACAGACTGGAGCAGACGCTGCTCACGGCGCTGAGTCAGGCGCAGCAACAGGGCAAGGTACAACTGGATGGCTTTCCGGTGGATCCCACCCTGCTGGCTCAGTTGCAACAGAAGATGCCCATGGTCAAGGAGCAGCTCCAGCAACTGGGTCACCCGCCGGTGCTGGTGGTGATGCCGCAGCTGCGCCCGCTGTTGGCACGCTACGCTCGCAGCTTCGCCAAAGGACTTAAAGTACTCTCATATAACGAGATCCCAGAACAGTTACAAATTGAGGTCATAGGCTCTCTTGGCTAAAACTTTAGCGCCAGATTGCGGCATGCTTCACAAATTACAATTTATGGATTCGTTCGTGTCGATAATGAATTGTTTTTTATCTTAATAAGAATATTCTCATGCCGGAAAGTGATTCTCACTCCATACGAAGCCTTCGGTCTTCGAATGAGGACATTTTCCTTATAAATCAGCATGAAAAGGCAAACTGAGTCGAAAGGTCAGGACGCAAAGTTTCCGGTCTAACACCACAGGCGTGGTCAGGATAGCGGGACTATCAAGGGTGGTAATAATCTGTCATGGCAACTGTTATCTATTCATTCAGTTGCCATGCTGCCGCGCCGTGTCCTGCAGATACGCTCATGGTTTGTCATCTTGTTGATGAAAGGTGGAATCAGCTATTTCTCTTAAGCGGAAATCAGCTATTCTACCTAAACCATGTCGAGGTGCATTTTCTTTGCGCCTTCTGCATGAAACGGCAAACTGCTCCGAAAGGGCAGGACGCAAAGCCTCCGGTCTACCACCCGCTCCTATGAGCTGGTCACGATAGCGGGGTTGCCAAGGCAGGTCAGCGATCACCGGTCCCCCCACGGAGGTGAGTTGATTTTCGTCGTCCCAAGGATGGGTGCACGGCTGTGCGCTTCACTCGGGCTGCGAGTCCGTCAGGATTTTCTGCCATTGGCTTGATTTCGACCGAGCAATCGGTTTCACACATTGAGTGATGAGGAAATCATAGTCATGGAACTAACATACATGGTTATTCAGGCAGACCGTTTGGTTATGCCAGGCAAGGGGTGCTGCTGATGGCACTCCCGACTCTGTTATTGGTCGATCCCGACCGTTACATCAATACGACCATGAGCCAGCAGCTGGAACAGGCGGGCTTTGCGTTGCGCGTCACCAACTCGGCCATCGGTTCCTTCGAGGCGGCGGCCCGAGCCCAGCCGACACTTCTGCTGGTGGATGCCAGGCTGCCCGATATGGCGGTGGGCACATTTGTCGCCAGCTTCCTGCGTCAGTACCCCGACTGCCTGGTCTTGATCATGGTGGATGCCAGCCAGGGGCTGGAGGCGGGGGAGGCCATGCGTCATGGCGCCATAGATTACCTGCACAAGCCCTTTGAAGGGGCACAACTGCTGGCGGCGCTGCAACATGCCCTGCGTCTGCATCAATCCATTCCGGATTTGGTGGCGGTTTCTCATGCCAGTCGTCAGGTGCTGCAGTTGGCCCGGCGGGCGGCGCAGACCAATGCCTCTATCCTGATCGGGGGCGCATCGGGTACGGGCAAGGAGCGGTTGGCCCGCTTCATCCACGACGTTTCGCCCCGCGCTCACAAGCTCTTCGTTGCCATCAACTGCGCGGCTATCCCCGAGAGCATGCTGGAGGCCACCCTGTTTGGTCATGCCAAGGGGGCCTTCACCGGTGCCGTGGCGAGCCAGGAGGGCAAGTTTGAGCTGGCCAATGGCGGTACCTTGTTGCTGGATGAGATAGGCGAACTCCCCCTGGCGTTGCAGGCCAAGCTGTTGCGGGTATTGCAGGAGCGGGAAGTGGAGCGTATCGGCAGTCATCAGAAGATCGCCCTGGATGTCCGCATCATAGCCGCGAGCAATCATGATTTGCGGGAGCGGGTCGCCCAGGGAACCTTCCGCCAGGATCTCTTCTATCGCCTGGATGTGCTGCCCCTGGCCTGGCCCAGCCTGCGTGAGCGGCGGGACGATATTCTGCCGCTGGCCGAGCACTTTATCCGTAAATATTCCCCCTCTGGCAGCCATCTGTTGAGCCCGGCGGCGCGCCAGGCGCTGCTGGCCTACGAGTGGCCTGGCAATGTTCGCGAGTTGGAGAATGTCATCCAGCGGGCGCTGATCCTGACTCGGGGTCTGCATCTGCAACCGGTTGATCTGCTACTGCCCCACGCGACGACCAGTCAGGAGTGGGCCACGCCGCCGCGGGGAGGCTGTGACTTGCCCGCCGCTCAGGGGTTAGCCGCCAGCAGGCGCCAGGCTGAATTCCAGTTTGTGCTGGAGACCCTACGTCGTTTCGATGGACATCGCACACGTACTGCCGAGGCCCTGGGGCTGACTACCCGGGCGCTGCGTTACAAATTGGCGGCCATGCGCGATCAGGGCATAGACATAGAACAACTGGTACGGATTTAGAGGAACCACTCATGAAAATTGAAGCCATGCAGACCCAGGCCCTGCTGCTGCAGAAGATGAACCGTATGGAGCAGTTGGCCAGCAGTGAAGTGGCGATTGCTCCGGCCAATGATGCCAATGACAGTTTTGGCCAGTTGATGACGCAAACGGTGCGCCAGGTCAATCAGCAACAGAATGTAGCCTCCTCCCTGATGGGGGCGGTCGACAGTGGCCAGAGTGATGATCTGGTGGGGGCCATGGTGGCTAGCCAGAAGGCCAGCCTGAGCTTTTCAACCTTGATGCAGGTACGCAATAAGTTGATGAGTGGTCTGGATGACATCATGCGTCTGCCGTTGTGAGGATGAGCCATGAGTGAATTGGTGAATGCCGTGCCCCTGCCGGGGCCGGAGCTCTCCCTGCGGGAGCGCGTGGAAACCTGGTGGCGCGACTGGCGTCGCCTGTCGCGGGATAACAAGTCCCTGCTGGTCATCGCCCTATTGGCCGCCTTCGTGGCCGCCACCATAGTGGTGATCCTCTGGACCGCCAGCCAGAACTATGTGCCCCTGTATGGCAAGCAGGAGATGTACGACACCGCCAATATCCTGGAACTGCTGGAGAAGGAGCAGGTGCCGTTCCGTCTGGACAAAGGCACAGGGCAGGTGCTGGTACCGGAATCCCAGTTGGCTCAGGTGCGGATGGCACTGGCGGCGCGCGGGGTGCGGGCGGCCATGCCTGCCGGGTTGGAGAGCCTGGATGGCGCCTCCAGCCTGGGCACCAGCGAATTCATGGAGTCGGCCCACTATCGCCATGCCCTGGAGGGTGAGCTGGCTCGCTCCATTATCGCTCTGGATTCGGTACGTGGTGCTCGTGTGCATCTGGCCATCCCCAAGCGTACCCTGTTTGTCGGGCGCGATGAGGAGAAGCCGACGGCCTCCGTGGTGCTGGATCTGCAACCGGGTCGGGGCCTGGATCAGGGCCAAGTGGAAGCCATTGCCAATCTGGTCGCCGGTAGCATCTCGGGGATGAAGCCCGAGGCGGTCTCCATCATAGATCAGGCCGGTCAGTTGCTCAGCAGTGAGCTGGGTGACAAGGGCGGATTCGGCAAGTTGTCGGTGCAGCAGATGGAGTATGTGCGCAAGCAGGAGGAGTACATCAAGCAGCGGGCCAGCGACATGCTCTACCCCCTGCTGGGTACGGGCAACTTCCGGGTACAGGTCGCCGCACAGCTGGACTTCAACACCCGAGAAGAGACTCAGGAGAAGATTGACCCCAGTAGTGTGATGCGCAGCGAGACCGGTAAGGCAGACAAGACGGTGGACTCGCTAGCCCTGGGGATACCTGGCTCCCTCTCCAATCAGCCGCCGGTGAAAAAGAACACTGCGGCGACAGGTAACAATGCGGCTGCCAGTGGCAATCAGAACAACGACAGCCGCACCGAGCGCAACGAGTTTAGCCGTCAGTATGATAACAGCCGCTCCGTGGTGCATACCCAGTATCAGCAGGGACGGCTCCAGCAGTTGAGCGTCTCTGTGCTCATCAACCAGCAGTTGGCACCCAAGGGGGGCTGGAGCAAGGAGCAACTGCAGCAGATGCAGGAGATGGTTCAGCGTGCCGTGGGATTTGATGCCAAGCGCGGTGATCAGTTCAGCTTCAACAGCTTCGAGTTCAACCCGCTGGTGTTGGCGGGCGCCGCACCCACAGAGTCTGCCTGGTGGGAGCAACCCATGTGGCAAGACTCCCTGCGCTATCTGGTGGGGGGGCTGCTGGGGCTGGCACTGGTATTTATGGGCATTCGCCCCCTAGTCAAACACCTGGTGCGGATGCAGCATCCTCTGGCTAGTGAGGAGGATGAGCCGTCCGGCGAGTCTGAGCTGGCTCTGGAGGGGCCGGCCCTCAACCGTGCGCCTGCCGAGGTGCGTGGCCAGATGCGCATGACGGATCAGGATGTGACCAACATGATGGGCGAGTTGGGCATAGATCCGGTGGCCGCTCGTCTGGTGGGCGACGAGGGGCTGGATCTGGAACGATTACCGGAGCCGGGTTCCGACCTCGAGGTACAGCTCAAACATCTGCAACTACTGGCAGACAAGGAGACGGCGCGCGTGGCCGAGGTGATCAGACAGTGGGTGGGTGGCTATGAACAACAGTAATTCCAATCCCTCCTCCGGGGATGTCCAGATGGACAATATCGACAAGGCGGCCATCCTGTTGCTCAGCATGGGGGCCGAGGCTGCCGCCAAGGTGCTCAAGCGCCTGTCGCGAGATGAGGTGCAGAAGCTGACCACCTGCATGGCGCGCCTCTCCGGAGTGAGCGCCAACGAAGCCAAGTGGACGCTGCAGCAGTTTTTTACCCTCTACAAGGAGCAGAGCGGCATCAGCGGGGCCTCCCGGGACTACCTGGAGCGGACGCTGGATCTGGCCTTGGGCCAGAAGCTCTCCCGCAGCATGCTCGACTCCATCTATGGCGATGTGATGAGCCAGGATCTGCAACGCCTGCAGTGGGTGCCGGCCGAAGTGCTGGCCCGTTTCTTCCGCCATGAGCATCCCCAGATGCAGGCTGTGCTGTTGGCCTTCCTGCCGCCGGATACCGCCTCCGCTGTGCTCGATGTGTTGCCGACCGATGTGCACGATGAACTGTTGTTGCGGGTCGCCAACCTCAAGGAGGTGAGTGAACACGTGCTGGAGGAGCTGCGCACCACGCTGGAACGCTGTCTCTCCTACGTGGCAGAACAGGCCGGGGCGCGGGTAGACGGGGTACGCCAGGTGGCAGATATCCTCAACCGCTATCAGGGGGATCGCGCCCAGATGCTGGATCTGCTGCGGCTGCACGACAACTCCATGGCGGTGGCAATAGAGAAGAACATGTTCGACTTCACCACCCTCAAGCGGCAGAGCGACGAGACCCTGCAGGCGCTTATCCAGGAGCTGCCATCCGATGTGCTGGCCATTGCCCTCAAGGGCAGCGAAATGGCCCTGCGCAAGGCGGTGCTCAGTGCCATGCCCAAGCGGATGGCCCAGGCGCTGGAGACCCAGATCCAGAGTCAGGGGTCGGTCTCGGTGCGCAAGGTCGCGGATGCCCGCAACGAAATCATGCAGTTGGTGCGCGAATTGGTCGAACAGGGCGAAATCGAATATCAGTTGTTTGACGAACCGGTGTTGAGCTGAGGAGCGGGTCATGAAGAAGGAATTACGTCTCCTCTCCCCACAGGGGGCGGTGCGTCACCACCACTTCCCTCCGTTGCAGCGGCTGCATGCAGGCCATGAACCCGCACCAGAGCCCCATCAGTACGAACACGGTTTCGAGCAGGGGATGAGTGAGGGCTTTGTGACCGGTCAAGAGCAGGGGCTGGAGCAGGGCAAACGACTGGGTTTCGAACAGGGCTATCAGCAGGGGATGCAACAGGGGGTGCGCGAGGGCGAACGCCAGGGCCGAGCCCTGTTTGATACGGCCCAGCATCCCTTCAACCGCTTGCGTGAGGAGCTCGATGCCCTCAGCCGCAGTCGTCTGGCCGAACAACAGGGCCTGCTGGTCGAACTGGTGACACAAGTGGCGCGCCGGGTGATCCATGCCGAGCTGACCCTGAACCCCCAGCAAATAGTGCAGTGGGTGAATGAGTCGCTAGCCTCTTTGCCTGATGGGCAGGAGGGGGTACACCTTTATCTCCATCCGGAAGATAGACAGCGTCTGCTAACCCTGGGTTACGCCGAGTGTGCCGGTTGGCCTCTGGAGGCGGATGCTAGCCTGGGGATAGGTGATTGCCGGGTCGAGAGTCGCCAGAGTGTGGTGGAGAGCCAGACCGAACAGCGTCTGGCCGACTGCCTGACGCAAGTGGCCAGCGCCCTGGCTGCCGAGGGTGAGAGGGCATGAGCGAGCAGCTGCGGCGCAGTTTGGCCCAGGCCTGCTCTGCGCTGCAGAACGGTCACGGTGGCACCGAGCGTACTCAGCATTATGGCCGTCTGGTGCGCGTCACCGGCTTGACGCTGGAGGTGGTGGGCTGTCGGCTCATCATGGGCCAACGCTGTCTGGTGCAGGGGGCGGATGGTCAGATGCGGGCCGCCGAAGTGGTGGGTTTTGACCGTGAGGTAGCCTACCTGATGCCCTTGGAGCCCATGAGCGGGCTGTTTGCTGGTGCCCGGGTGCGACCCGTGGTGGGGGAGGAGCGGGTGCGTATCGGCGATCATCTGCTCGGTCGAGTAGTGGATGGTCTGTTGCAACCGCTGGATGGTCGCCCCTTAGCCGCGGGTGGTGAGCTGGTTTCACTGTTTGCCCCCCCTCCCAATCCCCTGACCCGTCAGCCCATAGTCTCGCCACTGGATGTGGGGGTGCGCGCCATTAATGGCTTGCTGACCCCCGGTAAAGGGCAGCGGCTGGGACTATTTGCCGGCTCCGGAGTGGGCAAGAGTATGTTGCTGGGCATGATGACCCGCAACACCCAGGCCCAGATCGTCATCGTGGGCCTCATCGGCGAACGGGGGCGCGAGGTGCGCGAATTTATCGAGCAGGCGCTGGGGGAGGAGGGGCGCCGGCGCGCCATAGTGGTGGCGGCGCCGGCAGATCAATCGCCCTTGCTGCGACTGCGGGCGGCGCAACTGTGTCATCGCCTGGCCGAGTATTATCGGGAGCGAGGGTTGGATGTGCTGCTGCTGATGGACTCGCTGACCCGCTATGCCCAGGCCCAGCGCGAGATCGCCCTGGCCATAGGCGAGCCCCCGGCGACCCGTGGCTATCCGCCTTCGGTCTTCAGCATGCTGACTCAGCTGGTGGAGCGGGCGGGCAATGGCATTCATAGCCAGGGCTCTATGACGGCCATCTATACCGTGCTGGCCGAAGGGGATGACCAGCAAGATCCGGTAGCCGATGCGGCTCGCGCCATCCTGGATGGCCATGTGGTGTTGACGCGCCAGTTGGCCGAGCAGGGCCACTATCCCGCCATCGACATTGGAGCCTCGGTCAGCCGGGTCATGCCCCAGGTGGTATCCGCCGATTGGTTGCAGACGGCGACCCGGTTACGCCAACTGTGGGGCCGCTATCAACAGGTCAAGGAGTTGTTACCCCTGGGTGGCTATCAAGCGGGGGCCGATCCCCAGATGGATGAAGCGGTGCAGCGTTATCCTTTTATTGCCGCCTATCTGCAGCAGGGGCTTCATGAAGCGGCCGAGTTGCAGAGCTGCGCCGATACGCTGGTGCAACTGCTGCGCTAGACGCCCGCGGTTTTTTTCTCGGAGGGTCATGAACGTGTGCGCGTGCAGCCGAGACCCAATGGTTAAGTTCATGCCGAGGAGGCCAGCTTGTTAAAATCCTACTTGGGGTTACAGCAACAGGATCTGGAGCGTCTGGGCGAGGAGCGCAGTCGTTTGCGGCAGAGCCTGAGCCGCGAGGAGCAGCGCGTCGAGGTGTTGCAGGCCTTCTGTGAGCAGTTGCTGGACGAGGGATGCCAGCCCCATCCGCTCCATTGGCAGAATCACCAGGGGATGCAGCAACAGCTACGCACCCTACTGGCCCACCAGACCCAGCAGACCACGCTGGCGCGGCTGGATTTGCAGCATCAGGAGCACTTGTTGCGCCAGCAGTTTGGCAAGGTGCAGGGCTTGACCCAGATCCTCTCCCAGCGCGAGGCACAGGTGCAAGAAAAAACCCGCAAGGCCGAGCAGACCCTGTTGGATGAGTTGAGTGTGCAGGCGTTGCTGCGACGACGTTAGTCAGCGGTTGGCGGTGCCGCGAGTCACTCTTGGGCGTAGCGTTGGTAGGGATCGGGTTGTTGCAGCAGGTTGCGTAGCAACTCCATCTGCCCGGCCAGCAGGCGGCCATTGATGCTATTTTGCTGTTGGCATTCGGCGAGTTGTTGATGCAAGTTCTGCCATAGCGTAGTCATTTGACATCCCAACTGTGCCGGTAAGCGGCTGATCAGTGTCGCCATGCCCTGTTGATCGGCGTGCAGGCCAAAGCCGGAGAGCAAGCGGCTGCGTTCAGCTGCGCGTGTGGCCAAGGTGGTCATCAAGGCCTCCTGTTGTGGCTGCAGCATGGCCAGTCCGGCCGAGTCGTGAGCCCCCAGGCGCAGCAACTGCTGGTTCAGCAAGTGGTGTAACTGCCGATAGCTGTGCTGATCCTGCTGCATGCCTTCGATGAGCTGGCGCAGACACTGCTTCTGCTCGGCGGGGCTCACTGTCTATGCATCTCGACTATGGCCCGACTCAAGGCATCCAGATCCAGGTCCAGCTTGCCTTCGGCTATCGCGCTGCGGATCTGTTCCACTTTCTTCATATCCACATCCGGGGTGTTGGCTAGCAACTGGCTCGCCTTGCCCATGCCTTGCACTTGGTTGCTGAGTTGCGCCCCTTGGGCCGGACGAGCAAGCGGGGCTTGCTGGGTCGTGGTTGACTTGTCACCGGGGCGACTAGTCGGGACTTGCGGGCTTTCGGATCGGGTGATCTTCATAACATTTCTTCCTGTGTGGCTGCTAAACGATAAGAAGCGACCACTGTCACAGTAAACTTTAGGTCAGGTCACATCACATTTATCCGGCCGGGGTGATGGTGCGCTGGTTTGGCATGCCTGTGGGTTCCAGGTGTGGGGTGTTGAGCGTCTGACGCATGTGCTCCAGCAGTTGGCGTCCCGGGGTATCCAGGCTGTTGGCAAACTCGCCTAGCCAGGATTCATAGTCGAAGTTATTCCTGGCGCGTAAAAACAGCCCTTCCGCCACCTTCATGGTGTGCTGTAGTGAGGGTAGCCCTCGCTGGCGCAGGAATTGCGGGTCCGTATTGCCGACGCTCTCATAGTTGCGCCGCAGTATGTTGATTTGATTCATGGCGGGATTCAGCGCTCCTTGTTCACTCAGGGCGCAGCAGAAGTAGAGGCGCATATAGGGGATGGAGGGATAGGCGCTGGAGCCCTGCTCCACACTCAGTTCAAGGGCTCGTTCGAATGCGGTTTCTCCCTGGGGCAGCTCGCCGGCCAGCACCGAGGCGGTGGCCAGGTTGAACCAGTTGTCGGCAGAGTCCTGCAGGGTCAGCACCCGCTGGAAATGGTCGCTGGCTGCGGCATAGTGGCGGCGGTTGATGCACACCTGGCCCATGATCTTGCTCGCCTCCAGCACCTCGGTGGCTGAGCCTGAGGCCAACAGTTGGTCGGCTGCCGAGATCACGGAGTCCAGCTTGTTGGCGCGCAGCTGGCGCCAGAGGCCATCAAACTGCTCCATCTTCTCTTCCGGCCGGTCGTTAGTCCGCTGTTCCTGAGGGGGGGGGGCGACGGTGTCGATGGGGGCATGCAGGGCGCAGGTGGGTGCAACCGAGCTACGATGAGCCGCCATCCAGAGTTCTTTAACCCAGTGCCACATAAATCATCCTTAGGAGCTAGCCTTGTGCCAGGCCTGTTTGGCTCTACAAATTATCGTCAAACTGTAATCGAAACCTGGGGTTGCTGAACTTGATGGAGATCGGGATTCCCGGTAAAGGTGATCGGAATTCCGAGTTAGAAGCGTGTCTCTACTACCCCTGGCTCCACCACCCAGGCCTGGATCACCCGGCCCGAACTGTTGTTGCGCACCTTGATCCCTTCTCCTTGGTGGCCAGCCTCCAGCGCTTCCCCCTGCATGGTGGCGGAAAATTCATCCCCGCCAGCCCGGATCAGCACGGTTTCGCCCTTCTGGATCAACAGCGGGCTCTCCAGTTGCGCGGCCGTGAGGAGTTGTCCCACGCGCATGCGATGGCGCGTCTTGAGACCGATGAGTGACTGGCTGGTGGGCGTGAAGTCGCGAAATAGCCGACTCACCTCCAGCTTCTTGGCCAGCAGATCGCCGCTCGTGAGCGAGTCCCCCTTGGCCAGATCCCGCGCGGCGGTCCAGACCGGCAGAGTCAGGCTCAACTCCACCCGGCCGCTCAACTCCCAGCTGGGTTGGGCGCAGCTTAAACGATAGAGCTGGCGTCCCCAGGGCAGACCGCTCTGGCTGCTGGGGGTGATGCTGACTGGCTGCGCGCAGGGGGGGAGGTGGGCACTGCCGGCCGCCAGCCAGCTGTGCAGTTGTACCTGGCCGACAGGCCAGCCTTGGTTGGCCAGATAGTCATTCAGCCGTTGGTGCGCGGCCTGCTCCAACTGCTGTTGTAGTGAGTCGGCGGCGTGGCTGGCGTGGGGCAGCAGCAGGGTGGCCAGGCACAGCAGGGCGCCCCTCTGCCTGGTGCGAGACTTCCGCTGCGGAAGGCATCCTTCCGCCGCAAGGGGAAATAACCGCCAGATGTGATTGTAACTAGCTGATCTCATTGGGCCTTGTGGGTGGCATGACTCTTGTTTAAGCATACCCGTGATTAGATTTCCTGACTACTAAGGAAGGGCGATGAGCATCAATTTTGACAAGGCGTTGGGGGTGCATCCCTATGCGTTGCAGGTGCGCGCCGAGCGGGCACAGATACTGGCGGGCAACTTGGCCAATGTGGACACCCCCGGCTACCTGGCTCGCGACATCGATTATCAGCAGGTGTTGACGGATGTCTCCAGTCGATTGGAGCGTGGGGCCAGCGCCAATGCGGCGGGGGCGAACGGCGAACTGGATCTGGAGCAACCCCTCTACCGGGTGCCCTTCCAGCACTCGGCCGATGGCAACACCGCCGAATTGGGCGTGGAGCAGAGCAAGTTTGGTAACAATGCCATGGATTTTCAGACCAGCCTGACCTTTCTGAATATGAAAATTAACGGTCTGGCAAAGGCCATAGAGGGGCGCTAAATGTCATTCAACCGGATTTACGACATAGCGGGCAGCGCCATGCGGGCCCAGACCGTGCGTCTGGATACCGTGGCGTCCAACCTGGCTAACAGCGACAGCGTCGCCAGCAGCGAAGAGACGGCATTCCGGGCCATCAAGCCGGTCTTCTCCACTCTCTATCAGCGGGTGCAGGATAGCGATGCTTTCTCCTCGGCCCAGGTGCAGATTGCCGGTGTGGTGCAGTCCGATCGGGTCGTGCAGAAGCGACTGGAGCCGGATAATCCGCTGGCGGATGGTGAGGGGTATGTCTACTCCGCCAACGTCAATCCGGTGGAAGAGATGGCCGATATGATGAGCGCGTCGCGCTCTTTTGAGACCTCGGTTGAGGTGATGAACCGCATTGGCAGCATGCAGCAAGGGTTGTTGCGTCTGGGCCAAGGTTAAGGAGCAAGCATGAGTCTGGCACAGATCAGCGCCCTGGATACCGCACGCAGCGGAACCACCACGAGCGATAACACTATCGCCAGCAACGGCAGCAGTGCCAACGATAGCGCAGGGTTGCGCAACGAATTTCTGCAGATGATGGTGGCCCAGATCCAGAATCAGGACCCCTTAAACCCCATGGATGGTACCCAGTATGTGAGTCAGCTGGCGCAGTTTTCCATGGTGGAAGGGGTGGAAAACCTTAAGGTGCTGCAGCAGAAGAATTTGGCGCTGCAGGACACCCAGCAGGTACTGGCCAGTACCCAGCTGGTGGGTAAGGAGGTCATGGCACCGACTAAGTCTCTGACCCTGGATAAGGAGCAGGCGGTGCGTGGCCAGATCTACTTGAGCCAGGCTGCCGATGAGGTGAACCTCAAGGTTTATAACCGTTTTGGTCAAGTGGTGGCGCAACGGCAGTGGGGGGCCAGCCAGAGCGGAGCACTGGGCTACGATCTCGCTACCCTGCCGGTGGGTGAATATAGCTTTGAGGTGGTGGCACAGCAGGGCGGGGTTCAGAGCCAGGCCCAGAATTATGTGGCCTCCGGGGTAGAGCGGGTGACGCTACCGGGGAGCGGTGAGGTGCGTCTGGATGTGGCAGGGGTCGGATCCGTCCCTCTGTTTAGCGTCGTGGAATTTGGCAAGGGTTGAGCCTGAGGAGCATGCAAGATGTCTTTTAACATTGGTTTGAGCGGTCTGCGCGCCGTGAATGAAGAGATGGGTGTCATCAGCCACAACATCGCCAACGTCAATACGGCGGGTTTCAAGTCCGGTCGGGCCGAATTTGCCGCCATCTACAGCGGTGGCTTGGCGGGTGGGGTGGCCATGAATCATGTATCGCAGAATTTCGACCGAAATGGCGACGTGGTACAGACCGGGCGCTCCCTCGATTTGGCCATTTCCGGCGGCGGCTTCTTTATGCTGAGCGAAAATGGCAAGACCGCCTATACCCGTGCGGGTATGTTTCAGATGGATGCCAATACTAATCTGGTTGCGGCGAATGGCATGAAGCTGCAGGGGTATGGGGTCAACGAGGCGGGGCAACTGGTGCCTGGCGTAGTGACCGATATGCAGGTGAGTTCAGGCAACCTGGGTGCCAAGGCATCGACCAGCGTGGAGTTCGTGGCCAACCTGAAGGCCGATGCCAGCCAGATCAACAGTGTGGCCTATCCCTTCGATCCGGCCGAGGTCAACAGTTACAACTTCTCCCAATCCGGCAAGCTGTATGACTCGCTGGGGGTGGAACACGCCCTGACCCAGTACTTCGTCAAGACCGGCAGCAATAGTTGGGAAGATCACTTCTATGTGGATGGCAGTGCCGTCCAGAGCGCCGGTGTGCCTCAGGTGCAGAGCCTGATCTTTAACAGTGATGGCTCCTTGCTGACTATGCCCAGCAAGGTCGATTTGGCTCTGGCGCCGACCGGGGCGGATGCCATGGCGGTAAGCTTGGATATGTCCAGGGTGAGCCAGTATGCCTCCGACTTCAACGTCAGCCGTAACCAGTCCGATGGCTATACCGCCGGTGAGATGAGCGGGGTGCGTATCGAAGAGGATGGTTCCCTGTTTGCCGTCTATACCAATGGCCAGAGTCAACTGCAGGGTAAGGTGGTGATGGCCAACTTCACCAATCCGGGTGGGTTGCAGCAGGGCGATGATACCGCCTGGTATCAGAGTTTTGCCTCGGGGCAAGCGACGCTGGGGGTGCCGGGCTCCGGGACTCTGGGTTCCCTGACTGCGGGTGCCTATGAGGGGTCGAATGTGGATCTCACCGGTGAACTGGTGAACCTGATGACGGCCCAGCGCAACTACCAGGCCAATTCCAAGAGCATCAGCGCGGCCGACAAGATGACACAGGTGCTGTTCAACGCTTTCTAGGGTTGAACCAGTAACGAGGAGAGTGCAGTGGAAAAGTTGATCTACACCGCCATGTCAGGTGCTCAACACACCCTGATGGCCCAGCAGATCCGGGCCAACAATCTGGCCAACGTCAATACGACCGGATTTCGTGCTGACTTCGAGCGTGTATCGGCTGCAGCCATCGCTGGCCCCGGTTTTCCCAGCCGCGTCATGGCGCGTGAAGAGCAGGCGGGTAGCGACTTTACCGCAGGTGCCCTGATGCAGACCGGCCGCAAGCTGGATGTGGCCATCCGTGGCCAAGGTTTTCTTACCGTACAGGCGGCAGATGGCCAGGAGGCCTATACCCGGGCAGGTAATCTGACGGTGGATGGGGAGGGCCAGTTGACCCTGAATGGTCGCCCCGTGATGGGTGATGGGGGGGAAATCGTCCTTCCCGAGTATCGCACTCTCAGTTTTGGCAAGGACGGTACCATCAGCATTACGCCTCCCGGGGGCGGCGCCCGGTTAGAGGCGGGTCGTCTTAAGTTGGTGCAACCCGAACTCAAGGATCTGCAAAAGGGCGAAGATGGCCTGTTTCGTCAAAAACAGGGGGGGGAGCTGGAGAGCAGTGATCAGGTGGTGCTGGCCTCCGGTTTCCTCGAGGGTTCCAACGTCAATGCGGTGAACGAGTTAGTCAGTAGCATGGATCTGAGCCGTAACTTCGAACTACAGGTGCGGCTGATGAAGTCTGCCGATGAACAGGCCCGCTTGGGCGCCAAACTGATTTCTGGTCAGGCATAACCTGATCCTCTCTGGAGAGAAAGAATATGCATCCAGCACTTTGGGTGAGCAAGACAGGTCTCACCGCCCAGGACGCCAAGATGGCGGCCATTTCCAACAACCTGGCCAACGTCAACACGGTCGGCTTTAAGCGTGACCGGGTGGCGTTTGAAGATCTCTTCTACCAGGTGCAGCAACAACCTGGTGCCCTGCAGGATCAGCAGAATCAGACGCCGACCGGCATCCAGATGGGGAATGGCGTTCGTGTCGTCGGCACCCAGAAGGTCTTCACGCCGGGCAACTTCCAGACCACCAATCAGGATCTGGATGTGGCCATAGTCGGCGAAGGCTTCTTCGGCATCGAAAAAGTGGATGGCGAGACGGCCTATACCCGTAACGGTCAACTGCATCGCAGCTCCGAAGGGGTGTTGGTCAACTCCGATGGCCTGCCGCTGGTGCCACAGATCGAGATCCCGGACAATGCCACTCAGGTGGCTATCGGCTCGGATGGCACCGTCTCCTGCACTGTGGCGGGTCAGCAGGGCAATGTGGAGCTGGGGCGGATCACCCTGACTAACTTCACCAACCCGGCGGGCTTGGAAGCCTTGGGTGGCAATCTCTATCGGCAGACCGCTGCCTCGGGTGAACCACAGGAAGGGGTTCCAGGCGAGGAGGCTTTCGGGGCGCTCAAGCAGTACACGCTGGAAGGCTCCAACGTCAATGTGGTAGAGGAGATGGTGGACATGATCACCACTCAGCGCGCCTATGAGATGAATGCCAAGGTGGTTTCGGCCGCTGACCAGATGCTGAAGTTTATCAGTCAATCACTGTAAGGGGGGGGCCATGGGGCGTCTGCTGCTGCTACTGGCGTTGTTAACCGGCTGTTCTACCTATGAGTTGCGACCGCCTGAGCCGGGTGAAGATGAGTGGAAGCCATCGGCACCCCTGCCCATGCCGGCAGCGGCCAAGGCTGAGGACGGCAGCCTCTATCGCCGTGACTACATGTTCACCCTGTTCCAGGATCGTCGGGCCTATCGGGTGGGCGACATCCTGACTGTGATGCTGGATGAGCGTACCCAATCCAGCAAGAAGGCGGATACCAGCATGGGCAAGAACAGTAACATCAGCGTACCGGCTCCCACTATTGGCGGGTCGACCCGCGAGGATATGGGGCTGGATATGTCAGCCAAACGAGCCTTTGATGGTTCGGCGACCGCGAGTCAACAGAATACGCTCTCCGGAGCTATTACCGTGACCGTGGCCGAGGTCTATACCAACGGCGTGTTGCGCATCCGCGGGGAGAAATGGATACGCCTCAATCAGGGTGATGAGTATGTGCGGTTGGGTGGCATGGTGCGGGTGGAGGATATCGACCAATCTAACCGTCTCTCCTCCCAGCGCATCGCTGATGCCCGTATCACCTATGCCGGTCGTGGCGCCCTGGCCGACAGTAATCAGGCGGGCTGGCTCAGTCGCTTCTTCAACTCAGCCGTGGCCCCCATCTGATGGCCGCGCTTGCGAGGAGGGCTATGCGCCCCTGTTTTTTTACTCTGTTGCCTCTGCTGCTCACGCTGCTGGCCTGTCCGTCGGCTGAGGCAGCGCGCAGCCGCAGCCGTCCCCTGCTGGACATAGCCGATGTGCAAGGCATTCGTGACAACCAGTTGGTGGGGTATGGTCTGGTAGTGGGGCTCGCCGGGACGGGTGACCGCAGCCAGGTGAAGTTCACCGGCCAGTCCATGGCGAACATGCTCAAACAGTTTGGCGTGCAGCTTCCCGATGACATCGATCCCAAGTTGAAAAACGTGGCGGCGGTATCGGTGCAGGCCTCCATCTCGGCTCTCTCCGGTAAGGGGCAGACCATAGATGTCACCGTGACTTCTATTGGTGATGCCAAGAGCCTGCGCGGGGGCTCCTTGTTGTTGACGCCCATGCGCGGGATCGATGGCGAGGTCTATGCGGTGGCCCAGGGAAATCTGGTGGTGGGGGGCATGAAGGCCGAGGGGCAGTCCGGCTCGTCGGTGACCATCAACGTGCCAACGGCGGGCATCATCCCCAATGGCGCCACAGTCGAACGGGAGGTGGTCTCTACGTTCGGCGAGAAGAACGAGGTGTTCCTCAACCTGAAACAGCCCAACTTCCGCACGGCTCGCAACGTGGAGCGGGCCATCAATCAGCAGCTTGGCCCGGTCGCCAAGGCGGTGAGCGCCGGGCGGGTGGCCCTGCGGGCCCCCAAGGATGAGAGTCAACGTATCGCCTTCATGGCCTTGCTGGAAGATGTGGATGTGGATCTGGGGCGTGAGCGACCCAAGGTGGTCTTCAACAGCCGCACCGGGACCGTGGTCATGGGGCAGGATGTGCGGGTGCGTAAGGCCGCCGTCAGCCACGGTAGCCTGACGGTGACCATCACGGAGCGCAAGAATGTCAGTCAACCCAATGCCTTTTCTAATGGCAAGACGACCGTCACGCCCGAGAGCGACATCAGTGTGGATCAGGGCCGTAGCAGCATGTTCGTCTGGCCCGAGGGGACGTCGCTGGAGGTGATAGTACGGGCCATCAACTCCTTGGGCGCGGCACCGGATGATATTATGGCTATATTGCAGGCCTTGAATGAAGCGGATGCCCTCGAGGGTGAGCTAGTGGTGATTTAGGGGAAGACTATGAGCCAATCAATCAACTCGCTCGGTAGCATGGATCCGAGTTTTTATCAGGATATGCAGGGGCTGCAGGCCATCAAACGTAACCCGGATCAGCGCGCTGCCCTGGAGGCCGCCACCAGCCAGTTCGAAGTGGAGTTTCTGCAGACCGTACTCAAGCACATGCGGGCGGCCAGCGATGCCCTGCAGGAGGAGGAGGGGCTGTTCAAGAGTCAACAGCAGGGCTTCTATCGCGATATGTACGATAGCCAGTTGGCCATGAGCATGGTCAAGAAGGGCGGAATGGGACTGAAAGAGCAAATGGTGGAACAATTAGCGCCCACATTAAAGAATTCGGCGCCGTCAGTCGTTGTTGCTGATAATACGCAGGAAGCATTTCGCCAGAGCCTGCACGCCATCAAGAGGAAAGCGGACTGATGTCCCTATTTAGCATTGGTTGCTCGGGTCTGAATGCGGCGCAAGCGGCATTGAACGTGGCGAGTAACAACATCGCCAACGTCAATACCACAGGCTACAGCCGTCAGGAGGTGCAGTTTGGTAGCCGTACCCCGGAGCGGGGGCTCGGCGTCAGTGTGGATTCCATCCGGCGCATCACAGATAGCTATCTCACCAGCCAGCAGTGGCGCAGTGCTTCGGCTACCGGTTTTAACCAGAGCTATGAGCAGTACATCAACACCACCGAGCAGGTGCTGGGTAGCGATGCCATGAGCATCACCAAGGGGGTGGATGCCTTCTTCGCCGCCTTGAGTGCGGCGGCCGAGAGCCCGGAGAGCAGTGCCTCCCGCCAGCAGATCGTCAGCGCCTCCCAGGCCTTGGCGGGCCGTTTCAATCAACTGGCGGTGACCTTTGGTGGCCAGCAACAGCAGTTGAATGAGCAGATGGCCACCACGGTGCAGCAGATCAATGGTCAGAGCCAGCAGGTCGCGGCTCTGAACAAGCAGATCATCGAGGTGGCTGCCAATGCGGGCGACACCTCAGCCCTGGAAGATCAACGGGATCAGGCGGTATTGGCGCTGGCCAAGCAGTTGGATGTGAAGGTCAATCGCCAGGCCGATGGCTCCCTCTCTTTGAGTCTGGCTCAGGGGCAGCCTCTGGTGCTGGGGAGCAATGCCAGCACCCTCAACCTGCAGGGCGACAAGTTGACGCTACAATTTGGCCCTCAGCGTTTCCCGGTCGAGCAGAAGATGCAGGGGAGTCTGGGGGGCTTGCTGGCCTATGGTCAGGAGGTTCTGAAGCCGACGCTGCAGGAGTTGGGCACCATGGCCAGCAAGCTGGCTGAGGCCATGAACAGCCAGCAGGCGGCAGGCTTCGATATGAATACCCCCCGCACTCAGGGCAAGCCCCTCTTCAGCTTCGATGCCAATGATCCGGCCAACACCCTGACGCTGAGCAGCGGTTTTCAGCCGGAAGATCTGGCTTTTGGGGCCAGCAAGCTGGACGCCAGTGGCAATAAGGTCGCCGAGGGGGGCGTGGGCGATAACCGTAATCTACTGGCCATGCTGGCGTTGAAGGATCAGCACTACGATGCTTACAGCAAGCTGCTAGGCAAAGTGGCGGTGGGTAGCAGCCAGGCCAAGGCCGAGCTGGCGGCCAGCCAACAGCTGGCTAAACAGGTCGGCGACAAGGTGATGAGCGTCAGTGGCGTCAACCTGGATGAGGAGGGGGTGAGCATAATGCAGTACTCCAAGGCGTATCAGGCCAATGCCAAGGTGATCAGCACGGCTGACCAACTCTTTAATGAATTGCTGGGGATGTTTTAGGAGTGACCATGCGTATCAGTACCGGACAGATCCAGCAGACCATGCTGGCTAGCTTGCAGGAGAACTACAGTCAGTATGGCAAGCTGGATATGCAGATGGCCTCGGGTAAACGCATACTGCAACCCTCGGATGACGCCATAGGTTCGGTGCAACTGCTCTCCCTGCACAAAGAGCAGACCACGCTGGGCCAGTATCAGAAGAACATCAGTCAGGTGACGACCCAGTTGTCACAAGATGAGGTGCAGCTGGAGACCATGACCAACATGATGCTGCGCTTGCAGGATCTGACGCAGACGGCGGCCAATGGCAACTATTCTCAGGGCGATCGCCAGGCTATGGCCATCGAGATGCGCAGCCTGCAGGCGGGGCTGTTCGATCTGGCCAATGGTCGGGACGAAAATGGCTCCTATCTCTTCTCCGGCAGCGAGGTGCAGAAGGCTCCCGTGCTCAAGGATGCCGCAGGCCACTATCAATACCAGGGCGACAGCTATCAGCGACAGGTGGCCGTGGCACACGGCGTCACCCTGGCGGCCAATGACAATGCCCAGGCGCTCTTCTTCGACGGGGGAAATTTTTTCCAGCAGTTGGAGAGTTTCGTCTCCGTGCTGGAGACAGCGTCAGGCGCTGTGAATGCCGAGGCCAACACCATGCTGGGGCAAGTATCGACTACCCAGGAGAACATCAGCCGGGTACGCAGTGGCATAGGGGCGCGCATGAATACCCTGGAGCAGTTGAATGCCTCCCATGATGAGATGACGCTGTTCAGTAAGCAGGTAAGCAACCAGATCGAATCGCTGGACTACTCAGCGGCCACGACCCAGCTCAGCAATGTGCTACAGGCCCTGCAGGTCTCCCAGCAATCATTTGCCAAGGTGAACAGCCTCTCCCTGTTCAATTACCTCTAAGGGTTGCGTATGCAGATCAACAGTGCGCGCATTAATACGGTTACCGAAACCACTCCCCAACGCGCGGGGATAGGGCGACGCGCTGAAAACCAGACTCAGGGGGCCAGCAAGACCCAGGATCAGGTCAAACTGCCACAACTGGATCGCTATAACCGTTGGGCCGTGATGGGCCAAACCCAGCAGCGCATCGCCGATGCTCAGGGCAGTGAACAATCGCTGGTGATGGCTTATCGCCAGCTCAAGCAACTGGAGCGACAGCTCAACCAGAGTGGTCAGGCCAGCAGCCAGATCCAGCAGCAGATTGCCGCGCTCAATGAGCAGCTGAGCAGTGATTCAGGCTTATTGGATGGCGAGCTGAAACCGACGCTGCTCTCGGGGCAGGCACGCCAGGCTAGCTATGTGTTGGACAAAGTAGACCTGCTCAGCGCCAAACCCAGCGCCGAGCGGTTGCAACTCTTCTTTCCGGCGTCAGGGCGCTCGACTACCGTCAATATCCCGGCCGGTGCCCAAGGGGAGCAGGTGGTGACCCTGCTGCAGCAGGGGTTGGCCGACGAGCAAATTCAGGTCAGCCGCAATGACCAGGGCCAACTGCAATTTACCCTGCCGCGCAGTGAGAGTCGTAAACTGGATGAGCCTGTACTCTTCTCCGGGCAGGGTATTCGGGTGCCGGCGGGGGAGCCGGTGGCCATCAAGCTAACCCCGGCCCAGAGCGAACTGGGCAAGCTGGGGGATGGTCTCTCCCGTGGCGAAGTGCGCCAGGAGCAGGCGCGTCTGCAGCGGCTGCTGGGCACCATAGAGCAGTCCATGCGCGATCTGAAGAAGTTCCGCCAGCAGATGCTAACCCAGTTGGAACAGGTTAAGGCCCGTACTGCCGCCATGAGCGAGCAGGAGCTGCAGCAGTTGGAATCCCAGTTGCAGGGGCAGTTGCAGGGCAGTGATTTCGGCCAGACGGTATCCGGACTGGTGGCTCAGGCCAACGTCTCCCGCCAGAATGTGGTGGCGCTGCTGAGTGACGGTTCGAACTGAGTTTCGCTTATTGGGCGCTTGCGCTGAATAGGGATTGTTTCCGCTGACAAGATGTGACCCATGACGAATTTTTTCCCGCAACACATGGCTTTGATCCAACAACGCTGGCCCCATTTGCTGGCGCCATTGCAAGAGCAGGATATCGATGCCATTCCGGCCGAATTGATCGAGGGGCGTAGCTCGACGCTGGCGATTGATGGCATTCAGTTGAGCAGTCGTCACGATCGATTGCGCGAGGCCCGGCTGCAAGCCGACGCCATTCCGTTGACACACAAGGCGTTGACCCTCTACGGGATTGGGCTGGGCGATCTGCCTCGGGAGCTGCTTAAACGAAACCAACTCAAGGTCTTGTCTGTCAAGGTGATGAACCGGGGCCTCTTCGCTATGCTGCTGCATCTGCTGGATCATAGCGACTGGTTGGCCGATCCTCGCGTCACGCTCTCTTTTGCCAGTGACGATCAGTGGGTCGCCACCCCCTATACGGCCATCGCGGCCGAGCTGGAGTTGGCTGATGAGCCGACGCTCAAGCTGCGTGACCGGCTGGTCATCGAAATCAAGCGTAATCTTATCAATAACGAGTTTGCCGAGGGCTGGATGGCGGAGCGATTACAGAGTAATCGCCAGCTGATTTCGCAAGATCAGGACGTTTCGGCCCTGTTTAAGTCACGGCAGGGGGGCGAAGCCTATGTGATTGCCACCGGACCCACCCTGGCCCAGCATTATGCTACCTTGAGGCTCAAGTGCGAACAGAGAGAGCGCCCGCTCTTTATCTGTGTGGATACAGCCTTGCGCCCCTTGCTTGAGCACGGTATCCGCCCCGACATAGTGGTCTCAATGGATCGCACCATAGATGCAAGCCACCTGTTGCCGGAGCACTCTGCGGACATGACCTTGGTCTACATACCCATGGTGCCTAATGATGTGCTTGCTGCCTGGCAGGGGGCACGTTATGTCGCCTATGAGGCTTTGGCGACATATGACACCCTGCGTAAGGTGCTGCCCAGAAGCAGTCTCTACTCTGGTGGCAGTGTGATCCATCCTGCCATGGATTTAGCGGTTCAGATGGGGGCGTCAAAGATCACCCTGTTGGGGGCCGATTTTGCTTTCCCTGGGGAAAAGACTCACTCAGGTTGGGATGATGGTGTCTTGGGGGCCAAGGCCAGCACGGCTAATCGCACGGTCGTTGATGGCCATGGGGGACAGGTAAGAACCCTGCTGTCATTCTGTATTTATTTGAATTATATGGAATATTACATCAGCAAGCAGACGGGCATCCGGTTTTTCAATGGCAGCCGTGATGGGGCGAAAATCCAGGGCACTGAGTACAACCAGGAGTTTGCCCTATGATTAATGTTCCGAGCTTCAAAACGGGCGGCCAGCAAATCGCCCAGATCTTGCGCAACGGTTGGGATGAGTCGGGTTGCGTCGAGAGTGCTCGTCTGTTATCGGCCCTTATTCCCGTTCTGAGGGCGGTTCCCACCCCCCTGCAGCAGCGCTGCGTACAGATTTCTAGCGCCATTTTGGCCTGCCAGGAACGACATGACTGGCTGGGATTGGCTGATTACCTAGAGTATGAGTTGGTTGAGTTGTTGGATGAGCTGGATGCTTGGCAGCACTCGCTATAGCCAGCGCATCGCCATTCAGTGTTAGCCAATTTAGGCAAACATCTTATTAACGGGATGGCAGTTGTGTATAAGCGTCAGGTATTGGGCTGGCTATTACCGAAGGCTCAGCCAATAACCGTTGTCTGCAGATGTTTAACAAAAATAATAAAATTTTAAGAGTCGTTTAATTTTTGAAAAGCGGTTGTCGCTCTATTACTCATGTCGAATGCTGCCCTGTAGGGCGCTACCATCAAGGAGCAACACATGAGTCTTTCTATCCATACCAACTACGCGTCACTGGTTACGCAAAGCCAACTAGGTTCCACTAACAAGACCCTCACCACCGCCATGCAACGCCTGGGTACTGGCCTGCGTATCAACAGTGCCGCCGATGATGCAGCCGGTCTGCAGATTGCCACCCGCTTGCAATCGCAGTCCAATGGTCAGAAGGTTGGTATGAGCAATGCTCAGAGTGCTATCTCCATGCTGCAGACTGGCGAAGGCGCCATGGAAGAGATGACCAATATTGTTCAGCGCATGAAGGACTTGGCTACTCAGTCGGCGAACGATACTAGCTCCTCAGCGGATCGCACCGCCATGAATGCCGAGTTCAAGGAACTGACGGCTGAGTTGAACAACATTGCGAATAACACCACGTTTGGTGGTCAGAAATTGCTTAAAGCTGGTTCATTCGAAGGGAATGTGACCTTCCAAATTGGCGGCGATTCAGCCGAGAAACTGACTCTCGATGGTACTACCGGAGCCTTGGCTGTTGGCCTGAAGGCGGTGACCGGTACTACCTCTGGCATTGGTGTGACGGCTATTGCCACCGATGGCGTTGATACTCTGGCTCATGCCCAAGCCGCCATGACCGCGCTGGATACGCTGCAGACCAACATTGGCACAGTCCGTTCCGCCTTTGGTGCCAATATCAATCGCCTGGATCATACGGTCAACAACCTCTCCAATATGAAAGAGAATACTGATGTGGCCAAGGGGCGGATCCTGGATGCTGACTATGCCGAAGAGAGCAGCAGCATGACTAAGAACCAGATGCTGATGCAGGCGGGCATGTCCGTGCTTTCCAACTCCAGCCAGATGACCAGCATGGTGACGTCGCTGTTGCGTTAAGCACTAAAGCCACTGGGGAATAGGTAATTAAGCCGGGTTATGAATAATAACCCGGCTTTTTGTTGCCCATGTTAATGATCCTAGTGCCGCAAACAGGGATCTATTTTTTCACTTTATATCATGCTGAAATTTTATTTCCGTAAGGAAAGTAGTTTTCCCGCACTAAATCATGAGGTCTCGTGCTCGATGCCCCATGAGGAAAAAAACATTAAAAAAGTCTGAGTGAAATTTAATTTTCTTGAGGCAGGGGTCGCTCTATTACTCCTGTCAGATGCTGCCAGTCTTGGGCGCCACCATCAAGGAGTAACACATGAGTCTTTCCATTCATACCAATTATGCGTCACTGGTTACTCAAAGCCAGCTGGGCTCTACCAACAAAGCCCTCACCACCGCCATGCAACGCCTGGGCACTGGCCTGCGTATCAATAGCGCCGCCGATGATGCCGCCGGTCTGCAGGTCGCTACTCGTCTGCAATCGCAATCCAATGGTCAGAAGGTCGGCATGAGCAATGCGCAGAGCGCTATCTCCATGATGCAGACTGGCGAAGGTGCCATGGAAGAGATGACCAATATCGTTCAGCGTATGAAGGATCTGGCGACGCAATCTGCGAACGATACCAGCTCGACTGCCGATCGCACCGCCATGAATGGCGAGTACACAGAGCTGTTGGCTGAGTTGGGTAACATTGCCAATAATACCACCTTCGGTGGTCAAAAATTGCTGAAGGGCGGTTCTTTCGAGGCGGGTGTCACCTTCCAGATCGGTGGTTCCTCAGGCGAAAAACTTACACTGGGCACGGCAACAGGCTCTCTGAGCGAGGCGCTGAAGATAGTGACGGGTACTACCGCCACCAATGGTCTGGATAATGCGGCGGTGAAAGCCGGGGTCGGTAGCTTAGCTAGCGCACAAGCCGCCATGACCGAACTGGATACCCTGCAGACCAACATTGGTACCGTCCGTTCCGCCTTTGGTGCCAATATCAATCGCTTGGATCATACGGTCAACAACCTCTCCAATATGAAGGAGAATACCGATGTGGCCAAGGGGCGTATCCTGGATGCCGACTATGCCGAAGAGAGCAGCAGCATGACCAAGAACCAGATGTTGATGCAGGCGGGCATGTCTGTGCTTTCCAACTCCAGCCAGATGACCAGCATGGTGACCTCACTGCTGCGTTAATCATCAATGGATGCGTTCGTAAGGGCGTACTAGAGAAGGGGATCCGGAGGCGCGCCACAGGCTTGCTTTTGCGATCCCCTGTTTTGTTTAGAAGGAAGATGAGATGGCGACGAGTATTGATCCTACCACCATGGCCCAAACCCTGGTCTCTGCCGAGCGGCAAGGCATGGATCAGTTGCTGAGCAAGAAGGCGACGACGATCAAGAATCAGCTGAGCGGCATCTCGACACTCAGCAGCAAGCTCTCCACCTTCCAGACCCTGCTCAAGGACCTCAACAAGGTGAGTACCCTGCAGGCCCAGAGCACGACCCTCTCCCAGGATGGGGTGGTGAAGGTGAGTAGCAATGGCCAGGCCGCTGCCGGCCAATATAGCCTGTTCGTCCAGCAGTTGGCCCAGGCCCACCAGCTGGGCTTGTCGTTTGCCAGTGAGACAGCGCCCATGCCAGCCGATGGCACTTTCTCGGTGACGGTGAATGGCAAGAGTATGGATCTCAATCTCAACACCCTCCCCGCCGGCGCTACCTTGAAAGATCTGGCCACGGGGATCAACAACAGTGCGACCAACCCGGGCGTTCAGGCCAGCGTGGTCCGCACGGGGAGTTCGGTGCAGCTGATGCTCACCAGCAAGGATACTGGGGCGCTCAATGCCATCTCCTCCGTGGCCTATGTGCCGGGTGCCGGTGGTGTGGCCAGTAATGACTTGATTGCGAGCATTGCCGGCAAGAGCGTCATCAGCCAGGCCAAGGATGCCATAGTCAAGCTGGGCGCCGACAACCCGCTCACTATTACCTCCAGTAGCAATAAGCTGACCACAGTGGTGGATGGCCTGACCCTGGATCTGAGCAAGGCCCAGGCCGTAGGGGACGCGCCTATCCAACTGACAGTGGGGCAGGATACCCAGGCCATGACGGCCGCCTTGCAGAAGTTTGTCGATGGTTACAACTCCCTGGTCGGTGATCTGGGCAAGTTGACTAGCCGTGAGGGCAACGGTGCCCTGGCTGGAGATAGCTCGGCCAAGAGCCTCATCAGCCTGTTGCGCACCCAGATACGGCAGTTACCCGGTGGCATGACCCTGAGTTCCCTCGGGATCAAGAGCGACAAGAGTGGTAGCCTCTCGGTCGACAGCGCGGCCCTGCAGAAGAGTTTGACCTCCGATCCGACTCTGTTGACTAAGGCATTGCAAGGCGATAGCGGTTTATTGAAAACTTTGCAGAGCGCCACCGAGAGCTATACCAGCCGTACTGGTATCATCAAGCAGCGCAAGGAGAGCCTGCAGCGGGATCAGACCCAGATCAGTGATAAGCAGGATGCACTGGATACCCGCATGGAGCGGACGTATCAGCGTTATCTCCAGCAATTTACCCAGCTCAACAGCCTGATGAGCCAGATGTCCCAAACCAGTTCCCTGTTTGCCTGAGGAAGTCGCCATGCACACGTTTGACCCCGGATTCGATGCTTACCAACAAACGGCCACTCAGGCCCGAGCCGCCGCCGCCGACCCTCACCAACTGGTGTTGATGTTGGTGGATGGCTTGCTGGATGAGCTGGCGCGCACCGAGGGACATATGCAGGTGCGCAACTATGAGCGCAAGGGGCAATCCATCAATAAGTGCCTGCAGATCCTGGGTGGTCTCGACAGCGCGTTGGATATGGCGAGTGGCGGCGAGCTAGCAGAGAACCTGCACCGTCTGTATGACTTCTGCGGTCAGCAACTGTTCGAGGTGAGTGTGAGTAATGAAACTGCGGGCCTGGCGAGAGTGGTGCGCATCATCGGCGAACTTCGCGAAGGGTGGCAGGCCATGGCCAAGGCGCAAGCCGCCTGACCAGTGCTTGCCTGCGCTCGATTTGATGCGGTCGCCTAGGCGACCGCATCTGTTTTCCGGTTACCGTTTCCGCCCGGTCGGAAGTCAGACTTCCGCTTTGTGATGGCATTAATCTCAACCTATTGTTTTAGCTTTACTTTTAATGTGGCGCAGCCCTTGCTTCGCGCTTGGATAGTACCTGGGTTGAGAGGAGTCGACTAATGAGTAATGAGCAGCGAGACGCTCTGCTACGCTGGCGCCAGCAGTTGCGCCAGCTGGGCGCGCTGTTGCAACAGCATAGCCAGGCGGAGCAGTGGCTGGCGTTGGCTCGCGTCGATCAGCAACTCGCCCAGTGTTTGCAATCATTGCAGGGCCAGTCGATCTTGCGTGTGCAGTTAGCGGATGAGCTGGCTTGGCTGCAACAATGTCATCAGGATGCAAGGCAATGTTGTGCCACGGCCCAGAGAGTCGTGACACAGGAGATGGATCGCTTCAACCAGTGCCGGGAAGGGGCGCTGGCCTATCAGGAGAGTGAGTTATGGCGATAACCATCCAGACCCAGACCGATACGGCTCCCCCTGCTCAGGGGGGGCGGGAGAGCCCGATCCAGGGGCGTTTAGCCGAAGGTGAGGCGCGCCAGAGCGAAGATTTCGTCCAATCCTGGGCGCCTCTGGTGCACAGTGGGGATGAGACTGTGCTGGCTCTGCCCCCATTGCCAGTTGCGGAGGAGGCTGCCACCGCGCACGCCGAGGCCCAGCCCACAGGCAGCGAGGGAAGTGCAGATGAAACGCCACTCGCCTGTTGGTCACACTATGCCATGCTTGCCACCACTCAGCCTTTGACCCAGAGTCTGCAGCTTGCGGCCCCCGCGACTACCGAGGCAAGTGCCCGGCAGAGGACGGCAGAGGCAGCGGGATTTTCCGGTGCAGGTTTGACCGTGCCACTCCTGGCGGCCCGCTTTGCGGCCCAGGGATCTGCCGGAAGCTGGTCCGCTGAGGTGACCAGTTACAAGCCGCTGACTACTCTTCAGCAGACAGATGCCAAGGCGGCAGAGAGCGCACTGAGCGAGGTTCCGGGGCCTGTGACCCAGAAGGGTGTCCCCTTGGCTCTGCTGACCCAACTGCAGGCGGTGGAGCCCGCGCTTTTGGATCGCAAGGCGACTAAGTCGGTGTTGAGCGAGCTCTCTGTGCCGGCCGCCGCGCCTCAGGAGGCGTTGCGCAGCGATGCGCCGCTGCCCCAGACGGCAAAGGGTTTGGAGTGGGCGCCGCTGAAACTGGCCACACCCCAGAGTCAATGGGGCGAGCAGATGCTCTCTACGCTCAAGGAGCGCGTGGAGATGCAGGTCAGCCAGAATATCAAGCAGGCCCACATCCGGCTCGACCCGCCCGACCTGGGGCGGCTGGAGTTGACGGTTCGCATGGACGGCGATCGCCTCTCGGTGCAACTCAATGCCGCCAACCCGGCCCTGCGGGATGCGCTGATCCAGAGCAGTGAGCGGTTGCGTATGAGCCTGACGCCCCAACATGCGGGGGGCGTGGATGTGAACGTGGGTCAGGGGGACAGTCGGCAACAAGGAGAAGCGCCGGAAGAGGAGTGGCGCATTCTGGCCGGTCGGCGGGAATTGTTGGTGGAAGAGACAACGCAAGCGGGGCCTCGCCTCGATCGGCTGAATGCCCTGGTTTAACCGGATAAGGAGATCGCAGTGAAGCTAGTTCGTGTATTAGTGATAGCCGTTGGGGCCCTGGTGTTGATTGCCGGCTCAGTGGCCGCATCCTGGGTGGCCTTCCAGCATAAGGATACCCTGTTCTCCTGGTTTGGCTCGGCGCCACCCAAGAAGGAGTTGAGCAAGAAGCCGCTATTCAAACCCCTGGACAAGCTGGTGATCAGCCTGCAGAGCGAGGACAGCAGCCACTACCTGCTGCTGGAGATGGCATTGGTAACCCATGATCCGGAACAACTGGCCCAGCTGGATGAGCTTAAACCGGTGATCCGCAATGCCATGGTGCAATATTTCAGCCATCGCAGCTTGGAGCAGGTGCGCAAAGATCTGCAACAACTGGAGGTGCTGCAGGGCGATTTGCTGGCCAAGCTCAGTGGCACCATCAGCAACTATGGTTATAAACCGGCATTGGATGATGTATTGATCACCAAAGTGGTAGTCCAGTAGGAGGTCCGATGTTGCAGGCAAAGGAGTGGTCGGGAGACGACGCTTTCGTGCCCCACCGCCTGACTCCAGCCAGGGAGCAAGCCTTGATGTTGCGCTACCTGCCACTGGTCAAGCGGGCCGCAACTCATCTGCGCAGCCAGATCTCGGCCACCTTCTGCCGCGAAGATCTGGAGCAGGTGGGGCTGATGGGGCTGCTGGAGGCCCTGCGGCGCTATGGTGGTGAACCGGATGAGCAGTTCGAATGTTACGCCTTCAAGCGCATTCGCGGTGCCATGCTGGATGAATTGCGGCGTCAGGATTGGCGGCCTCGTCAGGTCCGGCAGCAGGCTCATGACTTCAACCATGTGGCCCGCACTCTCTACAACCGCCTGGGGCGGATCGCCAGCGAGCAGGAGCTGGCCGACGAGATGAAGCTGGATCTGGAAGAGGTGCGCAACCTGCACTACGCCAGCCAGTCGGAGGCCATGCAGAGCCTGGATGAATTGTTGGAGGGGGTGAGTGGTCACCCCAGCTGTGAAAACAACGAGATTGCCCGCCTGGAGCTGCAACGCTCCGTCAAGCAGGCCCTCTCGCAACTACCCAAACGGGAGCAGTTGCTGCTCTCCTTGTATTATCAGCATGAGCTGAACATGAAAGAGATAGCGCTGGCGTTGGGGCTGACGGAATCCCGAGTCTGTCAGTTGCATAAACAGTGTCTCGTGCAACTCAATCAACAGCTGGCCGATCTGCTGTAAGGAACCAGGATGCAAAAACAATTGGGTGTGGCCATCGTCTTCATCTGCGTATTGGGCGGTTTTATGATGGCGGGGGGGCGAGTGCTGGCGCTCTGGCAGCCTGCGGAGATGATCATCATATTGGGAGCGGCGGCTGGGTCACTCATCTTGGGCAACTCCAAGCAGGTGTTGCACGAGATGTGGGTACAGGTGAAAGAGGTGATGGTGCCCAAGAAGGCCGAGGGCGAACTCTATCGTGAATTACTGACCCTGATGCATCACTTGCTGGAGGAGATCCGGCTCAAGGGGATGAAGGCGCTGGATGAGCATGTGGAAAACCCTCAGCAGAGCTCGGTGTTTCTCATCTACCCCGTAGTCGAATCCAACCCGCTGTTGCTGGGCTTTATTACGGATAACCTGCGGTTGTTGAGCATGGGCAAGATCAGCCCTCATGAGCTGGAAACCCTGCTGGAACAGGAAATCATGGCGTTAGAGGAGGAGATGCTCAAACCCGCCCATGCCTTGCACAAGACGGGGGAGGCCTGCCCGGGATTCGGAATCCTGGCGGCGGTCATGGGCATCATCATCACCATGCAGCAGTTGGATGGCCCCTTGGGCGGCATAGGCGTCCATGTGGCGGCGGCGCTGGTGGGGACCTTCATCGGTATCTTCATGTGTTACTGCCTGTTGGAACCGACCAGCAGCGCCATGGAGGAGTTGGTAAAGCGCCGTATCACCTTGCTGATGTGCGTCAAGTCTATACTGCTGGCGCAGTTGCGCGGCAAGAGCCCGCTGCTGGCTGTGGATGCGGGTCGCAAGGTATTGGAGCCGGATGTGAAGCCGAGTTTTATTCAGATGGAAGAGTGGGTCACTAACCGGGCTGTGATGAGCGATGCGCAATAACGAACAGGTCATCATCAAGCGCCAACAGCGGCGTGATAGCCGCCCCCAGGGGGGAGGCGCTTGGAAGGTTGCATTCGCCGACTTCACCCTGGCCATGATGTCGCTGTTCCTGGTGCTATGGATTTTGGCTGTTTCCAATCAGGAGGAGCGCCAGGTGGTGGCTAGCCGCCTGCGGGACTACAGCATCATGGATAACGAGGCTAACCCCTTCGAGATCCAGAACAGCCCCTACCCCATAGACCTGGGTGGGCAGCCTTCCGTGCTGGAAGAGGTGGCGCCTGAATACACCAAAGATGGCGAGATCAAGCCCGCAGCCAACATGAGTGCCAAGGATGAAGGGCGCGCCAAAGCCGGGCAGGGTTATGGCAGTCTGACGTCGGGTCATTACAACGATCCCAAGCAGTTGCAGGTGCTGGCTGGCTTCATCGAGAAGGTGGGCGAGAACATGCAAGCCAGTAACAATATCGAGTTGCAGATAGTCCCCCAGGGGTTGCGCATCCTGATCCGTGATGATGAGAAACGGGAGATGTATGCCCGCAGCAGTGCGCGTATTACCCCCTTCTTTCATCATCTGTTGATGGCCTTGGCTCCGGTTTTCCAGCGGGTGGAAAACCCCTTGGTCATCTCGGGCCATACGGATAGTACCCCCTTTGCCGGGGAGAACTACAGCAACTGGGAACTCTCGGCCGATCGGGCCATGACGGCGCGACGGGTGTTGTTGGCTGGTGGTATGCCGAGCGGTCGGGTCGCCCAGGTCATGGGCATGGCCGATACCATGCTGGATAACAAGAGGGATCCCAAGGCCAGTGCCAATCGGCGCATTGAGTTGCTGATCCTCAATGACAAGGCTCATGCCGATCTGGCTGCCTTGTTCAACAGCCAGGCACCGACCAGCGCCATGGCCCAGGCGGTGAAACAAGCCAAGAAGGCGATAAATGAGTAAAACGAGGGGCAGGAGATGAGAGGGCTATCCCATATGGAGCTAGAATGGATAGAGGAGCTGGGGCCGGGGCGCCGCACCGATCCCAGGCTCTATTTTCATGATGGCGAGACGCCGCTGGAGATCCAGAGTTCCGGTGTGCCTGCCCAGATGCGGGTTCCAGGTTTGCTGTTTGATGAGCTGGTAGGTCGAGCCATAGTCAAGGATCTGAGCCTGGGAGGCGTGGGCTTCATCGCCTTCAGTCGGTATGCGCTGCCGGATCGCCTTCTGCTGCTGCTGGGGGATTGCCCGCCTCTTTATTGCCAGATACTCCACCGTCGCCTGGTGGCCCCCCAGCTCTGCTTCTATGGTGCCCGCTGGTATCAGAGTGAGCGCACTCAACTGGAGGCCGTGTTGGCCCGCTGGCAGGCGCAACGGGCACAACAGGCGCAAGCCTCGGCGTAATCCAAGCTAGGGTTTTAGCTTTAGCAGGGGGCGTTTTTGCTCCATCCCCAAGGGGTCATTGTGGCGCAGACTCTGGCTGTTGCTGCGCGGGGCCAGATCCAGACCGTGGCTGCTGGCCAGGATCAACGGGTCATCCAAGCTGTTCAAGGAGAGCAGAGGGGCAACGCCTCCCATCACCAGACCCAGCTTGCCCGCCGCCTTAGCCATGGCGGCGGCGCGGTGAGCGGGGACTAGCAACGGGTACTCCTCGGCTTGGGTCAGCAGACCCTGACGCAAGGCCGGGTTCAGGGCGGCCAGCTTGGCCTCAGGCCAGTGGCTCACCGCCGCTAAGGCGGCCAGTGAGAGGGGAGCATGATAACGCCGCACGACCAACTCTTCCCCCGCATTCCAATCCGGTAGGGTGACGCCAAACCGTTCCGGCGCATTGATGATCTCGGCCAGCGCCATCAGGCGCGGCACATAGCGCCGGGTCTCTTCGGCTAGGGGCAGGCGCCAGTAACTCAACTCACCACTCTCCTGCTGGGCCCGCTGGATGCGCCCTTCCCCGGCATTGTAGGCGGCCAGGGTCAGCAGCCAGTCGCCATCGAAGGTCTGGTTGAGCCAGCTGAGATAACCCAGTGCCGCTTGGGTAGCCAGGGGGAGGGAGTAGCGACCATCAAATTGACTGCTGATGGGCACACCATAACGCCGTGCCGTGGCGGGCATTAGCTGCCACAGCCCAGCGGCCCCAGCGGAGGAGATCACCTCCTGGCGGTAACCACTCTCGATCAAGGGGAGCAGGATCAATATGCCGGGTAGTTGACGGCGGCGTACTTCGTGGGCGATCTGGCGGATCAGCGGTTGAACTGTCCGCAGGCGTGTCTCCAGATAGCCCCTATGGCGCAGCAGATCTTCCCGCTCGGCATCAATGCGGGTGCGGGCCTCCTGCTGCAGTAGGGGGGGGAAGATGCTGAGCCACTCCTGGCTGGGGTAAGCCAGCAGGTGCGGGCTGACAAGCAGGAGGGCAAACAGGCCGAGAAAGGAGCGAATATGCATGCTTAAAGTGTGCCTCCGAGCGGATAATTAGGCCAGTATCACCCGGCTACGGGTGGTGATCTTTACGTTTTTTTTCCGCAGCGGGTCAGTTTCGACCCCTTTTTGTCGCTATAGTTGTTTGTATAACTACAGGCAATGATGAATGGCGCATACGATTCAGACAGGTAAAGCTCACTCTAATGGACTACAAAAGTTTCTCCTGTACCTGATACTGGCGAACTTTTTGTTGCTCTATCTCTATGCCGCCCACATTGGTGAGCTGCCTTTCTTCCAAGGCTTATGGGTGACCTTGCTGGCCATCAGCTACAACCTGATGCTGTGCCGTCTGGTCAATCGCCGCGCCCGGCGTCGGGGCGATGATTATATCGTCTACCCTGTGGTCATCTCGGCTATCCTGCTCTGCAGTATCGTCTTGTACTACTTTATCATCCGCTAACCAGAGGTGGTGGTGCTCATGATCAATAAGGATCCTAAACGATCCTTGCCGCTGGAGAAATTTTCCGTATAATCCGCCCCCTTGCCTGCGCCTGGCGTTTCCCTGGCTAGAAAAAATGGGTTCCCTCACCCCATACCCGCGTTATGGCTTCAATCAAAAAGGACACAATATGGCTTTGTCATCCGCGCACTATCAGACGGCGCTTATTCGTCTGTCCCTGTTCCATATCGTCATCATTGCCGCCAGCAACTATCTGGTACAGCTGCCCATCACCTTGTTTGGGCTGCATACCACATGGGGAGCCTTCACTTTCCCCTTCATCTTTCTGGCGACCGATCTGACGGTGCGGATCTTTGGTGCGGACTTGGCCCGTCGCATCATATGGCGGGTGATGCTGCCGGCCTTGCTGCTCTCCTACGCCTTGGGCGATCTCTTCTTCGAGGGGCAGTATCAGGGGGCGGCGCAACTGATGACGTTCAACCTGTTTGTGGCGCGTATCGCCTGTGCCAGCTTCATGGCCTACTTGCTGGGGCAGATACTGGATGTCTCGGTATTTAACCGCCTGCGCCAACTGAAGGCCTGGTGGGTGGCGCCGACCGTCTCGACCATAGTGGGCAACCTGCTGGACACAGTGGCATTTTTTGCCATCGCCTTCTGGCACAGCCCGGATCCCTTTATGGCCGAGCACTGGGTAGAGATCGCCATGGTGGATTACGGCGTCAAGCTGCTGATCAGCATAGGGCTGTTTGTGCCCGCCTATGGGGTGCTGCTGCGCTATCTGAGCCGCAAGTTACTGGGAGCGGCTCCCGGCAATTTGCAGGCCGCTTAGGTAGAGGCATGATGTTTTTTTGACAATCGGTCAAGCTGTGATCGATCGCACTTCCTTCGCCGAGCAAAGTGCGGAAAATGCGTTCCTTGTCGCGTATGACAGCCTGGTTTATTGGGCTGTTTTGCGCGTTTTTGCCTGTGCTGCGCTATACCCCCAGAATGTTTTCCACATTGACCTAGGTCAGGATCTTGCGAAGATCTGGATCCTTGTTTATGTAACATATTGATAAATATCTGTTAATTTTTTACTGAAACAGCAATCAATAAGCCGTTTCCGGATCTTGATTTTTTCCTCAACAGAGATATCCACAGCTTGTCCTTGTTATCCACAGCTTGCGCCGTGGTCTCCCTGTGCTGCCTGTGGCATCCTTAGCCCCACTTCCGAACTCAGCAGGAACGCTTTCATGACCACGCCCGCGCCGCTCATCCTGGTGGATGGCTCCTCCTATCTTTATCGTGCCTTTTTTGCCTCCCAGCAGGCGGATCTGCGCACCGCGGCCGGCGTGCCGACCGGTGCCATTCGCCTGATGACCAATATGCTGCGCAGCCTGCTGAAGCAGTACCCGGACTCGCCGGTGGCCGTGGTATTCGATGCCAAGGGCAAGAGTTTCCGCCATGAGATGTATCAGGAGTACAAGGCTAACCGCGCCGCCATGCCCGATGAGCTGCGCGCCCAGGTGGAGCCTATTCACGCCATAGTCCGCGCCATGGGCTTGCCGCTGCTGATGATAGAGGGGGTTGAGGCCGACGATGTGATCGGCACCCTGGCCCGTCAGGCCACCGAGCAGCAGGTCGAGATCCTCATCAGCACAGGTGACAAGGATATGGCCCAGCTGGTCTCGCCCCACGTCACCCTGATCGACACCATGAAGGGTGAAATCACGGACCGGCAGGGGGTGATCGACCGCTTTGGCGTGCCGCCTGAACTCATCATCGACTACTTGGCCCTGATGGGGGATTCCAGCGATAACATCCCCGGCATGGCCGGGGTTGGCCCCAAGACGGCGGTGGCCCTGTTGACGGGGATTGGCAGCATAGCGCAGGTGGCCGCGAATCTGGATCAGGTGGCGGCCTTGGGCTTTCGCGGCAGCAAGAACTTTGCCGAGAAGTTCCGTGAGCAGCAGGCGGTGGTGGAGCTCTCCCGTGAGCTGGCCACCATCAAGACCGATGTGGAACTGGAGCTGGGGGTGGCGGAGATCACCAAGCCGCAACCGGATCATGAACAGCTGCAGGCGCTCTATCGCGAGTTTGAATTCAAGGGGCTGGTGATCGAAGAGGCCCAGGCCAGTGCGGCACCTGCCGCCGAGCTGCCGACTGCCCCCAGCGAACTGCACTACGAGACCATACTGGAGCAGGCCGAGTTTGAGCGCTGGTTGGAGAAGCTGGCCAGTGCCGAGCTCTTTGCCTTCGATACCGAGACCGATGGTCTCGACTATATGCAGGCGAAAATTGTCGGCGTCTCCTTTGCCGTGACGGCGGGGGAGGCGGCCTATCTACCCCTGGCCCATGACTATCTGGGGGCGCCGGCCCAGCTGGATCGCGAGGCTGTGCTGGCCCGCCTCAAGCCGTTACTGGAAGATGAGCGCCACCGCAAGGTGGGGCAGAACCTGAAGTTTGATCGCAACGTGCTGCGCAACCATGGCATAGAGCTGCGCGGCATCGCCTATGACACCATGCTGGAGTCCTATGTGCTGGACTCCACCGCCACGCGCCACAACATGGATGATCTGGCGGCCCGCTACCTGGGCCACACCACCATCACCTTCGAGGAGATAGCGGGCAAGGGGGTGAAGCAGCTCACCTTTAACCAGATCGAGCTGGAGAGGGCGGCCCCCTACGCCGCCGAAGATGCTGACATCACATTGCGTCTCCACCAGACCCTGTGGCCCAAGTTGCAGGCCGAGCCTGGCCTGGCGTCACTCTTCAACACCCTGGAGCGCCCTCTCATCACCATATTGGCGGACATGGAGCGGCGTGGCGCCCTCATCTCTGTGCCCAAGCTGGCCGAGCAGAGCCTGCAGATTGAAGCGCGGCTCAAGGAGCTGGAGGGGCAGGCGCACCTGCTGGCGGGTCAGGAGTTTAACCTCTCCTCGCCCAAGCAGTTGGGCGAGATACTCTTCGACAAGCTGGGGCTGCCTATCTTGAAGAAGACCCCCAAGGGGGCCCCCTCCACCGCCGAAGAGGTGCTGGCCGAGTTGGCGGAGAGCTATGAGCTGCCACGTCTGCTGCTGGAGCACCGTACTCTGGCCAAGCTTAAATCGACCTATACCGACAAGCTGCCGCTGATGGTCAACCCGACCACGGGGCGGGTGCATACCTCCTATCATCAGGCGGTGACCGCCACCGGACGCCTCTCCTCCAGCGATCCCAACCTGCAGAACATCCCCATTCGCAGCGAAGAGGGGCGGCGCATCCGTCAGGCCTTTATCGCGGCTCCCGGCTACAAGCTGGTGGCGGCCGACTACTCCCAGATCGAGCTGCGCATCATGGCTCACCTCTCGGCGGACGAGGGGCTGCTCAAGGCCTTTGCCGCTGGCGAGGACATCCACAGAGCTACCGCTGCCGAGGTGATGGGCTCCACGCCGGAGGCGGTGACCAGCGAGCAGCGCCGCAATGCCAAGGCCATCAACTTCGGCCTCATCTATGGCATGAGCGCCTTTGGCCTGGCCAAGCAGCTCGGCATAGCGCGGGGTGAGGCCCAACACTATATGGATCGCTACTTCGCCCGCTACCCCGGGGTGCAGGAGTATATGGAACGCACCCGGCTCCAGGCCGAGGAGCAGGGCTATGTGGAGACCCTGTTTGGGCGCCGTCTCTACCTGCCGGATATCAAGGCCCGCAACCAGGGGCTGCGCAAGGCCGCCGAGCGGGCCGCCATCAATGCCCCCATGCAGGGCACCGCCGCCGATATCATCAAGCAGGCGATGATCAAACTGGCCGCCTGGATTGAGGAGTGCGAGCCTGACTCCATCCGTATGCTGATGCAGGTACACGATGAATTGGTCTTCGAGGTGCGTGAAGATCGGGTGGAAGCCTATCTGCCGCAGATCCGGACTCTGATGAGCGAAGCGGCCGCACTGGCCGTGCCGCTGGAGGTGGGGATCGGCGTCGGAGAGAACTGGGATGAGGCCCACTGAGGATCTTTGTGGGTCTTTTCACACTTTTCTTGGAACTTTACGGGAAATTTGCTGACTAACTAATTGCAGAAATTTGAAGCTACTTGCTGACCTCCGCCCTGTGCGGAGGTTTTTTTTTGGCGATTTTCAGAGGCTAAGGGTTCAACTCTGGTGATTTATGGATAATTTTTGCAGTGCGGGCCAGTCTGAGTGGATAAGTGCCTCCTTCTTGCCTCGACTCCATCCCTTAATTTGTTGCTCTGCAGCTAACGCCTCGATTCGGGTGGCGAATTCACAGGCGAAGCATAATTGGACTGGGAGCCTGGAGGCGGTATAACAGGATTCATAGTGGCGTTGTTGATGTTGTTGCAAGCGTCTTTCCAGATTGTCCGTGTGCCCAGTGTAGTAACTTTGATCTGCACACTTGAGTATGTAAACCCAGAATGACATGGCCTGCTCCTTGATTCGATGGATGACACTATAGTGTTTTTTATCGCCTACAGGCCTGTGCGATTTGCCACTTACTGGTTGTTTGCCGCAAATATCTGCCGTTCGCAGCTTGTCGCCACGTTTGTGGTGAGCTTGTCGCCACGTTCGTGGTGAGCTTGTCGCCACGTTCGTGGTGAGCTTGTCGCCACGTTCGTGGTGAGCTTGTCGCCTCGTTCGCAGTGAGCTTGTCTCCCCGTTCGCAGTGAGCTTGTCGAACTGCGCGTTAGCATAATTATTAGACCAGCTTCTTTCGACATAAAGAAATTACCATCCCCTTCGGCAAGCTCAGGGCGAACGGAGTTAATGTGCATAAGTGACGAATATTGATGGGCCTAACCCTCACTTCTGTCTGCCAGACGTGGACGCTAAACTCGTTCGCAGCGAGCTTGTCGAACCATGGACCAGTAAAGTCTCATCACCTGATTTTAAAGAAATTACCATCCCCTTCGACAAGCTCAGGGTGAACGGAGTTAATGTGCATAAGTGACGAATATTGATGGGCCTAACCCTCACTTCTGTCTGCCAGACGTGGACGCTAAACTCGTTCGCAGCGAGCTTGTCGAACCATGGACCAGTAAAGTCTCATCACCTGATTTTAAAGAAATTACCATCCCCTTCGACAAGCTCAGGGCGAACGGAGTTAATGCGCATAAGTGACGAATATTGATGGGCCTAACCCTTACTTCTGTCTGCCAGACTTGGACGCTCAACCCGTTCGCAGCGAGCTTGTCTCCCCGTTCGCAGTGAGCTTGTCGAACTGCGCGTTAACATAATTCTTAGACCAGCTTCCTTCGACAAAGCTCAGGATGAACGGTTGTTCTGGAGGCGAGGTGATATGGATTTAGTTAGATATTCTTGCACTCTTCTCGCATCAGGTTGCGTAGCCACTGCAGTGCCGGTTGCTGCTCATGCAGCGGGTGCCAGACGCAGTTGAGATGGTAGCTGGGCATGGCTTCTGGCAAGGTCACCTGACGCAGGGGCCAGCCGCTGGTCAGCATGGCGGCCACGCGACCTGGCAGCACGAGTAAGTGGTCACTCTGGCTCACTATGGCTGCCGCCGACATATAGCTCTGACTGTTGACCGAGATCTGCCGCGCCAAACCCTGGCTGGCCAGGAAGTGATCGACGATCGACTCCCGGGTGCCCAGCGGCGAGTGAAAGACGTGGGGGGTGGCGATCAGCTGTTGCAGGCTCAGCGCCTCGCCAATCTGCGGATGGTCGTTGCGCACCAGGCCACACAGCGGCTCGGTGAGCCAGGTCTCCCGACTCAGATGCCCCGGCACCTGCATATACTCATCAAAGCCCAGCACCAGATCGATCTCGCCATGGGCCAGCTCCTGCTCGGGCAGGGTATCGCGCAGGATCAGGATCTCGATGCGCACCTGGGGGGCACAATCTTTCAATCTGGCGATGAGCGGCGGGATCAGCACACACTCCACATAGTCCGTGGTACTGATGACGAAGCGGCGGCTGGAGTGCTCCGGCACGAAATGCTCGGGCTCGCTTAGCTGCTGCTCCAGCAGACGCAGCGCCTGGGCTACGCCTGGGTGCAGAGTGAGTGCCCGCTCCGAAGGCAACATGCCTTGCGGGGTGCGCACCAGCAGCGGGTCATTGAAGCAGTCGCGCAGCCGGTTCAGGGCATGGCTCATGGCCGGTTGGCTGATGTAGAGCCGCTTGGCCGCCCGGGTCACATTGCGCTCTGTCATCAGGGCGTCAAAGGCCAGTAGCAGATTCAGATCCAGCTGATGCAGCTTCATGCGCGTGCTCTATTCGTATTAAGAATGATGGGATGCATATTATTCATTTGATGGATGGTGAGGCAAGTTTCTACACTGGCTCCATCTTCTCCCTCCCCTTTTTTCAAGGGGAGGGTTGGGGTGGGGTTATGCTCTTAAGCGTGAGTGGCCAGAGCACCCCCTCCTAAACCTTCCTTGATAAGGGGGCGGAACCTTTTCAGATTTTTTTTGCTGCTTGGCGCACCCTGCCAGTACGAGGAGCCTGTAATGAGCAAACTTTTAAGCACCCTGCCTGCCGCCGACGGTTTCTTTATGCCTGCCGAGTGGGCGCCGCAACAGGCCGTCTGGATGATTTGGCCATTTCGCCCGGATAACTGGCGTGAGGCGGGCCGTTTTGCCCAGTCCACCTTTGCCCAGGTGGCCGATGCCATAGGCGGTGCCACGCCTGTGTTTATGGGTGTCCCGGCCCAGTTTATGGAGCAGGCCCGCACCATCATGCCCGCTCATGTCACGCTAGTTGAGATGGCCAGCGATGACTGCTGGGCCCGCGATACCGGCCCGACCGTGGTCATCAACGCCGCCGGTGAGTGCCGTGCTGTGGATTGGGGCTTTAACGCCTGGGGCGGCTTCAACGGCGGTCTCTATCACCCGTGGAACCAGGATGAGCGGGTGGCCTCTCACATGGCCCATCAGCACGGCTTTGCCCGTTACCAGGCGCCGCTGATCCTCGAAGGGGGCTCCATCCACGTCGATGGCGAAGGTACCTGTATGACCACAGCCGAGTGCCTGCTTAACGCCAACCGCAATCCGCACCTGAGCAAGGAGCAGATCGAAGCGCACCTGCGTGACTATCTGAATATCGAGAAGGTGATCTGGCTGGAGGAGGGGGTCTACCTGGACGAGACCGACGGCCATATCGACAACATGGCCTGCTTCGCCCGTCCGGGGGAGGTGATCCTCACCTGGACCGATGACGAAAACGACCCCCAGTACGCCCGCTCTAAGGCGGCGCTGGAGGTGTTCGAGAACAGCACAGATGCTCAGGGCCGCAAGCTGAAAGTCTGGCTGATCCCGCAACCGGGCCCGCTGTTCTGCAGCGAGGAGGAGGCGCAAGGCGTGGTGGATGGCAGCGGCGTACCGCGCGACTCCGGCCACCGTCTGGCGGGCTCTTATGTGAACTTCCTCATCACCAACGATCGCATCGTCTATCCGCTGCTCGACCCCAAGACTGACGATCTGGCCCAGGCCAAGCTCGAAGAGATCTTCCCCGAGCATACTGTAGTCGGCGTGCCAGCCCGCGAGATCCTGCTCGGTGGCGGCAATATCCACTGCATCACTCAGCAGATCCCGAGCGGCAAGTTATAGGCCAGGAAAAGCCTCAAACACCCTCCTTTGCCAGGGTGGCTGGGTGGGGTCGTTCCTCCTCCCTGCTAAGGCTTGGGTAGGGTTGCTCCTCCCCCTTTTCAAGGGGGAGGTTGGGAGGGGGTGCTTTTGATGTTTCTCAAGCTAAAAAGCTAACCCCACCCCAGCCCTCCCCTTGAAAAAAGGGGAGGGAGCCTCTGCTTTCCTGAATTCACATGAACATTTTTTAAGAGGTCCAGCATGATTGAAGTGACCGAAGTTTCCATTGCCGAGCTGCGTCAGGCGCTCGAGTCGGGCCGCACCACGGCGGTCGAACTGGTTAAGGCCTATCTGGCACGTATCGCCGCCTACAACGGCCCCGAGAGCGCGACCCAGCTCAATGCGGTCGTGGTGCCCAATCCCGATGCGCTCAAGGAGGCCGCCGCCTCCGATGCCCGCCGTGCCCGTGGTGAAACCCTGGGCCCGCTGGACGGCATTCCCTATACCGCCAAGGACAGCTATCTGGTCAAGGGGCTGACCGCCGCCTCCGGCAGTCCGGCCTTCAAGGATCTGGTGGCCCAGCGCGACGCCTTTACCATAGAGCGGCTGCGCGCCGCCGGGGCTATTTGTCTGGGCAAGACCAATATGCCGCCCATGGCCAATGGCGGCATGCAGCGCGGTGTCTATGGCCGCGCCGAAAGCCCCTATAACGCCGATTACCTGACTGCGCCCTTTGCTTCCGGCTCCTCCAACGGTGCCGGTACCGCCACCGCCGCCAGCTTCGCCGCCTTTGGTCTGGCCGAAGAGACCTGGTCCAGCGGGCGGGGCCCGGCCTCCAATAACGGTTTGTGCGCCTACACCCCATCCCGTGGCGTCATCTCGGTGCGCGGTAACTGGCCGCTGACTCCGACCATGGATGTGGTGGTGCCCTATGCCCGCACCATGGCCGATCTGCTGGAAGTGCTGGATCTGGTGGTGGCCGACGATGCCGACACCCGAGGCGATCTCTGGCGCCTGCAGCCCTGGGTGCCGATCCCCAAGGCCTCGCAAGTGCGTCCGGCCTCTTATCTGGAACTGGCGGCCAAGGCTGACACCCTTAAGGGCAAACGCCTGGGTGTGCCGCGCATGTTTATCAATAAGGATGAACTGGCGGGTACCAGCGACAACCCCGGTATCGGTGGCCCCACCGGCCAACGCATCCAGACCCGTGCCTCGGTGATCGCCCTGTGGGAACAGGCCCGTCAGGCGCTGGAAGCGGCCGGTGCCGAGGTGATTGAGGTGGACTTCCCGCTGGTCTCCAACTGTGAAGGGGATAGGCCCGGCGCGCCCACCGTCTTTAACCGCGGCATAGTGTCACCCGAGTTTCTCCATGACGAGCTATGGGAGCTCTCCGGCTGGGCGTTCGACGACTTCCTGCGCGCCAACGGCGATCCCAAGCTCAATAAGCTGGCCGATGTGGATGGCCCGCAGATCTTCCCCCACGATCCGGGCACCCTGCCCAATCGCGAGGGCGATCTGGCGGCCGGGATGGAGGAGTACGTCAAGATGGCCCAGCGCGGCCTCAAGCGTTTCGACGAAATTGCCTCGGTGCCGGACGGCCTGCGCGCTCTGGAGCAGACCCGCAAGCTGGACTTGGAGGAGTGGATGGATGAGCTCAAGCTCGATGCCGTGCTCTTCCCCACAGTGGCCGATGTCGCCCCGGCCGATGCCGATGTGAACCCGGCCTCCGCCGATATCGCCTGGAGCAACGGCATCTGGGTCGCCAACGGCAACCTGGCCATCCGCCATCTGGGCGTACCGACCGTCACAGTCCCCATGGGCGTGATGGCAGATATCGGCATGCCGGTAGGCCTCACCTTCGCCGGCCGCGCCTATGACGACAACAATCTGCTACGCTTTGGCGCCGCGTTCGAAGCCACCGGCAGCAAGCGGTTGGTGCCACCACGGACACCGGCGCTGGCTTGATACGATCAGCGGTAAATAAACTTCGGTCCCCTTCCAACCTCCCCATTTTTAAGGGGGAGGTTGGAGGGGGTATTTCCCACCGCCTAATAAGATTACCTATTCCCGTTCATGGTGAGCTTGTCGAACCATGCGTTTTTAATCTGTTTCCCCGGGAATAAATTCAGCTTTTTGACAGGAGTCGTGAGTAGGGGCGATTAGCGCAGCGTAATCGCCCGCATGGGAAACGAAAACAAGGTCTAAGCGATTAATGCTCCCCCGAGAAGTTGGATAAGAGCTTGGTTAATTTTAATTAAAATTAATGCGTTAACCATGAGCGCTCTTTTTTATACGGGCGATTACGCTTCGCTAATCTCCCCTACGGCCCTATAAGTTTTTGGCCTCGCAACAGCAGAGTAATACAAGATCTAGTCAATAGGTTGTTTTGATGATTTTATTATGTCTAATAACATATTGAGGTTGTGGCTGTATGATTTTAAATAGTATGAAATTTTGTGGTTTGTCATTCCTGTTGTTAGCCACTCATCTATGTTCCAACCACATTCAATCAAATCGGATACAACAAAAATAAACTCTAGTGTGTCGGTGAAAAAGTGGACGACATTATACTCTCTTTCATAGTTTATTTTGTTTTCCCCACCATGGACATAATAGTTCCTGCAGTCCACGCAATGATCTGAAATAATTCTAATGTCTTCCAATCTCAACGATGATTTATGTTCGATAATGTCTATTCTTTCTCTGATTTTGTGTTTTAAAGTCTTCGTTCCGATTCGACCTATAGCATTCAGGATGGAATCTCTTTCAATGCTTGGCGGTAGGGATTTAAAAATTTTACTTGCTTGTGTTTTTGCTGTGTTAAGTTCTTCGCTTAAATCTATTTTCCCTTTGCTTGATGGAATCATGTCGAATATGTTGGCGCTTTTTGTTAGCCGCTCAATGCTGTATTTTCTTGATGAATATGAAGAGCATATTTGACCTCTTGCTGCAATCCAATTTGGTTGTCTTAATAGCCACTCTTTCAATATCCCTGAAATATAACTTTTATCCATATAACTATTTAGAAGGCCATCAAAGTGGGCGTCGGTATGGGATGTTTCATTCGAAGAGATATAAACATTATAGAATTCTTGGGGGGCATTTTCTGTTGTTATTTGAAGGGATGTTATATCATCTTCCTGTCCACTAACGAATTTCATGAAAGATAACAGATCCCATGATATTAAAATGGCATCCGAAATTTTTGTGGTTTCATGAAAGTCCACCTTAAATGTGGTTGAAATTTTTGATTTTATTTCTTGCCAGCCTAGGCTAGATTGGCTTTCATGGTGGTATAAACATATAGAGTATGACTTCAATGATGTGAGCAATATTTCCTTTTTGCCTTTGTAAATGTATACTGATGGGGTGCCAAGGTTATCTTTGCATATTCTATTGCTATTGTCTTTTATGTCGAATAGTCGTTGACTTGTTTCTATATCTTTTTGAATGAGTTTATTTATTTCATATGCATCTGGATTTATTATTCTTGTTGTTGCGCCTCGATCTAAAAAAACACGCGCAAGATTTTTTGTTGATAGATGCAGGCTGGATATGTTTTTTGCCGGATTAAAATTTGTTGTCCCCAATAGTATTAACCTAGGATGTATTGATATAAAGTATCTTGTTGTGCGCTCACTTCCCTGGTTTAAACTATTACATCCACTATCTAATAATATGCTGTCCAAAAGTGCAATTGTTTTGGATTCTGTATATAAAAATCCATTTATTATTTCAGTTTCATGATGAATCTGTATTTTGATGTCGCTCCAAATTTCGAGCTGAGTGTCTAATCCATTGAAAAATATCTCACCATTGAATTTTTCTCCATTTATGTGAAATTCGCCATAGTATTTTTTGCCAAGCAAATGAGACATCAAATCACCTTAAATGAAAACATTGATAACGTCTATTTTATCACTATGTGAATTCAGTTGGAAATTGCTCATCTAAATGAAACAGCACGTAGGTTGGGCTGAGTTGGGCGAAGCCCAACGTTTACCGCGTGGCCCATTCTTGCCCTTTTACCCTTGCGTCATCAACCCTAACTATCTGGAAAACCTGCGTTGAGCCATGGTCTCTTGGTTGGTGTAACCGGGGTCTGGCTTGTTGGGCTTCGCATTACTCAGCCCAACCTACCTGGGGCTGCGTTGCATCGCCTCCGGCACCCTCGCTACACCACTCTGCGCTAAGCCAACCGCGGGCAATAAATCGATGGATCGAGGAATAAGGCCATTCGATGGGCAAGCGGGTATGGCCGTGTTTCACCGGGTTGTAGTGGATATAGTCAACGTGGGCCTGTAAATCGGCGTTATCGCGGATCTGATGTTCCCAATAACGGCGTTGCCAGATGCCGCGTTCCCGTTTGTTCTGGCGACTATCCCGGATAGCTTCGGTCTTGGGCAAGGCGCGGGAGAAGCTGGCTTTGATCAACGCCCAGCGGGTGGCGTAATTGGCATCTTCTGGCGGTAGTGTCCAGATGGTATGCAGATGCTCAGGCAAGACCACCATGGCGACGATCTCAAACGGGTGTTGAGCCTTTACCTCCTGCATGACCTCCCGTAATAGAGAGATATGGCGAGTCAATAAATCTTGCCGACGATCCGCCAGATTGACGGTAAAAAACCAGGTTGCACCTGCGGTACAAGCTCTTCGATAACGCATGCTGCTCCCCCATTCGCGCTAGACGTTGGGCTTCGCATTACTCAGCCCAACCTACATAAGCATAGAAGGGCCAACAGGAGGCCAACAGGACATCCGCTTCAATAGGCGTATTGGCTAGAGACTGAAAGGACACTTTAGGAGGCGCTGGCGTTGGCTTCCTGACTGGTTGTTCCGAAGAGTAGAGCCCTCACCACGGCGACGGGGTAGCACTAAGCTGACCCTCTGCGCCAGGGATGGCGCGGTGGAGCCCCCAGGGATGGGTTCACGGCGTGTCAGCGTGAGCTGCCCAGTCGCGGTGGCATAGACGGAAATAGACTGAAATGCATATTCCCACGCATGGCGCTCGCTCAATAACATTCATGCCGATCACGTAATAACATCCCAAGCAGATCACTTTTTACCCTCGTTGGAGGAGAGGACGACTGAAAGGGCATCCACTTCAATAGACGTATCGGTGATGGTGGTCAGCACCTTGTCGGCGAGATCGGTGGGGTTGCGGCGTCTGGACTCCCGGCTATGGATGGTATCCAAAAGGCTGCCCTGGCATTGGCTGCCTACCAGTGGCGGGGAGGGATTTGTCGGGTACGGGCGATGGGGACACCCACTCTTCCTGCCTTGCGTGCAGGCGAGCCGAATCATGGCCAATAACAGCAAGCAACAAGTGATATACAGTTGATTTTATTGGCTATTGAGTCTGTGTGCGGCAATGGATATTTAAGTGCAGAAAACAAATCAGGCCGCTGCTGCGGCCTGATGGGGAATGCTGGGAAGGATTAACGCTCGTAGCGGAAGAAGTACTCGCGAGTAGCGGGTGCGTAGTGTTCTTCGTTCTTGCCGGCGAGCAGGGTAGTCAGACTCTTATAGATGTTTTTCATATCTCACCTCGTGGCTTTTGTGACCTTCGTCACTTTCGATATTAGCCACTTTGTGAAGTGGATCAACTTTTATTTTTCATGAAAACGTTTCTTTTCATATGGTTACGGTTTCATCAAGGCGTCGATGTGGGGAGCTAGCGCCTCAGGGGTGACCTGGGGGGCAAAGCGTTCGACCACCTCGCCCTGAGCGTTGATCAGAAACTTGGTGAAATTCCACTTGATGGCTTCTGTGCCCAGCAGGCCAGGTTGCTCGCGCTTGAGCCATTGATAGAGCGGATGGGCATCCGGGCCGTTGACCGCGCACTTGGCCATGACGGGGAAGGTGACCGGATACTCCAGGGAGCAGAAGCGGGCTATCTCGGCGGCATCTCCCGGCTCCTGAGCGCCAAACTGGTTACAGGGGAAGGCGAGTATGATGAGGCCTGCCGCATGGTAACGCTGGTAGAGGGCTTCCAGCCCGCTGTATTGGGGAGTAAAGCCGCAACGGCTGGCCACATTGACGACAAGCACCACTTTGTTTCGCAGGCGGGCGCTATCAAACGGGGTGCCATCGAGCAGGGTGAGGGAAAACTGGTCAAGCGAACTCATGGGCGCCTCCTGGCGAAGTGGCAATGATGCTGCTCTAACCATAAGCCTGTCGGCAGACGGTAGCTACACATATGCATAGCGGGCAGCATGGGCTAGGTTGTTATTGGCCCAGACGGAGGCAACAGGACCGCCACTTCAATAGAAGTATCGGCTAGGGTGGCCAGCACCTTGGCGGCGAGAGCCAATACCACCGCATCGCCCAGCAGATGCGACTCTACGGCAACACCACTAATTTGCGTTTTGATGGGCGGGTGAACTGTCTAAGACGCTCGAGAATTAAAGGTTGAGCCTATGCATTTCTCGAAGATGGCATACATGGGTTGGTAGTGGCAGTAATAACCGGCAATGTTGGCCTGTAACCACTCATCTTGCTCTACCTGCGACCAGTCAATTTCATAGCCGCAGTTGATGATCATATGCTCAAACAGGATGCGCTGTGCCCGGCCGTTTCCTTCACGAAACGGGTGAATGACATTCAAATCCGCATAAAATTCAGCTGTAGTTTTGATGAGCTCTGAGCGAGTTAACTCTGTCAGTGCTTGCCCGCCATCAATTAGGGAAAACAGTTTATCAGCCTCAACTTCGATTCTTTGGCATGAGCAAAATCGAGTATCACCCTTTGAGATATCAATGGTGCGTAATTGACCCGCCCATGCATATAAGTCGGAAAAAAGTGCGCGGTGGATCCTGGAGAAATAACTTAAATCGTAGGGCGGCAGGGCAAACTCAATCTGATTGGCACAGAGGGACGATATTTCTCGCTCGGCTTCCTCGAGCAGCCTATCGTCACGAATATGGAGGGTATTGATCAGGATGTCACTGTCTGGATAGCAGTATGGATCCGAGCCAGTACCATACTTGTCACGACTCATCGGTTTCCATAAGCCCGATACTTGTTCAGCAGGCTCTCCTTGCTGGCGGCGGTGTCTGTCGTACCCGGTTTGATACCTTCTAGACGCAGGCTGGCCGCATAGTTCCGTGCCCGCACCTTGGCGGTAAATGCCTGTTTTTCTTCCAGAGTCGGTTTGGTCATTACGGGCTCCCAGCCATTCAGTAGGCTAAGTATAAATCCCAAGCAACTGGCTGACTATGGCTCGTTGTGCGGTGCAAGCTCAGTTGCCGGAGTGGGGTAGCCCGTTGAGGCCACAGGCCATCCCCCTTCCTGCCATTAGCCCAGATGAGCGTGTTGGCGTCAGGTTGTTCCGCTGCCTCATTGGCACCAACGCATAACGGGAATAGCGCCCTCTTTGCTGCCAGCCGTGGTGATTGGAGCTATTGATGCGTTACTCAGGCCGCAAACGCGGCCTGGATAATAAGTAGGGTGCAAATGCTTAGTTATATTTGCCACCACCAAGGTATTTAATCCGCTCCTTGGTCATGCCGGTTTGACATTGGAATATATTTACTCGGTCTGGCACCACAGCACTATCGCTATTAGCCTGTTGAATGGTGCCGCATTTGTCCTCTTTTTTATAGATCCAGTCCACCTGTGAATATTTCATGGATGTGCGAAATGAGGATGGGATGGCCTTCCAGATTTTATTGAGCTCGTTGTCGGCTTCTGTATATTCACTCTTTGCCAGAACAATATTTGCCGGATCATACTGCTTGAGGATGTCATCCTTATCGACGGCCAGTGTCGCGGATCTTGCAAGCGACGCCATGGGGGTGGAAATGCCATCGGTATTAACTGAGATATCTTTGCCGTTGTCCGCCAGCATTATGCTGTAGTGGATATTTTTCCATGTCAGCTCACCACCCTTATCGAGGGCATTACTCACTGCAATGTAATTTGAATAGACACGTGGTGTTTTATCTGCCAGTTCATTCAACTCAGCCGGCACTGTCATCTTGATTGTTGCAATGCAGCTTAATGAGTTGCCTGATTCACTGGTGGTGCTGACGCCTGATATTGTTACAGGCAGAGTCATTAACTTGGCTCTATATTGTTCTTTCTTGCCACTAGAGGTTGGTATGCCATATAGCGATGTCAATCTTGTAGATGCTTCATCTCTCATAGTGTCAACCAGTGCAGATATAGCATCCTCTCTACCGCATTTAAACGGTGTTTTCTCTTCATCTGAGCTTGAGCCAAAGAATCCTGCATTTGCAGAGCATGCAAAGCTATAACCAAAAACGACAGCTAGTAATTTTAATTTCATAACAAGTCTTCCATGATGTTGGTTTGGGTTAAATATAATCTTCTGAATAAGTTACTTGTATTTCTGTTTCCCTCTTCTCTCCTTCCTAGAATTTTGTATAAGTTTCCCCGCCAGACATATGGCTGGTCAGATTCAGAGTTTTTGAGGAGGGCATGTCATACGTAATCGCCATCGAACCCTTTGGTTTTTAAGGGGGGGGGTTGACGATAAAATCTGCTCATCAACTAAGAAAATTTCATATATATTTCATCAGCCTGTCGCGGAATAATCTGTGTATGAGTTGTTTCAAAGGACGGTGCGGTCAACTTGAACGCACCATTCCCAAATCAATCTGTATCTTGATCGTGGTCAACATCCATCCACTCTGAATGACAGAGCAATAAATTGACTATCAACACCCAATGGTGAAATCAACATTGGCAGGAGGGAGTTATATGTTCCTGTTTTCGATTTATCTGAAAAGCATACTGTATAATCGAGAACTCCGTCTCTATTTTTATCTTTTTTCTCTATGACGGTAAATATATAACTCCAGTCTTGGTTCTCTATCGAAAACCCATTTTTAAAATATATTGGTTTAGGTAAGCCAATTTGGTTTAAGTAAACTTTGTCTTTAGTCCTCATGGGCATCAAAGAGCTTCGGAATGTTGATATGTTTAACTTATTATATATGGCTTGCAATTCCGATGGAGAGGCGGTTTGTTCTTTCGCCACCATGGAGAATGAAAGAAAAGACAATGCGATAATTATGAGTTTCATAGTATACCTTCTAAATATTCTGCTTCTTTACGCCTTCTTGTGTTGTAAGCATCACCAAAATCTAAGAGGTTGTCATGTGCGTCCTGCCACTCTTGATTTACAACCTGCTCCCAAAATGATGGTGTGCTAATCTTCATTGATCCGTACTGGTATTCTACTGAAGCGATAACTGTTTGAGCCTCTTTAGGTAGTAATTCAAATTCAATATTGCTTTCTGTGTTATACTTTCTAATTAGTTCGTTTGTGCTTTGTTTTTTTACTGCCAAATAGATTTCATTAGCTTCGTCAGTAGTAATTATTAGCGGGCTTTCTCTCACAAAACGTTCTGCCTCGTGTTTTTTCTTTCCTAAATATGGTGTTAACTTAGATATCAAACAAGGGTTCAATTCTAACCTGTTTAGGTCTGATGGGTTTCTAGCCCCCAAATCGAATCCAACAGATATTGTAACACCACTTTGGCTGTTTTCTGGTTCAGGTACATACCCGTTTAAAACGATTCCACCTTCTAGGCTATGAATAAAATCATAATCAATTTTTAGTGATGGATTATTATCTTTAACCCCCACCAAGCCCATCATCCCTGCTGGGTGAATAAACCAGGGCTTGGTGTCGCCTAATATGGCACTGGCGTCTTCTATCCACGCCAATTTATTGTTGAGTTCCAACATATAGTCGTAGAGCTTGGGGCGAGCTTCGAGCTCTTGTTTCAGGCGTGGCCAGTCACGGCGTTTGACCCATTCGCTCTGGTGGCAGATAAACAGGTGCCGTATCTGGTGGGCCAGTTTCGGATCGCGCAGGGTTTGCTGGATATCGCTGGCGGTGAGCTGCTCATCTCCATCGCGGTCGGTCACTAGGGCATTGTAGAGAGCGGTGAAAAACGCGCTGCCCTCTTGGTTTTCCGTTTCGGCCTTCTCCAGAAAACCATCCTGATCCTGGCTGCCATCGAACAGCCCTACACCCAATTTTGCCCAGTCATGCTGGCTGACCACTTCACTCTTTCCCACCAGCAAAACATGTTCATCTTCGGCCACTTTCACAAACTTATTGCTGTTCTGGGTCACTCTATCCTGCTCTTTGATCGGGTACGGGGCCGCCAGGGGGCCAAACTCGCTGGCTTCTGTGTAGCTATTGTTCTCTAGCCGAAAGGTGCTGACAGATTTGCCCTCTTCGAGCAGCAGATAAGCCTGGCCGCCACTCAGGCGTCCGGCGTTTGCGACACACTGCTGCAGGGCTGCTTTATCACTACTGGCGACAAAGGTCTCAATGTGCACCATTTTTGGGGCATTGTTGCTCTGATAACCGCTGGCGGTCAACCTGATGGATCCTCCCTCGCCCCAGTGGCCAATCAGCTCACCGGCTTGCACGGCAATAGGTTGGCTTAAGCGATCCACCACCCGGTTCGGCACTATGGCCACGCTGGTCTCGGCGGCCAGCCGCTGCCCCAGCAGGCGTTTAGCCAGCCACCCTTGCGCGCCCGCAGTGGCTAGGGTCATGGGGTGACCGGCGCTATCTGTAACTGGCCCGCTAACCGCCTTGAACACTTCAACTTTTACCAGCTCGGTCGGGCTGCCGTTTAAGGTGACTCTGCGTGAGGGCTCGCTCATCACTACCACTTCGCTGTGTGCTGGTAAGCCCAGCAGGCCTACAGTGCTGGATGAGGGGGCGGCTCTAAGCCAGGCGTTGCCCCGGGTGGCATATCGTTCAGGTTTGCTTGCCGGTGGCGTCATCCAGGCCGGTTGGGCCTTGCGTTCTGCCTTGATATGCTGGACTGCAATATAGAAAGCTTGTGGGTCACCCGACTGCGGGGCGCGGTAACTCGCCAGTTGATAGGAGTGTGACTCGTTGCGGGCGTTGCTGCGCTCCACGGGCTGGCCATGGATCTGCACCTCGGCGCCATGGCGAGCCGTGCCAAGTCGGTCGGTGGCGCTGAACTGCTCGCCCTGGGCTGCGGCGTTATAGATGTTTACCCCCTGGCCAGAGAGGACCCAACGCTCGGGCTCGCCCTGGTAGGCTCTCTGGCAGGCGAGGTGCATATAGAGGCTGTAGAAGGTGAGTCGATTGCAGTGGCTCCCCTCCTTGGCCTCGTAGGTGTGGCGGAGCAGGCAGAAAGAGGGGGAAGTTTGCACCCTGATGGCATCGCCCGGCTGGTGTGCCTCGGCGGGCAGTGTCAGCTCCACTGGCGTATCGGCCAGGCGGTAGGCCACTATCTGGCCATCGGCTATGGCGCGTACCGCTCCGTCCGGGTGCCAGCCATTCTGGTTGCCAAGATGAATGCCGCCATGCCAGCTGCGGTTGTTGCCGAGCAAAAATGTCCCTCCCGGCTCGGCCGCCAGCTTAGCGATAAACTCCTCTGGCGAGGCGAGCTCCTTGGGGGTGTCCCGACTGCCGGTCTGCATCGGATAGACCATTTTCATCTCGCTACCCTCACTCGCAGAGGGGCCATACAGGGGGTAACCTTTGGCGGGGTGATACGCAGGGCATCAGGCGAACAGGGGTTGGCATGGGACTATTCCTTGGTGGCTTAAGCACGGGTGATGAAACGCGCGCCAACCAAGGCACTAAGCATGCCACTCTTTTTTATTGAATTATTTCAATTAGTTAATGAGATACGAGTTAGCTAGTCCCATTCGGCTAAGCAATAAGTCGCGAAAACTGCGCACTCATTCCGGCAAACATTGCGCCATTAGTATGAAGATGAGGTAACTGTCGCTATTTATTGCTCAGGGCGGAAGTAAATCTGGCCAGGGTGTCAGCGTAACCGGGTGGGGCAGAGGTTCGGGAATTGGAGGGCGGGGTGAAACGGGGCGGGTGAGCAGGCGAATTGCTCGGGTGTCGGGGGGCGGGAGCTTTCGGAAAGAGTTCAGGCCGCAAAAGCGGCCTGAAATTAAGATGCTGTGGAAGGATTAGCGCTCGTAGCGGAAGAAGTACTCGCGGGTAGCAGGGGCGTAGTGTTCTTCGTTCTTGCCGGCGAGCAGGGTAGTCAGACTCTTATAGATGTTTTTCATATCTCACCTCGTGGCTTTTGTGACCTTCATCACTTTCGATACTAGCCACTTTGTGAAGTGGATCAACTTTTATTTTTCATGAAAACGTTTCTTTTCATATGGTTACGGTTTCATGGGTTCTTGTGAGTCTCATCTTGCGCCGGAGGGAGCGGCTTGAGGGGATCCAGCCAGAGTTCGGGGCGTTCGAGCGGGGTATCTGCTGGCAGGAAGGGGTTGTCGAGATAGAAGACGCGGCGCCCTGGCAGGTTGGCCTGCTCCAGCACTGGACGGTAGTAGTTGAAGAAGAAGCGGTCGAAGCTGCCATCGGCCTGCATCTGCTCCAGCCCGCTCTGCAGGCGTTTGGCCAGTTCAGGGCTATTGCGGCTGACATAGAAGAATACCGGGTAGCGGTAGACCAGCAGCAGAGTCTGTTCGATATGCAGATCCGGAAAGTGGGGGTGCAGTGCGGCGTACTCCAGCGGCGCCTCGTTGACACCGCGCGGGAAGTAGTCGAAGCGTCCGCTGAGCAACATGCGGAATAGTCCTTCGTAGGTTTCGCCTGGGATGACCTCGAAACCATTATGGTGGTAGATCTTAATATCCCCCCAGTTGGCTCCTTGTCCCAGCCGCAGCTTCTTCAGCTCATCGAGTGTGCGGATGGCGCTGAAGCGGGGCTGATCCTGTTTGCGGATCAGGAAGATACGGTAGCCGAGCAGCCCCTTGAGCAGCGGGAACGGGATGCGGATCATCTGGCTATCCAGATCGGCATGACCGGCATCGCTCCACATCAGATTGATGCGTTCGCCCCGGATCGCCTCCTTGTTGAGGCGGCGAGACTCCATGGAGTTTGTATAGGGCTGGAGCTGGTAGGGGCCAAATTCGGTGGCGGTTTGGGTCATCAGCTGTTGAATGAGCCGGTATTCGTAGTTAAAGCGCAGAGCATCTTCCGGCTGCTGCAGGTAGCGCACCACCTGCGGGGTGGTAGCGATCGCCGGGGCCATCACCAGCAGAGCGAGCAGCGTCACCAGCCTGGTAAGCCGCCGCATCGTGAGGTCGATAGCCATGGGACTCTCCGGACTAGGGACTATAGATCCAGCTTAGTTCACGAATGTCATTTCTGTTGCTTGGTGCCAGCCCGCTCAGCGTTTGCCTCGGCCACCCTTGTTACCCAGCGCCCGCTGTTTGGCGCGCTGTTTCTGGGCGGTCTTGCCATGGCGGCGTGGGTCGGGGAGGGCTTGGCTGAGATCGGGTTCGAAGCCGGGAAACCACTGCTGGGGCAGGCGCTGATCCAGCACCGCCTCCACCTCTTCCAGGCGCAGGGCGTCTTCGCTGCTGAACAGTGTGATGGCCAGCCCGGTCTTGCCCGCGCGGCCGGTGCGACCGATGCGGTGCACATAATCCTCCGCGACATGGGGCAGCTCCAGATTGAGCACATAGTTCAGCTCGGGAATATCCAGGCCGCGGGCGGCGACATCGGTGGCCACCAGCGCCTGCAGGGTGCCGTCGCGAAATGCCTGCAGCACCTTCTCCCGCGCTGCTTGGGAGAGATCGCCGTGCAGGGCTTGCGCCTGAACCCCTTGGGGCAGCAGTTGCTGGGCCAGCTTGTCGCAGCCCTGGCGGGTGCGGCTGAAGATCAGCACCGGCTGATAGCCCTTGACCCGGATGAGGTGACTGACCAGCTCGGCCTTGCGCGCGTTATCCACCGCATAGACCCGCTGCTCTATCTCGGCGGCGGTACTGTTGCGCGGTGCCACCTCGATGCGTTGCGGGTCCCGCAGCCGACTCTTGGCCAGCTGGTAGACGGCGTCGTTGAAGGTGGCGGAGAAGAGTAACGTCTGGCGCTCGCTGGGCAGTTGGGCCAGCAGGGCGTTGATCTCGTCGGCAAAGCCCATATCCAGCATGCGGTCGGCCTCGTCAAACACCAGCACCTCGACGCCAGTCAGCGAGACCACCCCCTGGCGCAGATGATCCAGCAATCGGCCCGGGGTGGCGATCACCAGCTCGACGCCGGATTGCAGCACCTCGGCCTGGGCGGCAATGCTGACGCCGCCGTAGACCAGGGCGGCACGCAACCGGCTGCCCGCGGCATACTGCTCGACGCTCTGATGCACCTGTAGCGCCAACTCGCGGGTCGGCACCAGGATCAGCGCGCGCACCGTCGGCTGGGCGGCTGGTTGCGTCAGCAGCCGCTGCAGGATCGGCAGCACGAAGGCCGCCGTCTTGCCGGTGCCAGTCTGGGCGCCCGCCATCAGATCCTGGCCGGCCAGAATGACGGGGATCGCCTGCTGCTGGATGGGCGTGGGCTGGCGGTAACCCAGACGCTGCAGGTTCTCCAGCAGGACGGGGGCGAGGGCAAGATCGGCAAACGACATAAGGCATTCCAAACAGACGCGCCGGACTTACTCTGGCCCGGCGCCATAATAGCGTGGCGCGATGTTAGCAGATGCGCCCTGCTAGTCTAAAGGGGCTTTGGTTGTGGGCTAGGGCCAGGCCAACCCTGGATGCGGCCATAAAAAAACCGCCCGTAGGCGGCTTCTGGCAATCTGAGGCTTATTCGGCCTCGGGGAATTCGTCGCTGCTGTCGGGCTCGCCGTCGGCCAGGTACCATTCGCGCAGTACCTCTCTCATGGTCTCGATGCCGATGTCACGCAAAGAGGAGAAGGCTTCGACGCGTACCAGGTCGCCAAACATTTTCACATCCCGGCGTACCTGCTGCACTATGGTCTTGCGCGGGGCAGCATTGAACTTGTCGGCCTTGGTCAGTAGCACCAGCACCGGCAGATCGTTGCCCGAGGCCCAGTCCAGCAGTTGGCGGTCGGTATCCTTGAGGGGGTGGCGAATGTCCATCAACAGCACCAGCCCCTTCAGGGATTGGCGCTTTTGCAGGTATTCGGAGAGCGAGGCCTGCCACTTGCGCTTCATCTCTTCCGGCACCTGGGCGTAGCCGTAACCGGGCAAGTCGACCAGCCGTTTGCCGGGCTCCAGCTCGAAGAGGTTGATGAGCTGAGTACGACCCGGCGTTTTACTGGTCCGGGCCAGGTTCTTATGATTGGTCAGGGCGTTGAGCGCCGAGGATTTCCCCGCGTTAGAGCGCCCTGCGAAGGCCACCTCGATACCATCATCATCCGGAAGGTGACGAATATCCGGTGCGCTGGTCACAAAGTGAACCTTGTTGAAGTTCAGGGTTGGCGTTTCCAAGATTCATTTCCCGTAAATTAGGCTCTCTGGGCGGCAGGCGCATTCACCTGCCGTATTGGGCACTATAGTAGCATGAGTCGTTCCTCTTCCGGATCATCTATGGAAAATCTGCTGCTCGAACCTCTGCTGGGGTTGTTGCGCCAAGGTGGGCCTCACAAGCTGCATGAGCTGATGAGCCGGTTGCGCGCCGACGGCCTGTTACCCGAATGGCCACTCCCGGCGGAGCAGCAGCTGTTTCGCACCAACTTCCTGCTGATGAACGGGCTCTATCAGTTACAAGCTCGGCTCCTGGTCGAAGGGCTCTGGCTGGAGGTGGCGCCGTTAGCGCTCAAGCTAGAACCCTTGCCTGCCGGCCACCCGGGGGTGGCGAGACGCGATCCGCTGCGAGATTACTATCTCGACTGGCAGATCTTCTGGCAGACGGAGGTGGCCGAGATCGAGGCGCTGTTGCGATCGTTCTGGCAGGGTTACTGTGGTGCCCTGCAGCCGGCGGTGAGGGCGCGGGCGCTGGCCGTGCTGGAGCTCGATGAGCAGGCCACGGCCCAGCAGATTCGGCGGCGCTGGAAGGCGCTGGCGCTGCGTTTTCATCCGGACCGGCCCCAGGGTGACGCGGCCCGCTTTGTTGCCATCAATCTGGCTTGGGAGCAGTTGCGTGGGGGCGGGACGGGCGCAACAGCGGATCGGGATTGAGGTAGAAAATCTTTTTCCACCCTTGCCGCGACGCATCCCAGCGCCAGGGATAGGGCACCAGCGTGAGCAGACTGTAGTGCAGGTGCGGCGCCTTGCCCTTGGCGTTGCCACTGTCGCCGACGGCACCGAGGGCCGAGCCCTGTGTTACCAGTTGGCCACTCTGCACCAGGCTGCGGGCCAGATGGGCGTAGTAGTGCAGCCGCCATTGTGGCCCCAGTATCAAGACCACTACTCCTCCCATGGGGATCTCGCCCTGATAGAGCACAATGCCCGCGCTGGCGGCCACCACCTGGCTGCCATGGGGGGCGAAGATATCGATCCCCTTGTGTACCACAGACTTGCCCCAGGGGTAGGCCCAGAAGCTGTCGTGATTCCAATCCTGCGGAGCGGCCCCGGCGACCGGGATCTGCAACTGGGTTGGCCAACCTAGGCTGAGGGCAAAGAGCAGGGCCAACACAGCGCCGATCAGACCTCTTTTGCGCATCAGCCGGAGTGACGAAACCGCGTTCATGTTTTTTCCCCTATGAAAAAGCCGCCTGGCGGCGGCTCATAAACCCGGATGGGGATGGGATCAGAAACCGAGCGAGGCGAGTAGGTCATCGTGGGCGTCGTTGCTCTTGCTGCCGCCATTACCATTACCATTACCATTTTCGTTGCCGCCTATGCTTTCGCCCTTGGCGACGCTGTCGATCAGGCTGTCTGGATCCACGGCATCCCGCTGTTCAAACTCATGGAGCTGGATAAACTCGGTCTTATCCATGGCCAGTTCCATGTAGAAGATATTGTTCTTCTCGGTGAAGAAGGAGACGCGGCGTGTTTGGGGACGATCCAGGTTGGTGTCCACCGAGATCAGCACCTGCTTGTTCAGGGTCAGCATCTTGGGTTGGCTCTGGCTGATGGAGGTGCGCAGCTCCTGGCTCACCTTGCCGGTGAAGTCACCGAGGATCTGGTTCATCAACTCGCCCATCACGTTGCCCACTTCGTCCGAGGTGTGGCTGGTGGCCAGCTCTTCGCGGGGAATACCCATGTTCATCAGGTAGTTCTGGTACACCTCCATGGCGGCGGCGGCGGTGAAGTTGATGACCACCAGACCGGAGAAGGCGCCATCGAACAGCACGAAACAGCCGATGTCCGGGCGCAGACAGGTCTTGCTGATGCGCTGGACCATGGGGGAGTAGTGGATATCATGGCGAGTGGCCTCATTTAGAACGCCAGTCACCGAGTTGCACAGCTTCAGCAGTATGTCTTCGGTCGAGATGGGATCGCTTTTCTTGGTTTTCAGCATAGTGGGGCACCTTGTTGTGTCTACCGAGCGATAAGCATCGCGAGATAAGGGGGTAGACGGGATCTCTCATGGCTCAAATTATGGCAGAAATTAGCTCAGATCTTGGTGAAGATCATATGCCTCATTTCTGGACTTAGCGCTGGCCGCGTCGCTTCAGGGCTTCTAACAAGATAATAAATTGATAGGGCATGATCAGCAGCAAACCACCGATGAGCAGCGCGGGTTGCACATAGGGGCCGCGCCAGGCATCCGGCAGCAGCGGGAACCAGGCAAAATGCTCTATGATGCCAACCAGCATCATTACGGAACCCAGCACATCCAGTGCCAGCAGGGGCCAGGGGGCTTTCAGGCGTTGGGCCATCACTACTCCAACATAAAAATAGACCGAATCTCCCCAGCATACCGCGTCTGTGGCGTATGAGTAATCTATCTAGAGAGCTGAGTCGTATGACTGAGAGCCAGGTCGGGTTTTTCTCCTATGCTTGGAGCAGACAAAGGGTGGTGCGCAGTTGGGGGTGTGCCGCTTTCGTGTCACAATGGCGCCCCATGGGCCATTGTGGCTCAGATTAATGACTGTATTTGCTACACGGAGATCATCATGGCAGCCACGCAAAAGCCTGGTCAGGCGCCGGCCAAGGGCAAGAAGAGCAAGAGAAATGAGTCACAAGAGAGTGCCCAGGCTGCGCGTGAGCGCAAGCGGGAAGCCAAACGCAAGGGCTTGAAGCCCGGCTCCCGCCAAGGGGCCGAGCAGGGGGGCGCTGGCCACAATAGTGGCACTGGACCCAAAGATCCGCGCATTGGTTCGCGCAAGCCCGTGGTGTTGGTGGTGGAAGCCCAGGCCAAGCCGGTGAAGCCGGTGGTCGCCAAGCCGGAGAAAACGCCGGAGCAGCTGGCTGAGCAACAGGCTCGTCAACACAGGTTGAAGCTGGAGCAGGAACTGGCAACCCTGGAAAATGATGAGCGTCTCAATACGCTGCTGGATCGTCTGGATGAAGAGCTGACCATATCGGCTGCAGATGAGGCTTGGTTGGAAGAGATGCTGGATCGCCACCAGGTGCTGCTCAGTGAGCTAGGCATTGAAGATGAAGATGACGATGAGGAGCCCAGTTCCCCTGAGGAGCTGTTGCAGCGCTTTATCGAAGATGATTTTGATCCCAGCGAGATCAATCCTGAGTATAAGCCAGGCAAAAAGTAATGGTTTAATCCTGGGTCCATGGCAGCAGTGAGGAGTGGGCGGTGCAGTTTGACAAGGTCGTGTGGGATGAGGCGCTCATCCAGAAGTATAACTACAGTGGGCCACGCTACACCTCTTATCCCACAGCCCTGGAGTTCAGCGAAACGTTTGGCGTCGCCGATTTCCTGCAGGCGGCGGAGCAGTACCCGGAGCGGCCGCTGTCGCTCTATGTGCATATCCCCTTCTGCCACATGCTCTGCTACTACTGTGCCTGTAACAAGATAGTCACTCGGCAGCAGCGTAAGGCGGCCGAGTACCTGGGTTATCTCGAACAGGAGATGGCCCACCTTGCTCCCACGTTCGCGGGTCGAACCGTGACCCAGCTCCATTGGGGCGGCGGGACACCCACCTATCTGAGCGGTGATGAGATCCGTCAGCTGATGGCCATGCTGCGGCGCCATTTCCACTTGGCCGAGGTGGGCGAATTCAGCATAGAGGTGGACCCCCGCGAGATCGAACTCAGCCTGCTGGATGTGCTCAAGGAGGTGGGGTTTAACCGTCTGAGCTTCGGGGTGCAGGACTTCAACAAAGAGGTTCAGCAGGCAGTGAACCGGGTGCAGGATAACGACTTCATCCGTGCCCTGCTGGTTCGCGCCCGGGAGTTGGGCTTCCGCTCCACCAACCTGGATCTCATCTACGGGCTGCCGCTGCAGACCCGGGAGAGCTTCCGCCACACCCTGGAAGAGGTGGTGAAGTGCGAGCCGGCTCGCCTCTCCATCTTCAACTATGCCCACCTGCCTAGCCGTTTTGCTGGTCAGCATAAGATCAAGGAAGAGACACTACCGGCCCCCGCCGAGAAGCTGGCCCTGCTGCAGGAGACCATAGAGTTTCTCACCGCTCAGGGTTACCAGTATATCGGCATGGATCACTTCGCCCTGCCGGATGATGAGCTGGCGGTGGCCCAGCGGGAAGGCAAGCTACACCGTAACTTCCAGGGTTACACGACCCAGGGCGAGTGTGACTTGCTGGGGCTGGGGGTCTCGTCCATCAGCATGTTGGGGGATGCCTACTCTCAGAATCAGAAGGATCTGAAACTCTACTACGCGGCTATCACGGCTCAGGGGCAGGCTCAGTGGAAGGGGTGTGCTCTTAACCGGGATGACCTCATTCGGCGCGATGTGATCAAGCAGCTTATCTGCAACTTCCAGCTGGACTTTGCCACTATAGAGCAGGCCTATGGCGTGAGCTTTGCCGATTACTTCGCCCAGGATTTACTCTTGCTGCGCCCCTTTATCCAGGATGGCCTAGTGACGCTGGAGGCGGGAGGGGTTCGGGTCAGTACCACGGGACGCCTACTTATCCGCAACATTTGCATGTGCTTTGATAGCTATTTGCGTGAGCGGGCGCGGCAACAACAGTTTTCCCGGGTGATCTGAGTTTATCTTCAGGCCACTCCACTCATGAGGGCCGCGCTGTGCCGAGTCGTGGGTAGCCTGGGGCAAAGAGCGAGACTATTTTCATGCCGTTTAACTGCGGTTGTGGGAATGCCCTCATCTGGGATTGAGCAAACAAGCGGTTCACGTACTATAAGCAAGGTAACTTGCCAGAATTAGTTAGGTTCCTACCTACGTTAAGGAGTGCTCATGATGTGCAAACCACTATCTGTGCTGGCCCTGGGGCTGGCTGCGGCCCTGGTTGGGTGTGCTAACAGCGACACCTACTCCGGCGATGTCTACAGTGCCAACCAGGCAAAGACGGTGCAGACTGTCTCGTACGGTACTATTACCGCCACCCGGCCGGTGAAGATCCAGGGTGACAGCGGTGAGTCTATGATAGGCACCATAGCCGGCGGTGTGCTGGGTGGTGTGTTAGGTAGCGCGGTTGGCGGCGGCAAGGGGCAGGACATTGCCACTGTGGTGGGAGCCATAGGCGGGGCGGCTGCCGGGAAGACGGCCGGTGACAAGCTGAGTCAGGCGGATGGCGTCGAGCTGGAGATCAAGAAAGAGAATGGCGACAGCATAGTGGTGGTGCAGAAGGCCAGCCCCACCTTTGTACCGGGCAAGCGGGTGCGTATGGTGCAGTCCGCAGGCAAGACCAACGTGGCCGTGGTCGAATAGATAGCTAGCCAGAGAGAAACGAGAAGGGCTCCATAATGGAGCCCTTCTGCTTTTTTAGCTCCGGGTCAGGGCGCCAATGGCACCCGGTGGCGGCGTTACATGTCCAGCTCTTTGAGCTTCCGGGTCAGGGTGTTACGACCCCAACCGAGCAGACGGGCCGCTTCCTGCTTGTGACCATGAGTATGCAGCAGCGCGGTGTTGAGCATGATGCGCTCGAACTCAGGCAAGGCTTCGGCGAGTATGTCGATCTCACCTCGCGCCAGCTTCTGGGCCACCCACTGTTGCAGCTGATCCTGCCAGCGCTGGGATACCTGCTCGCGGCTGACGGTGCGCTCTTCGGCCGGGTTGAGCAGCTCGGGTGGTAGATCGGAGACCAGTATTTCCTGACCCGAGGCCATGACGGTGAGCCAGCGGCAGACGTTTTCCAGCTGGCGCACGTTACCGGGCCAAGGCAGACGGCTAAGATAGACCTCGGTGTCCGGGTGCAGCAGCTTGGCCTCCACATTCAGCTCCTTGGCGGCGCGCACCAGGAAGTGATGGGCCAGGCGCGGAATATCCTCACGGCGTTCGCGCAGGGAGGGGATGTGGACGCGGATGACGTTCAGTCGATGGAACAGATCCTCGCGGAACTCCCCTTCGGTGACGCGTTTCTCCAGATCCTGGTGGGTGGCGGCTATGATGCGCACATCCACCTGTACCGGTTGGTGGCCGCCGACGCGGTAGAATTGGCCATCGGCCAGCACTCGCAGCAGTCGGGTCTGCACTTCCAGCGGCATGTCGCCTATCTCATCCAGAAACAGGGTGCCGCCATTGGCCTGCTCGAAGCGGCCTTGGCGTACACTGTTGGCCCCGGTGAAGGCACCTTTCTCATGACCGAAGAGTTCCGATTCAATCAACTCTTTCGGGATAGCTGCCATGTTCAGCGCAATGAAGGGCTTGGCCGCTCGGGGGCTGTGTTTATGCAGCGCGTGAGCGACCAGCTCTTTACCGGTACCGGATTGGCCGTTGATCAGCACAGAGATAGAGGAGCGGGCCAGACGACCTATGGCACGGAAAACCTCCTGCATGGCCGGGGCTTCCCCTATGATTTCCGGGGCGTGGGCCGTGGCCTGCAGCTTGCTGCGGCGCTTGTTGCGCTGTTCGCGCAGGTGACTCTCGGCCCTTTGTACCAGGGCCACCGCCTCATCGATATCGAAAGGCTTGGGCAGGTATTCGAAGGCACCACTCTGATAGGCGTTCACGGCGCTATCCAGATCCGAGTGCGCCGTCATTATGATGACAGGTAGCTCGGGTTGTTTCTCCTGGATCAGCTGTAGCAGGGAGAGTCCATCTATGCCAGGCATGCGGATATCGGAAAGAATGACCTCGGGGAAGTCATTATCCAGTGCACTGAGCAGGCTCTCACCATCTTCAAAGGTGTGACATTCAAATCCTTCGGTACTGAGTGCGCGCTCCAGCACCCAGCGAATTGAGCTGTCGTCATCGACAATCCAGACTTTGGCAGCCATGTTATTCCCTTACTTACGCAGCGGTAGATAGATACTGAATTCGGTATGTCCAGGCCAACTGACGCACTCTATGCGTCCCTTGTGCTGGTCGATGAGATTCTGGGCGATGGAGAGGCCAAGGCCTGTGCCCCCCTCTTTACCCGATACCATGGGGTAGAAGAGGGTGTCGCGGATGTTCTCCGGTATGCCGGGGCCGTTATCCATGATCTTGATCTCGGCGGCCAGGCGATAACGCTTGCCGTGTATGGTGATCTGGAAGACGGTGCGGGTCTTCAGACGGATCTCACCTTGCCCGCCCATGGCTTCAACGGCGTTGCGCACTATATTCAGGAACGCCTGCTGCAGCTGATCCGGCTCCATCTCGAAGTCGGGAATGCTGGGGTCGTAGTCGCGGATAAGCTTGATGCTGGAGGGGGCCTCCAGCTCGACCAGGCGCCGTACCTGCTCCAGCACGGAGTGGACGTTGTGTACCTGATGACGGCCTGGCCGTTGGGGACCCAGCAGACGGTCTACCAGATTGCGCAGGCGATCGGCCTGGGCAATGATGATGCCGGTGTACTCTTTGAGATGTTCATCCGGCAGGGCTTTTTCCAGCAGTTGGGCGGCGCCACGCAGGCCGCCAAGCGGGTTCTTGATCTCGTGAGCCAGGCCGCGAACCAGATCCCGTGCCGCCAATTGCTGGGCATGCTGTTGCAACTCCTGACTGATGCGCTTTTGCTGATCTATCTTGCGTAGCTCCATCAGCGCCAGCTGCTCGCGCTGCTCATAGATGGCAACCACGCTCACTTCTACCAGGCGCGGTTCCCCTTCGATCACTAATGTGACCTCATTATCGGTGAAGCCTTGCCCCAGGCGTAGACAGGAGCGTAAGCGCTCCAGATCGAGGGAGATATATTCGACTATCTGTTCCAGGCGATGCTGGACCAGGCGGCGTGCACTGATCCCGAGCAGCTGTTCGGCGGCAGGATTGACGTAGTGCACTACCAGGTTGGTATCCAGCAAAACCACTGCGGTCAGTAGATTATCCAGCAGTGTGCCTGGTAAATCTGGACGGCTATTCAAAGTAGAGCTCCCATTTATGGTGCGGTGCACCTAATTAGTGCGAAACTCTACCTGTATTGGTGCGAAAGGTTAACCAGCTTTGGGCTTGGGTTTGGCCTTGGGCGCCGTCAACGTGGATACACGAAACAAGTAGAAGGTCACAGTGGTGGACGATGCAAGTATCTTGCCGCTTTCATCCTGTACCTGGACTTCCAGTTGGTGCATGCCACGCTCGACATTGGTGAGCTCGGCGGAGAGGGTGTTGTCATAGCTGCCCAGCTCTTGGCCATCCAGCAACACCTTCATCACGTAAGGGGCTGTGGGTTGGGGGGTCACACTGGCGACCACCTTTACCAGGCCGCTGTTTTCTCGCAGGGTTTCACCATTGGCCGGGCTGGTAACCGTCAGTCGATAGGATTCGATGGCGGTCAGTGCGGCATCTGTGGTCGCCTTATCTGCGGGGGTCGCTTCTGGCGTCTGGCTGCCAGTGCTGGTATTGACGACACTCATGTTGAGTTGTTCGCTCTCCACGCCTTCGCTCAGACGATCGGAGAAGTGGACCACACCCTTATCATCCACCCATTTGTGAATGGTGGGCTCGGCAGCGTGGAGCGGTAGGGAACAGAGTAGGGGAAGTATCCATAGACGATGCATGATGAAGCTCCTTTTCTTTCGCAAATGAAGCCATCATAGCCAGTCACATAAAAAAAAACCCGCCTTGCGGCGGGTTTTTCGACACTCTGCACAATTAAACAGAGTAGTACAGTTCGTACTCAACCGGGTGCGGAGTCATGCGCACACGATCCACGTCAACTTGCTTCAGCTCCAGGTAGGAGTCGATGAAGTCGTCGGTGAACACGCCGCTACGAGTCAGGAACTCACGGTCAGCATCCAGAGAGGCCAGAGCTTCTTCCAGTGAACCCGCAACAGTCGGGATCAGCGCCTCTTCTTCTGGCGGCAGGTCATACAAGTTCTTATCCATGGCTTCGCCCGGATGGATCTTGTTGATGATACCGTCCAGACCGGCCATCAGCTGAGCAGCGAAAGCCAGGTAGGGGTTGGCAGCCGGATCCGGGAAGCGAACTTCGATACGACGGGCCTTCGGGCTCGGTACCACCGGGATACGGATAGAAGCAGAACGGTTACGGGCAGAGTAAGCCAGCATGACCGGAGCTTCGTAACCTGGAACCAGACGCTTGTAGGAGTTGGTGGTCGGGTTAGCGAAGGCGTTGATGGCCTTGGCGTGCTTGATGATACCGCCGATGTAGAACAGGGCCATTTCAGACAAGCCACCGTACAGGTCACCGGCGAACAGGTTTACACCGTCCTTGGCCAGAGACTGGTGACAGTGCATACCAGAACCGTTATCACCAAACATCGGCTTCGGCATGAAGGTTACAGTCTTGCCATAGGCATGAGCGACGTTATGGATAACGTACTTCTGGACTTGAACTTCATCGGCCTTTTTGGTCATGGTGTTGAAGCGGGTCGCGATTTCGTTTTGACCAGCAGTCGCCACTTCGTGGTGGTGAGCTTCAACAACTTGGCCCATCTCTTCCAGGATCAGACACATGGCTGAACGCAGGTCTTGAGAAGAGTCAACCGGAGCAACTGGGAAATAACCACCCTTAACGCCTGGACGGTGACCCTTGTTACCACCTTCGTATTCGGTAGCTGAGTTCCAAGCGGCTTCTTCTGCGTCAACCTTGAAGAAAGAACCGCCCATGGTGTTGCCGAAACGGACGTCATCAAAAATGAAGAATTCCGGCTCAGGTCCAAACAGAACGGTATCGGCGATGCCGCTGGACTTCAGGAAACCTTCGGCACGCTTGGCGATGGAACGCGGATCGCGATCGTAGCCTTGCATGGTAGCCGGTTCCAGGATGTCACAACGAATGATCAACGTAGTCTCTTCGGTGAACGGATCCAGCAGGGCAGTAGAGGCATCCGGCATCAGCACCATGTCTGATTCGTTGATACCCTTCCAGCCGCCGATGGAAGAACCATCGAACATCTTGCCGTCTTCGAAGAAGCCTTCGTCGATTTGATGGTGAGGCACGGAAACGTGTTGCTCTTTGCCCTTGGTGTCGGTGAAGCGCAGATCGACAAACTTCACTTCTTGTTCTTTGATCAGAGCCAGAACATTTGCTGCTGACATGCTAAATAACCTCCGGTGTCGTGGAAAACTGAATTAGCTGCAGAAATCATGCTGCCACATTTCAAGCTAAAATTGTGCCAACAAAAAAAATCCCTTAACTAACAAACAGTAACGGCAAAGATGGGGCGTTCTCATCATCCTGATGCACCAATTAGGTGAGTTTCTGGATCAATGTGGCGCCCCAAAAAGGTGCAATAAGACCCAGCACGCCATCACTGGGTGAATAATACTGTGATCTTGTCCATCAGGCTTCATTAAATTTGCTTGGAATATGCTAGGAAGATCACACGGTCGAGAGTAAAATGACCGACCAATTTTTCCCCACTTGTTTTAGAGGCGAGGATGTTAGAGAAGCTCCGCAATATTGCCATTATTGCGCACGTTGACCATGGCAAGACTACACTGGTAGATAAGCTGTTACAGCAATCCGGCACCCTGGATCGTACCAGTGACGGTCAAGAACGGATCATGGACTCCAACGATTTGGAACGGGAGCGCGGCATAACCATCCTCGCTAAAAATACCGCCATTCGTTGGAACGACTACCGTATCAATATCGTAGATACCCCAGGCCACGCCGACTTCGGTGGTGAGGTGGAGCGCGTTATGTCCATGGTGGACTGCGTGCTGCTGCTGGTCGATGCGGTTGACGGCCCTATGCCGCAAACCCGTTTCGTAACCCAGAAGGCCTTCGCCCAGGGTCTGCGCCCCATAGTGGTCATCAACAAGGTTGACCGTCCGGGCGCACGTCCGGATTGGGTTGTCGATCAGGTGTTCGATCTGTTCGACAACCTGGGTGCCACCGATGAACAGCTAGATTTCCCGATCGTGTACGCCTCTGCTCTGCAGGGCTACGCCACCATGGATCTGGCTAACCCATCCGACAACATGGATCCGCTGTTCCAGGCCATCGTTGACTTCGTCGAGCCGCCGAAGGCTGATCCGAATGGCGAGTTCCAGATGCAGATCTCCCAGCTGGATTACTCCTCCTATGTAGGGGTTATCGGTATCGGTCGTATCACCCGTGGTAACGTCAGGCCGAACATGCAGGTGACTGTAGTGGGCGCCGATGGCAAGACCCGTACCGGTAAGATCGGTCAGGTCATGGGTTATCTGGGTTTGCAACGCACCGAAATCACCGAGGCCCAGGGTGGTGACATCATCGCCATTACCGGTCTGGGTGAGCTGAAGATCTCCGACACCATCTGCTCCAACGCTGCTGTCGAGGCGCTGCCTCCGCTGTCAGTCGATGAGCCGACCGTGACCATGACCTTCCAGGTCAACACCTCACCGTTCGCTGGTAAGGAAGGGAAGTACGTTACCTCCCGTAATATCCTGGAGCGTCTGCAGAGCGAGCTGGTCCACAACGTGGCGCTGCGTGTCGAAAATACGGATGATCCAGATAAGTTCCGCGTCTCCGGCCGTGGTGAATTGCACCTGGGTATCCTCATCGAAAACATGCGTCGTGAAGGCTTCGAACTGGCGGTATCCCGTCCAGAAGTCATCATGCGTGAAGAAAACGGTGTGAAGATGGAACCGATGGAGACCTTGACCGTCGACATCGAAGATCAGCATCAGGGCTCTATCATGGAGAAGCTGGGTGAGCGTAAGGCTGACCTGCGTAACATGGTGCCGGATGGCAAGGGTCGCGTACGTCTGGATTATCTCATCCCGGCTCGTGGTCTCATTGGCTTCCAGACCGAGTTCATGACGCTCACCTCTGGTACCGGCCTGCTCTATCACTCTTTCGAGAGTTACGGCGAGCACAAGGGTGGTTCCATTGGCCGTCGCCAAAGCGGTGTGTTGATCTCCAACGCCACCGGTAAGGCGCTGGGCTTTGCTCTGTTCAGCCTGCAGGAACGTGGTCGTCTCTTCATTGAACACGCCACCGAAGTGTACGAAGGTCAGGTGATCGGCATTCACAGCCGCTCCAACGACCTGACCGTAAACTGTCTGAAGGGTAAGCAGCTGACCAACATGCGCGCTTCCGGTACCGATGAAGCGATCGTGCTGACCACGCCTATCAAGAAGACCCTGGAGCAAGCTCTGGAGTTCATCGATGATGACGAGTTGGTGGAAGTGACCCCGCTGAGCGTCCGCATCCGTAAGAAGTTGCTGACCGAAGTGGATCGTAAGCGTTACAACCGCTCCTCCGGCAAAGAAGAGTAATTCTCTTCAGTGATAGAACGTGAAACCCCGCCAAGTGCGGGGTTTTTTGTCTGGTTTATCAAGATCTAAACTGGCATGCTGCTCCTTCATCACCTGAGCGGAGTATGCCGTGGCTGTATCCCCCCTGTTTCGACACCCCGCGCTTAATCACCTGCAGATCTTCCTCGTGTTATGGTGGAAGCGCATCCAAACGGATCGTCTCTCCGTGCTGGCGGGTCACCTGGCCTATGTGACTCTGCTCTCTCTGGTGCCCTTGGTTACCGTCGTCTTCTCCATCTTTTCCTTCTTTCCGCTCTTTGCCCCGGTACGCCTTAAGGTCGAGGAGTTTGTCTTTTCCAATTTTGTCCCGGCGGCCAGCGATGTCATTCATAGCAGCTTCACTCAGTTTGTGGCCAATGCCTCACGCATGACTTCCATTGGGGTGGTGGCGCTGGTGGTGGTCGCCCTGTTGCTCATCTCTGCCATAGATCAGAATCTCAACCACATCTGGCGTAGTCGGGGTCAGAGGCCCAAGATGACCACCTTTGCCGTCTATTGGCTGGTGCTGACCATGGGGCCACTGCTGGCCGGCGCCAGCATAGTCGCCACCTCCTATGTGGTATCGTTGCGGGTGTTTCATCAGGTGCAGCTCCTCAGCCATGCGGCCACCTTCTTGCTGGATATTTTGCCTTTCATCCTCTCCTTCTTCAGCCTGATGCTGGTGTTTGTTGCCGTGCCGAATGTGACGATCCGTATGTTGGATGCCATGGCGGGGGCGGCCCTCTCCGCCCTGTTGTTGGAGGGGGCGAAGAAGGGCTTTGCTCTCTACATCACCCACTTCACGGCTTACCAGACCATCTATGGGGCGCTGGCGGGGATCCCTATCCTGTTTGTCTGGGTCTATCTGAGCTGGTGGTTGGTACTGCTGGGCGCCGAGTTTACGGCCAGCCTGGGGGATTATCGGTTGCGGCGTATGCCCACTTGGGATTAACCAGACTCATGTGGTCGTTCGAGTCAGCAGACTGGGATGCCATGCTATAGTGGTGGTTCATAAACATGGAGAGTGATGCTCTTGAATACTATCCGCGATGTGGCTCGACTGGCTGGGGTGTCGGTGGCAACCGTATCCCGTGTATTGAACGAGCCAGGTAAAGTCTCACCCCAAACCCAGGATCGGGTGCGGGAGGTAATGGTCGAGCTCAATTTTATTCCCAATCTGAATGCCCGCAGCCTGGCGACCAGCCGCTCTGGGGTCATAGGTGTACTGGTTAACAATGTCTCCGGCGGCTACTACGGCCAGATAGTCGACAGCATTGAGGGCGAGGCCAGACGCCGCAACGTCTACACCCTGATCAACTGTGGCAATAATACCTTCGATGAGGTGATGCAGGCCGCCCTGCGGCTGGCCAGCCGCCAGTGCGACGCCATCATCGCCAGCGTCCCCTGCCTCAGCGATGAGGAGCTGGAGCAGTTTTTGCGTACCCAGCCCAATGCGGTGCTCATCAACTGTATCTCGGCTCGCCATGCCGAACGGGCTCTGGCCGTGGATAACCGCCATGGGGTGCGTCTGGCGTTGGATCATCTCCATGCCTTGGGACACAGGCAGATTGCTATCATCAGTGGACCGGCCGCCAACAGTGAGATCCAGCTGCGCATCGCCGCCTGTAACGAGTGGTTTGCCGAACATGAGCTGGCGCTCCCCGTGATAGTCGCGGGGGATTTCACTGCGGCTTCCGGTGCCCAGGCCGCCGCTGAACTGTTGACTAGTCAACCCGAGCTGACTGCCCTCTTCTGTTTTAGCGATCAGATGGCCGTCGGGGCGCTGCACCAGGCCAAGCATCATGGTCTGAGTGTGCCCCATCAGCTGTCGATCGTCGGCTTCGACAACAATGAGTTGGCTGTGTATGCGGATCCGGCCCTGACCACAGTGGGTCAGCCACTGGAGCAGCTCGGCACCCTGGCCATAGCCCTGGCTCAGCAGCTTATCGCCGGTGAGCCCCTCCCGCCTCAACCCCTGTTGCTGCCCGAATTGGTCGTCCGTGACTCCACGGCGGCAGCGCGTCAGTCAATGTGATAACACCCTAGATGGCGCGGGTTTATAACCCGCCATCGTAAGGAGAGAGATGATTGCCCTGATCCAACGCGTATCCCAAGCCCGGGTTGACGTGGCCGGTGCCACAGTTGGCGAGATAGGTCCAGGTTTGCTGGTGTTGCTGGGGGTGCAGCGCGAGGATGATGAGGCTCGCGCCGACAAGCTGCTGCACAAGGTGAGTCACTACCGGGTATTCAGTGATAGCGAAGGCAAGATGAACCTCAATGTGCAGCAGGTCGGTGGCAGTCTGCTGGTAGTCTCCCAGTTCACCCTGGCCGCGGAGACAGATAAGGGGTTGCGCCCCAGCTTCTCCAATGGGGGGCATCCCCAGCTGGCCGAGCGGCTCTATGACTACTTTGTCACCCAGGCCCAGGCCGCTGGTATTGCCACCGCTTCAGGTCGTTTTGCCGCCGACATGCAGGTCTCCCTAACCAATGATGGTCCCGTCACCTTCTGGCTGGAGAGTTAATCTCTACCGGGTCTAGCCGCGCAGTGACCCCTGACGCCCTTGGGGCGGGTAGGGTACGCCCAACCGTTCCCAGTGAGCACACCCTTTGCGGTGGCTACTGAAGCTGAAGTTGGGGTTGGCGAAGGGGCCCTGCATCTTGGCGCTCAGTTCGGCACACCCTTGATCATTGAGTAAGCCCCATTCGCTCTGCCACTGCTGCTTGTTCAGATCCAGGCTGCCGCGCAGCCCCAACTGATGAGTGATGGAGGCGGCGGCGCCTTGCAGTCGCACCCCACCCTGCTGGGCGGTCAGTTGCAACGCCAGTTGGTTGACCGCGGTATCGCCCCCCTGCAGTTGGCGGTAGAGAGTACTACCCTCGCTGCTGCCGGGAGTCTTATCCAGCGCCTTCTCCAAGAAGTCATCCAATTTCAGACCATCCAGGAAGAGATCCTTGATGGCCAGCGTGGCTGAGCCCTGCAGGGCGGCCGCGAGTTCGGTCTGAGAGTCTCCCTGGCTCTGCAGTGCCAGATCCACGTCAGCCGTGCCGGCGAACTCGGGTTGGCTGGCCAGCAGATCGCTCAACTTCTCCAGATCCAGCTGCTTAGCGGTCAGATTGAGTTGGTGCGGGAGGGCCGGGTTGCGGCTCCACTGGCCATCCGCCGTGACCACTCCCTGCTCCAGCGGTAGTTTCAGGTTGCGCAGGCGCGCCCCATCGACGGTGATCTCGCCCTGCAGCTCACCGCCTCGGCTCACCAGGCTGTCATACACCAGCTCACCCCAGCTGGCCTCGAGGCGCGCCTTCTCATCGGCCGCGAACACCCCCTCTCGGGTCAGCTTGAGATCGGTGGCGAACAGCTCGCCGCCTTTGAGCGAGAAGGGCCAGGGGTCGTAGTAGGAGAGCCAAGCCAGGTGGTGTACATCCAGCCGGCGCACTATCAGGATATCGATGGGCCACTGGGGCAGTTGCGCGCGCCAGTCGGCGGGTAGCTCGGCCTGCAGCTGATCCAGGCTCGCCTCATCCAGTGTCAGGGTCCGTTGGTTTGGCTGGTAGTGGCCCTGCAATTTGATCTGCCCCTCCCACCACTGACCGCTCAGTTTACCTTGCCACTCGTCCTGGCTCAGGCGTAGCTCGCCCTGCAGCTCACTCAGGGCGTGGGAGCCCCAAGCGAGTTCGCCGAGGGTGCCGTTGAAGAGGCCTGTGAGGGGGCGGTTGAGCTGCCACTGCACGCCTTGTAGCTGGCCACTCAGATTGTTGAGGTTGAGCTGGTGCTGCTCGTCGGTCAGGCTGACCTGGCTCAATGTGGCATTGACCAGGTTCACTTGTTGCCAAGGCCATTGGGGTAGACGGTTGAGGCTGATGCGTTGGCCATTTAGCTCCAGGCTCTGCAGGGAGAGGCGCTGGTGCCGGGTGTCCCACTCGCCCTTGGCCGTGAAGCCCCCATCCAGTAGCTTGCCCCGGCTCTCCTTGAGCTGGATGACGCCCTGCCGCACCTGACCTTCGGCTACCACCTTGGCCAAGGGGATGCCCTGCCACTCCAGCCGATAGGCGTCCAGCGTGAAGTCCAACTGCTGTAGGGGTTGCCATTGGCCCTGGGCCAGCGGTTGCCAGTCGCTAACGTGCAGGCTTACGCCACCTAAGTGGGTGCCACGGCTGCCGCCTGGGGTCAGCAGGGCCAGTCGCTCTATGTTGAGATCCTGTATGGTCAAGCCCTGCAGGGGAAGGGAGGGGAGGCGCTGGCCGGCCTGGTAGTTGATGCGCGGGGCGATCACATCCAGATGGGCTAGCGCCATGGTGCGATCCAGCCAGGAGCCGCTGGCCACTTCGATATAGATCTTGTCGGCGGTGAAGAGATCCCCCAGCTTGACCTGTTCGGCCAGCAGTACGTTGGGGTAGAAGGGGTTGAACTCCAGACGGCCAATTGTCAGCGGTAACCCGGTTTGTTGTTGTACCCAGCTGGCCAGCGGCCCCTTGAGATATTCGGCTTTGAACAGGCCGAGAGCGAGCCAGAGGGTGATGACCAGAGCCAGAATGGTATAGAGAAACAGGCGGATAACACGACGCATAGACATACCGTATCTGATTGATGCTTATGATTAATCATAGGCGTTTGTCGTCGGGATGCGAAGCCCTCTCTTTCGATTAGCTCAGGCCTCGGCGTAGTGCTCGCTCTGGCTTAACCAGCGGCGCACCAGGGGCTCGACCAGTTCCGGTTGGTGGTCATAGAGGCGGCGCGCCAGTTGCTGTACTCGGGGTAGTTGGGATTGGTCGCGCACCAGATCGGCGATCTTGAGGGCGGCGAGCCCAGTCTGGCGGGTACCCAGCAACTCTCCCGGCCCGCGCAGCTCCAGATCCTTCTGGGCGATGACAAAGCCATCGCCGCTCTCGCGCAGCACCGCCAGCCGCTGCTGGGCCGTGCGTGAGAGGGGGGCGTGATAGAGCAGCAGGCAGTGGGAGGCGATGGCTCCGCGTCCCACCCGGCCCCGCAACTGGTGTAACTGGGCCAGCCCCAGTCGCTCCGGGTTTTCGATGATCATCAAGCTGGCATTGGGCACATCCACCCCGACTTCAATGACTGTGGTGGCCACCAGTAGGTGCAGGGTGCCTGCCTTGAATTCGGCCATCACCTTCTGCTTCTCCAGTGCCTTCATCCGGCCATGGACCAGGCCTATGTGCAGCCCGGGTAGCCGTTGTTGCAACTCCAGTGCCGTCTGCTCGGCCGCTTGGCACTCCAGCACCTCCGACTCTTCAATCAGGGTACAGACCCAGTAGGCTTGGCGCCCCTCTTGGCAGGCTTGACGCACTCTCTCTATCACCTCAGGTCGGCGGCTGTCGGGAAGTGCCGCCGTAGTGATGGCGGTGCGCCCCGGGGGGAGTTCATCGATGATCGAGGTATCGAGATCGGCATAGGCGGTCATGGCCAGGGTGCGGGGGATGGGGGTGGCGGTCATGATGAGCTGGTGCGGGTAGAGCCCGGCCTGGGCTCCCTTCTCGCGCAGGGCCAGCCGTTGATGGACGCCGAACCTGTGTTGCTCATCTATGATCACCAGCACCAGATGGCGAAAGTTCACCTGCTCCTGGAACATGGCGTGGGTGCCGACCACCATTTGCACTCGCCCTGTGGCTATGGCTTCCATCTGCTGCTCCCGGGCCTTGCCTTTCTGCTTGCCAGCCAGCCAACCCACCCCTATGCCTAAGGGTTCCAACCAGCGGGCAAAGCTGAGGGCATGTTGTTCGGCCAACAGTTCGGTAGGCGCCATCAGGGCCACTTGGCCGCCATGGCCTATGGCCTGCAGGGCGGCTAGGGCGGCGACCAGTGTCTTGCCCGAGCCCACATCCCCCTGCACCAGGCGCATCATGGGATGGGCTTGTGCCAGGTCGGCGCTGATCTCCTCTCCCACGCGCTGCTGGGCCCGGGTTGGAGTAAAGGGCAGGCTGGCCAGCAATTTATCCACCAGGGCTGGATGGGGGGGCAGCGGACAGGCCGGGTGGCGCTTGCCCTCGGCGCGGACCTTCAATACCGAGAGGTTATGGGCTATCAGCTCCTCCATGATGAGTCGCTGCTGGGCCGGGTGCTGGCCAAACTCCAGGCTGGGCAGGGCCAGCTCGGGCGGGGGGCGATGCAGCAGGGCCAGGGCATCGGCCAAGGCGATTTGCCGGGGATAGAGCCCCTCGGGCAGCAGCTCGCGTACACCGAATTGGGCCAGCAGGGCCAGGGCTTGATCGGTGAGGCTGCGCAGGCTCTGCTGCCGGAGCCCCTCTGTGGTGGGGTAGACGGGAGTAAGCTGCTCTTCCAGTTGCGCCGGGCTCTGTTCATCCAGCAGCTTGTATTCAGGATGAATAATCTCAGGCCCATAGTTGCCGGGCTTGATCTCGCCGAAGCAGCGCAGTTGGCGGCCGGGGGCAAATGCGGCCTTCTGTCCCTGGGTGAAGTTGAAGAAGCGCAGGGTCAGGACGCCGTTGCCATCACTGATGCGGCAGACCAGCATGCGGCGGCGGGCCGGAATGATCTGGCACTCCTGTATGGTCCCTTCCACAGTGCACTGCATGCCCGGTAGCAACTCGGCAATGGGGTAGCGTTGGGTGCGATCTTCGTAGCGATGGGGCAGGTGGAACAGCAGATCCTGTACCGTTTCCAGCTGTAGATGGTGCAGCTTTTCGGCTAGCTTGCTGCCAACCCCTTTGAGACCCGTGACGGGTATCTGTGCCAGATCCATGGGTTGCCCACCGCAAATACTGTAAATATGATCAGATCATATCAGAGGGCGAGGGGAAACGGGAGATGAGCAGTGAGTTTCGACAGGCACCGCTGAGGGTGCCTGTCTGGGGCTGGCTAGAGGATCTGTTTGAGCAGTAGATGCGCCCGGAAGCGTTGCAGGCGGGTGAGCAGTCGACGCACCTGCTCGGGATATTGCTCGATACGCTCCAGCTCGGTGAAGTGGTGCAGGCGCTTGGCATGGGCCAAAATATTCTGCCGTTCGGCGCCGAAACGCTCCAGCAGGAGCTTTTCCGGATCCTGCAACAGTAGGCCATTTTCCAGATCCAGGGCCCAGGCGCGCGGGTTGAGGTTGCTGCCGGTGATGAGCGCCAGATCCTCATCGACGAAGATCCCCTTCAGGTGATAGGAGTTCTGCTCATGTTTCCAGAGCATAAGGTTGAGCTGGCCGCTGTCGATGTAGCGTTGGTACTTCTCGGCGAAGCGGCGCAGGTTGACCTCATACAGGTAGGGCAGGCCACCTATGGTATTGAAGGGCTCGGTGGGTGGAATATAAAAGTCGTTGGCCGTCTTGTCGCCCAGCACCAGGGTCAGGCGGACGCCTCGGGTGAGCAGTAGCTGTATGTCCTTGACTATGGCCTTGGGCGGGTTGAAGTAGGGGGTGCAGATGAACACCTCCTGCTTGGCGCTGCGCAGCAGATCGCGGATGCTGCGATTCAGGCGATTGCCCAGCTTGCCCAACCCCACCAAAGGTGTGATGGCCACACTCCCCGCCGTGCGCTCGGCGGGCGTGAACTCATAGCGGGCATGTTGCAGCTTGCTGCGGAAGCGGCGCAACTCGCTGCGGAAGCTCTTGATGGTGGGAATCGGTCGGCGGTCCAGGCGCTTCACGGCCGCTTCCCGCCCAAACAGTTGGATGATGAAGTGGCTCCAGCTCTCGGCCAGCGCCGGATCGGTGATCTCATGGTAACGGTCGAAACGATAACGCTCCTGCTGGTGCAGGTAGATGTTGTTCAGGCTGGCGCCCGAATAGAGCAGAGTATCATCGAACAGGAAACCCTTGAGGTGTAGCACGCCCATCCATTCCCGGCGTTTTACGGGGACACCATAGATCTGCATGGCATCGGGATGGGTATCGGCCTGAGTTTGGTAGAGCAGATGGTTGCCTGCTTGTTTGCCCTTGCCGATGAGACCACGCTGGGCCCGATGAAAATCCACGAACAGCTTGATATCCAGCTGGGGCTTGGCCTGCTTGGCGGCATAGAGGGCAGACAGGATCTCCCGACCCGCCTCGTCATCCTGCAGATAGAGGGCAACCAGATAGATACGCCGTTCGGCTGCAGCGATGAGCTGCAGGATACGTTGTTTATATTCCCGAGCCGAGTGGAGCACGCTAATTGCGTCGGCCTGAACAGGCAGGGAGGGCAATTTCTCGAGTTGTTTTCGATAATGTGCCGAAGTGAGCATACGAATACCTGATCTCGTGGTGCGCTATGCACCGACTAAGCCAAAAATCGAACAGCGGATTGTACCAATTTACCACTGGAGTGCCACTGTTAACGGCGGACTGCGGGCGCTGAGTCGAAGAAAACGTGGTCGATAGCCCCCCCCTGGAAAAACAACAGGGCCGCAAGCGCGGCCCTGTTATGGCTACCGGAAGGGGTCAAATGGGGGCTGTGGCTTGTAGTAACCAGCCCATCTCATGGTCGCTCAGGTGAGGCATCACAGCTTCGCGCACCTGGGCGTGATAGCCGTTGATCCACGCCATCTCCTGGTCACTGAGCAGGCTCTTATCCAGCAGGCGCACGTCGAAGGGGACCAGCGTCAGGCGGCGGAAGCGGTACATAGGGATCTCGCTGGGCTCTTCACTGGCTTCCACCACCAGCAGGTTCTCACAGCGAATGCCAAAGGCGCCTTCCCGGTAATAACCAGGTTCATTAGAAACCACCATGCCAGGCTCTAACGGTACCAGTGAGCCCTTGCTGGCGATGCGCTGGGGTCCCTCATGTACGCTGAGGAAGTGACCCACCCCATGACCCGTACCATGATCGTAGTTGTAACCGGCTTGCCACAGCGGCAGACGCGCTAGCACATCCAGCTGGATGCCTGCCGTACCCTTGGGGAAACGGACGCGGTCGATGGCAATATGCCCCTGCAGCACTCGGGTGAACTGTTGGCGCATCTCGTCACTGACCTCTCCGACCTTGACGGTACGGGTGATGTCGGTGGTGCCTTCCAGATACTGGCCGCCCGAGTCGATGAGATAGATGCCATCCTGGCCCAGGGGGCGCGGGGTCGCGTTGGTGTGTTGATAGTGGCACATGGCGGCATTGGGGCCCAGGGCCGAAATGCTGGCAAAGCTGGGTTCGATATAGTGCTCTTGCTCTTCGCGAAAGCGCGCCAGCTGTTCGGCCAGGGTGCCTTCGTCCCCTTCACTGCCCTTCTCGACCTGCCGCTCCAGCCAAGCCAGGAAACGGCACATGGCCACCGCATCTTTCTGATGGGCTTGCTCCATGCCGGCTAGCTCGGTGGCATTTTTGCCGGCCTTGGGCAGCATGCAGGGGTCTTCGCCCTGAACCAGGGTGGCGCCACTCTTTTGCAGCAGCAACTGACTCCAGGCATTGCTGCTATTGGCATCGGCCTGCACCTTCAGCTGGTCTTCGCCCATACGCTTGAGCACATCACCCAGCTTTTCCAGGGGATAGACGGAGACATCATTGCCCACATGCTGATTAAAGGCATTGGAGTCCAGCTTGTCGGTGTCGACGAAGAAATCCATGCTGACGTTGCTGTAGAGCACGGCGAAGCAGAGCACGACGGGGAAGCAGGGGATATCGTGCCCACGGATGTTGAGCAACCAGTTGATGGATTCGGACTGCGTGAGCAGCACGGCATCGAGTCCCTGCTGTCGCAGTCTGGCGGCCAGGGCCTCGCGCTTGACCACACTGCTCTGGCCGCTCAGGCTCTCCGGGTAGAAGATCACCTCAGCTTTGCTGGAGGTCGGACGCTCACGCCAGAGGGAATCGACCGGATTCTCCTCCAGGGCGATTAGCTCGACCTCTTTTTGCGCCAGCAGAGCGTGACTCTTCTGGTACCAGGCCAGGCTGTGCAGACGAGGGTCGAAGCCAACGCGCTGACGCCGTTGCAACTGTCCTTGCAGCCACTCCATATGCGGCTGTTCCACCAGATGGAGGATCTGGAATAGTTCAGCAGGAGCCTGGAGTCGGGCCTGTACCGTATAACGGCCATCGGCAAAGAGTGCTGCACTGTCTGCCAGCAGGATGACGACCCCCGCCGAGCCAGTGAAACCGGTGACCCAGTTCAGGCGCTCGGCTTCCGCCGGGGTATATTCCCCCAGGTGTTCGTCATCATGGGGAATAATCAACGCATCCAGTGCGTGATTGGCCATATAGGTGCGCAGAGCCGCAAGGCGGGGCGCGATAACTTCATGAGTTGTCATGCAATGAAACCTGATCGCTTCTTAAAGTCAGCACTGCCATCAGTAGCAGATGGAGAAGGGTAACATAAAACCCCCTGGCCTTAGCCAGTTGCGCCCTTGAGGCCAGGGGAAAAAGGCAGAATCTCCCGATTTTGGTGCTCAATAGAGGCTTTTTTGTCCGTCATCGGGGTACGCCTCACTCCACTGGGGTGACGGTATAATAGCGGCCACTGCTATCCACATAGAGGCCATCTGCGCTCTGTTGTAGCACCAGGCGTCCGGCTAGCCCTTGATTGCGGCGATGTAGTATCACCAGCAGCAGGGTAAAGAAGCCGACCAGTATGGTCATGACTGAGATACAGCGGATGAGCCATTCGGCATAGGTGTTGCCGATAATGGTATAGCTGAGCAGGGCGCCCAGCAACAAGCCACTGGCGCGGGTGATGGGGACAAATAGTTGTTGTTTCCACCCCTCCAGCTTGATGAGTACGGGCAGCAGACAGTGGGTGTAGACCAGGGTCCAGATCAGGGTGACGCTGGTGATCTGCCAGTAGTGGCTGCTACTGATGTTGAACCAGAGCAGGGTGATGAGCAGGCAGCCGCTCAATATGCCCAAGGCCACGCCAATCCAGACGTACCAGACGTGTTTAACCTCATGACGGCAGGTGAGGCAGGTGACGGCATTCAAGCCAATGGCAAAGCCAATCAGGGCGGTGAGCAGCGCCTTGAGTTCGGCCCAGCCCAGAGCCCCGGTGATCAGGACATAAATAGCCAGACTGGCGACCAGGCTCAACATGACGATGAGCCCGGTGGTGAAGTAACGACGAATAGGTAGGTGTGGCATGGTCGGGTTTCCGCATCAAAATGAGGGGCGGTGCTGCCCCATCCCCTGCATCATAACGCACTCTCCCGTCGCAGCGGGAAATCAGGCGATTTGAGGTGTGGGCTCCGGATCCAGGGGCAGACGGATCTGAAAATGGGCGCCTTGCCCTGGCTCGCTGTCGCAACTGATCCGTCCCTTCATCAACTGCACCACCAGGTTATAAACAATATGGGTGCCAAGTCCGCTGCCGCCCTGGCCCCGCTTGGAGGTGACGAAGGGGTCGAAGATCCGCGGCAGTATGGCCGGGTCTATGCCGCGGCCATTGTCTCTATAGTCGATGAGCAGTTCATTGTCATGCCGGACGACCTCGATCTCGATCTTCTTCGGCGACTCCATCCCATCAAAGCCATGGCTGATGGAGTTGAGTATGAGGTTGGAGTAGATCTGGGCGAATGAGCCGGGATAGGAGTAGACACTGAGCTTGGGATCGCAGTGGATCTCCACTTCACTCTGGCTCTTCTTCAGCTTGTGTCCCAGGGATACCACCACCTGATGCAGGTTTTCCGCCACGTTGAAGCGGTAGTGGGCCTGGGAGGATTGGTCTACCGCTACCTGTTTGAAGCTGGAGATCAGGTCCGAGGCCCGGCGCAGGTTATTCTGCAGCAGGGTGCTGGACTCATCCAGGGTATGGATAAGCTCGGTGAGGTAGCTGCGCGAAAGCTGTTTCTCATCCAGCTTGGCGTGGAACTCCTTAACCCGCTCCTGTAAGAAAGAGGCGGCGGTGACGCTGATGCCGACCGGGGTATTGATCTCATGGGCTACACCGGCGACCAGTGAACCCAGGGAGGCCATCTTCTCGGTCTCAACCAGGGTCTGCTGGGCCATCTTCAGATTCTCATAGGCCTTGGCTAACTGCTCGTTGCTCTCCTTGAGGCTGCGGGTGCGCTTATCGACCTTGAGCTCCAGTTCTTCGTTCAGGCGGATGATCTCGCGTTCGACGCGCTTCAAGGGGGTGATGTCGTAGCCGAAGGCGATGCGGTACTTGAGATCCGGCCCCTCGTAGAAGGGAACAAAGTTCCACTGCAGTATCAGCTCATCGCCCTGTTGATCCTGGGTGGCGATCTCGCGATTTTCCAGCATGCCCGCCTGGGTCAGCTCGTCATACAGGCGTGTCCGCTCATCGGCTGAGACAAAACGCTCCAGCCAGGATTGGCCCAGCAGCTCCTGCTGTACATAGCCGGTCAGCAGTACGGCCGCAGGGTTGACGGTGACGATATGCAGGTCGGTATCCAGACAGCAGATGAGCAGATTCGAGGAGTTGATGAGGGTGGTGGAGAAGTCGCGCTCTTGCTTGAGCTTCTCGGTCACCTGTTGTCGGGCGGCAAACTCATCGGCCAGGGAGAGACGCATGCGGTTGATGCTGCGTGCCAGCAGATCAAGCTCATCGCTATCGGGATCATGTTCGCCACGTCCCTCCAGCTCCAGCGGTCGGTTCAGTTCACCGGGGTGAAAGTTTTCGGTGTAGTGGACTATGCGGTTCAGGTGACGCACCACCTTATAGTAGAAGATGAGCAGGATACAGAAGGAGACCACCAGCGTCTTGATGGTCTGGGTGATCAGGATGAGCACCGACTTTTCCAGTAGCCTGTGATAGATCATCTCCAAGGAGGAGGCGACAAACAATTTGCCGACCTTTTCCCCCTGATAGACCAGTTCAAACTCGCGGGAAATGTCATAGCTGGGCTGCTCCTTGCCAAGCGAGACCAGGCGCACGGCATTGCCGCCCATGACTTCTCTGACCTCCACGAACTGCATGGCGGGGAGATTCATGATCCCCTCCAGTTGGACCTGGATCTGCTCTTCGTCCAGATTCCACAGGCTGGAGGCGATAGGTTGCAAAAAGGAGGACTCGATCTGGCTCAAGCTGTTTTCCACTTGTCCCACATCTTGACGGTAATCCCAGAACAGCTGCAACAGGGTGATGATGACGGCCAGCAGGGTACTGCAGGCGAGGATATAGGAGAGCAGCCGGAGGGAGAGGCTGTTCTTCGACGCGGAACCTATGGCCTTGCGGAGTGCTGTCGACATGACGTCCTTGTCTTCTGGTTGCGGCAATGTGCGCCGGGCTCTTCTTAGAGTTTACATCGCGCTAGGCGAGTAACAAGTCAAGATGGGCTTGATAAATGGTGACGCTGCCTACATCTTAGTGATCCATAAGGTTTTGTTTGCCGATCCTGCGAGGAGAGGTGCCAAGGAGTGTGTAGTTGATGCCGAATCCCCTGCTGACGATGGAAGGATTGCCCCCATTTAGCCAAATCCAGCCCGAGCATGTGCAGCCTGCCGTCGAGCAGGCGATCCACGACTGCAAACAGCGCATTGCTGATGTGTTGAAGCAGAGCGAACCCTACACCTGGGATAATCTGGTGGCACAGCTCGAAGAGGTGGACGATCGCTTGAGCCGGATCTGGTCGCCGGTGTCGCATATGAACTCAGTGGTTAACAGTGATGCGCTGCGGCTGGCCCATGATGGCTGCTTGCCCCTGCTCTCCGAATATCAGACCTTCGTCGGTCAGCATGCGGGCCTGTTCCAGGCCTTCACACAACTGGCCGCCAGCGATGAGTATGCGCGCCTGAGTCAGCCCCAGCGCCAGCAGATCGAGCATACCCTGCGCGACTTCCGCCTCTCGGGTATCGGCTTGCCCGTCGAGCAGCAGCAACGCTATGGCCAGATAGTGGCCCGCCTCTCCGAATTGGCCTCACGCTTTAGCAACCAGGTGATGGATGCCACCCTGGGTTGGCAGCGTCAGGTCACAGATGAGGTTGAACTGGCGGGTCTGCCGGACTCCGCTAAGGCGGCGGCCCGTCAACTGGCCGAGAGCCGCGAGCTGGAGGGGTGGCTCTTCACCCTGGATATTCCCTCCTATTTGCCGGTGATGATGTATGCCGACAACCGCGCCCTGCGGGAGGAGTGCTATACCGCTTTCGTCACCCGCGCCTCCGAGCTAGGTCCCAATGGCGGCAAGTGGGACAACTCACCGCTGATGGATGAGATAGTGGCCCTGCGCCATGAGCTGGCGCAATTGCTGGGGTTTGCCAGCTATGCCGACTACTCACTGGCGACCAAGATGGCGGAGAAGCCCGAGCAGGTGCTGGGTTTCCTCCAGGATCTGGCCGAGCGTTCGCGGCCCCAGGCACAGAAAGAGCTGGCCGAGTTACGGCAGTTTGCTGGCGAGCAGTTTGGCTTCAGCGAGCTGGCAGCCTGGGATCTCAGCTACTACGCCGAGAAGCTCAAGCAGCATCGTTATGCCATCTCCGACGAGGTGTTGCGTCCCTACTTCCCCGCGCCCAAGGTGTTGGGTGGCCTGTTTGAGGTGGTGCGCCGCCTGTTCGGTCTGCGTATTCAGCCGCGGTTGGCGGTGGAGAGCTGGCATGAGGATGTGAGCTTCTACGACATCTATGATGCCCAGGGGGAGCTGCGCGGCAGCTTCTACCTGGATCTCTACGCTCGGCCCCACAAGCGCGGCGGGGCCTGGATGGATGATTGCCTGGGGCGTCGTTTCCGCCAGGATGGCACTCTGCAGCGCCCTGTGGCCTACCTTACTTGCAACTTCAATGGCCCCATTGGCGATCAGCCCGCCCTCTTCACCCATGATGAGGTGGTGACCCTGTTCCATGAATTTGGCCATGGTCTGCACCATATGCTGACCCAGATCGATGTGGCCGGGGTGGCCGGTATTCATGGCGTGCCTTGGGATGCGGTGGAGTTACCCAGCCAGTTCCTGGAGAACTGGTGCTGGGAACCCGAAGCACTGGCCTTCCTCTCCGGTCACTATCAGAGCGGTGAGCCCTTGCCTCAGGCTGAACTGGAGCGCCTGCTGGCCGCCAAAAATTTCCAATCCGCCATGCAGATGCTGCGGCAGCTGGAGTTTTCCCTGTTCGACTTCCGCCTGCATCATGAGTTTGATCCGGCGCTGGGCGCCCGGGTGCAGGCGGTGCTGGATGAGGTGCGCAAGCTGTCGGTGTTTCCGGCTCCGGCGTTCAACCGCTTCCAGCACAGCTTCTCCCACATCTTTGCCGGGGGCTATGCGGCAGGCTACTACAGCTACAAGTGGGCCGAAGTGCTCTCTGCCGATGCCTTCTCGCGCTTCGAGGAGGAGGGGGTCTTCAATGCGCAGGTGGGTCAGGCCTTTATGCAGACCATACTCGAGCAGGGGGGCTCTCGTTCGCCCATGAAGCTGTTCCGGGAGTTCCGGGGCCGGGAGCCGAAAATCGACGCCCTGTTGCGTCATTGCGGGATCACGGCGTAAGCCCTGCCCCCATCCGCTGAGTGTGATACGAACCCCGGCCCGCGCCGGGGTTTTTTATCCAAAGGCCGCTTGCCGGATAACCGTGTGTCAGGTCGTGATGAAACGCGGCCTTGGCTGGTCAGCTAGTGCGCCAGCTTGAGGGTGACGACTCCGGCGACAATCAAGGCCACCCCAAGGTAGCGACCCACACTGGCGGGATCGCCATAGCAGAGCACACCGACTAGGAAGGTACCGGCGGCACCAATTCCCGTCCAGATGGCATAGGCTGTACCAATAGGAACTTGTTTCTGGGCGAGCCACAGCAGTAGACCGCTAATGGTCATAAACAGGATGGCCAGCAGGATGCCGGTTATTCGGGTTTCGGCCTGCTGTGCCATCTTTAGGCCGACAGGCCAGCCGATCTCAAATAGACCCGCCAACACTAGATATATCCAAGCCACTTTGAGCCCCCGTGGAAAGAGAAATGGTCTCATGGGTCATGCGGGGTGCATGATGCTGATCACCGCTTGCTAATGGGGAACCCAGTCTAGGTTAAACAATGCCATTTGATAATGGCGGTTTAATTTGATGGATTGATGAATGTGGCTCACTAACTCGGCAGGTAGCGTGCTTTTAGCATGTCGACCAGGCAGCGCAGGCCGAGCCCCATCTGATGACGACTGGGATAGTAGAGATGAAAGCCGCTGAAGGTGGGGCTCCATGGCTCCAGTACGCACACCAGTTCCCCTCGCTCCAGGAGCGGGCGCACTTCATCCTCCAGGCAGTAGACCAGGCCGATGCCTTGGCGTGCCGCGCCCAGATAGAGGCTGGGTGTGCTGGCGGTCAGGGGGCCGCTTACCTCTATCTCCAACTGTCGCCCCTCTTCGCTGAAACTCCAGCGGTAGTGGCGGGTGGCCGTGAGGCGATAGCCGATACAGGCGTGCTGCCCCAGCTCCCGCGGGTGTTGGGGGGTACCATGTCGGGCCAGGTAGTCAGGGGAGGCCACCACCAGATAGCGCTGGGGCGGGCCCAGAGGTATGCCGATCATCTCCTTGGGCAGCAGATCCCCATAGTAGAGGGCCGCATCGTAGCCATCCTCAATGAGCCGAGGCAGCAGATCCTGCTCGACCACCTCCACCTGCATCCGCGGGTAGCGAGTCAGATATTCCAGCAGCACGGGGGCGAGTAGTTCATCTATGGCCGAGCGAGTCGCGCATAGCTTCAACTGGCCCATGGGCTCATCGCTATGGCGGGTCACCTCACCCAGTGCCTCGGCCAGTTCATTCAGGGTGGGCTCCAGGCGCGCCAGTAGTCGCTGTCCCACCTCGGTGGGAACCACGGCACGGGTGCTGCGGTTGAGCAGGCGCACCCCCAGCCGTTGCTCCAGCGCCTTGAGCGCATGGCTGATGGCCGAGGCGGTGACCCCCAGCTCCTCGGCTGCCCGAACGAAGCTCTGGTGGCGGGCCACGGCGGCGAAGACCGCCAACTCGGCCAGATCCTGGCGCTGAATGGTCATAGGCAAGACTCAAACTGAAGGAGGGGAGCGCAGCGTACGCCACTCTAGGGTGGCAACCAAGTCGAGGTCATCCAGCTGCGCTGGATGAGTCGAGGCCAAGCCTCTGGCTCACGGCTCAGCCGTGGTGACCCGAGGCCACCTGGCGGATGACCCGAGCCGGGTTGCCAACGGCGACCGAGTCGGCGGGAATATCCCGCGTGACCACGGCCCCGGCGCCGATTATGCTGCGCGCCCCCAGGGTGACGCCAGGGCAGATGATGGCGCCGCCACCTATCCAGACATCATCCTCTATGGTGATGGCCTTGCCGTAGACGTTCCAACTGCGCCGCGCTAGCGCCTCTTCATCATGGGTGGCGGTATAGAGCTGGACGTTGGGGGCTATCATGACGTTATCGCCGATATGAATGGGGCCCACATCCAGCATGGTGACATTGAAGTTGATGTAGCTATGGGTGCCGATATGGATGTTGCTGCCAAACTCGCAACAAAAGGGGGTCGAGACAATGCTGCCGGGGCCGAAATGCTCGAACAGTTCGGCACAGAGCAGGGCGTGGCTTTCATCGCCCGCCTGGTAGTGATTCAGCTGGCGTAACAGGGTCTGCCCCCGGTCGCGTAGCGCCATGATCTCGGGATCTCGACCATCGAAGGCCTCACCGCTGCGCATCTTGTCCCGTTCGCTCATTGGATTTCCCTCAGTTAGTAACCGTGACCTGACCTTTACCATAGTCCAAGCCCGAGCGGCTTTCCGTGAGATCCTTCCCAGCCGTATGGGGAGGGCATCCCATGTTTTTATGACCCTTTCCGCAAAATGCCACTGTTAAATTAAGCAGGCTTTGCATGAGCTTAAGCTAATGCCTTAGCCTGTGTTTTTACTCCTTCTTTGGGACGGCATGCCATGGAACGGTATCTACAGCAGGTTTGCCATATCTCAAGCACCATAGCGCGGCTGCGTGGTGAGGCCTTCTACCGGGTCTTGTTGCAGGAGCTAGCCGCGATCATCCCCTGCGTCCGCCTAGTGCTGGCTCGATTCAATGTTCATCGCGAACGCCTGCATGACATAGTCTGCTGGGAGTCGAATGGCCTGCATTATCTCCCCTCCATGCGGGTTATCGACTCGATCCAGGAGTCCATACTGCACGGCGGGCAAGCGTGGTATTACAGCGATGAAACGCCTCTGGATCTGCTGATGCCCCTCATGCCTTGGCATGATGCCTTGGGTTGCCCCCTCTATAGTCAGGAGGGAACCCCCTTGGGGGTGTTACAACTTTACTGGTCCGAGGCACAGCCCAGAGCGGATCACCCGGCGTACACGCTGTTGCGATTGCTGGCACCCCTGCTGGGACGGGAGATGGAGCTGGAGGCGGTGCGGCGTAACCAGGTGGCCGCCGAGGTGCAACTGGTCAGTCTGGCCAGCTATGATCAGCTGACGCAATTGCCCAACCGGGATTTCTTCACCCGCACTCTGGTGCAGCGTTGTGGGGAGCGGGAACCCTTTGCCTTGCTGGTGCTGGATCTTAACAACCTGCGTAGCGTCAACAACAGCCTGGACCATGACGCCGGGGACGAGATATTGCGTGAGCTGCCCCGTCGCTTCCAGGCCATAGCGGAGCCAGGGGAGTGGATTGCTCGCATCGGCGGGGATGAGTTTGCCTTCATTCTGCCCGGTATTCATAGCCAGCAGGAGGCCGAGCCCAGGTTGGCGCAGTTGCAGGCATGCCTGGCGACCCCCTTTATGCTGGCGACGCAGCAGCACTACATGTCGGCCTCTTTCGGGGTTTCGCTTTGGCCTCAGGATGCGACCAATGCCGATGAGCTGCTGAGCAATGCCGAACAGGCGTTGGGCGCGGCCCAGCAGAGCCATCAGACACTCTGCTTCTTCAGTCAGGCCATGCGCTCGGCCTGGCAGAATCGACTGACGTTGCAGCGGGATCTGGCCGAGGCGATCCAACGGCGTCAGCTGCAGGTTGTCTATCAGCCGGTATTTGATTCCAAGCGCCAGCAGGTGAGTAAGCTGGAGGCGCTGGTGCGTTGGCATCACCCGCTGCGGGGTCCCATCTCACCCGCCGACTTCATTCCCCTGGCGGAAGAGTGTGGCCTCATCCAGCAGTTGGGTGAGTGGGTGCTGGAGCGCGCCTGTGGTGATCTGCTGGCCCTGCAGGCGGCAGGATACCGTGGCATCAAGTTGGCGCTCAACCGCTCTACCCTGGAGTTCCAGAGCCTGGGCCCCACGGGTAAGGAGTGGTTAGCCTCCCTGGCGCGAGCGGGGGTGCCCCCTTCGGACATCATCTTCGAGATCACCGAATCCCTGTTGCTGGAAAATCAGAGCCTGAATCGCCAACGGCTGCATGCCCTGCGCGAGGCGGGTTGTCAGATTGCCATCGATGATTTTGGTACCGGCTACTCGGCTCTGAGCTACCTGCGCACCTTTCCCATCGACATCATCAAGATCGATCGCAGTTTCATCCAGCCTATTCCCCAGTGTGAGCAGAGCGCGCAACTGCTGGATGGGGTCATCAAGCTGGTGCATAACCTGGAGATCGAGTTGGTGATCGAAGGGGTGGAGTGTGTTGAGCAGTTGGACTTCCTGCTGGACAGAGGGTGCCAGCACATTCAGGGCTTCTACTTCTGTCGCCCGCTGCCACTGTTGCAACTGCAGGAGTATCTGGCCCAGCTGATAAGGAGCCGGGGCAAAGTAGTCAACCTGCACGATTAGCCGGCTTCTCCAGCTAGGCACGCTCCTTGCTTCTGTCGCAACCCATTGATGTTAATCGCAGAGGAGTAGGGTTATGGCTGGGGACAATCGCTTGGCAGGGAGAAGAGGGCGCGGCTCATGTTGACGCCAACCCTGCCGAACCCCAACTCAGCACGACTACCCCGAGATCCTGATGCCCTGTTGTCGCTGAGCTCCGGTGTGGTGCTGTTCGATGATGAGGGAGTCATACAGCGGGTCAATACCGCCTTCGAGCGCTTCTCTGGTTACCTGGCGGCCGAGCTGGTGGGGCATCTGGCACCTGTGTTGCGCAGTGGCCTGCACGGGGCGACCCTATTAGCGACGATTCGCCAGACGGTGCAGGAGCAAGGGTTGTGGCAGGGTCAGCTCTGGAGCCGTCACAAGAGTGGTCGCCTGCTACGGGAGTTGGTGACGATTTGTCGCCAGGTGCAACCCAACGGCCCGCTGGTGGCCTTGCTCAACCTGCAGGAGAGGGCTCCTGGCGAGAGTGAAGCGCCGGTTCTGGAGGCGCGCCTGCTGGACCCATTGACGGGTCTGCTGGATCGCCCCGGTTTTTATGGGGAAGTGGAAGCGCTCTGTCAGCAGGGGATTCCTTTCGCGTTGCTCTCCCTGGATCTCGATGATTTTCGCCAGATCAATACTCAACTGGATCACCAGACTGGCGATCTGCTGCTGCAGCGCCTGGCCGAGCGGTTGCGGCAACTGGCTGGCAGCCAACTCCCGGTAGGACGGGTCGGGGGCGATGGCTTTGCCCTGCTGTTGCCGGGCGTGACCCAGGAGGCGGAGCTCGCCAGTTGGGTGGCCTCTGTGCTGGAGCTGGTGCGGCGGCCGTTTGCGGTGGGTCCGCGCAAGCTTAGGTTGAGCGCCACCCTGGGTGGTGCCCTTTGGCTCCTGGATGGCCAGAGTTCGGCGGATCTGCTGCGGCACACGGATCAGGCCCTGTTCGAGGCGCGGCGACAGAAGCGGGCCTACCTCTGCTTCTCGGCCAACATGATGGCCCACCTGGCCCGACGTGAGACCCTGTCGCGCGGTTTGCAACTGGCTATCACCGAGGGCGAGATTACCCTGGCTTACCAACCCATCTGGGATAACCGGGTGGGACGGGTGGCCAAGCTGGAGGCCTTGGCGCGCTGGGAGCACCCTGAGCTGGGGGTTATCTCCCCGCTGGATTTTATCCCCCTGGCCGAAGAGAGTGGCCTGATCCAGACCCTGGGTGAGCTGCTGCTGGCCCAGGCTTGCCGGGATCTGCGCCAACTGCATCAGTTGGGCTATGGCTGGTTGCAGATGTCGGTCAATCGCTCCACCCTGGAGTTCAATACCCTGAGCCTGGATGGTCGGGAGTGGCTGCAGACGATTCGGGCCCATGGCCTGGAGCCCCAGCATATTATCTTCGAGATCACCGAATCTCTCTTCATGACCCAGCCGGAGGAGCAGGGGGCCCGCCTTCGTGCTCTGCGCCAGGCGGGTTGTCAGATCGCCATCGATGACTTTGGCACCGGCTTCTCGGCCCTCAACTATCTGCGCCTCTATCCGCTGGATCTGGTGAAGATAGATCGCTCCTTCGTCAACCAGATACCTGAGCATCATCAGGATACCCTGCTGCTGCAGGGGCTATTCAGCATAGTGCATAATTTAGGCATGCAGCTGGTCACCGAAGGGATAGAGCGCGAGGCCCAGCAGGAGTTCGTCTGCCGCCATGGCTGCGCCTATACCCAGGGTTATCTCTTCAGTCGCCCCCTCGCTTTGTCGGCTTTGCTCGCCTACCTGGCGCTACTCTCCCCGCAACAGGGCAATGCCGTTGGCCAGAGTCTGCCACCCATGTAAGCAATTGATCTATTTGGGTGCGTGGCACCAATTTGGCGCCCAGTTATCGATCTTTGGGTTCTGCGCAGGCCTGTCAGCTATGACAGGCCTGCTTCAATTCTGGGCACGGCCCTTGCTTTGCTCCCCGCCAGAAAAATAAATAGATAGCGAAGGACAAGGAATAATTATGCATCTACAGAGCGAGCAGATGGCGTTGTCGTCTGCGGAAAAAGGGTGGCTGCCCTGGTTCGGCAAGCAGGGCAAGCTCCAGATGGGCTGGGCCTATCGCCGCAATCGGGATAGGGTCGAGGCCATGGAGCAGGCCTTCGACAGCTTCGCTGCCACCCGCAAGCTATTGTTGGTGGAGTGGGCCGAACAGCAGTGGCGCTTGCTGGCCTCCTTGGCGGAGATCCTGCCCGCGGCGCCTACGGCAGAGTGGTTGCAGCAACATGGCCCTAAGCTGCGCGATGCCAGCGAGCTGTTTGTCGTCGATGGCGAGGGGCGCCTCTTGGCCAGCTCGGCCACTAGCCGCAGTCGCCGGGAGCCGATCCCCCCCGCTGTGCTGGAGCGGATCCGTCGCGGCCCTCTGCTGCATGGCCCTTACCGTGACCCGCTGACCCTGGAGTTGGGGGCCACCAGCTCCCCCTTCCATGACGCTGTGACCCTGATGTTCTACCAGCCCGTGCTGCGGGGGGGACAACTGCTCTGTATCCTGGGTGCCCGGGTGCCCAACGATGTCATCGGCGATCTGATCCAGCGCGAAGCGGGCCACATCTTTCACGAGTCCGGGGATAACTACCTCTTCATGGTGGAGTCTGTGCTGGATCCCCAGATCGCGCCCGGCACCGCGCTCTCCCGCTCCCGTTTCGAGGATCGCACCTTCTCCTTGGGCGACAATCTGAAGGATGGAGTCCACACCGCCTATGGGGTGGTGCGCATCCGTGAACATACCGAACTGGAGCTCAAGTTTAATGATCCGGCCACAGGCCAGCTGCACCCCGGGGTGCGCGAGACCATACGGCGCGGCCACAACCTCTATGTCACCTTTCCTGGTTACTCCGACTACCGCCATATCCCGGTGATAGGGAAGGGGATCACCTTCCGCCTGCCTGGCTCTCCGGATCTGTGGGGCATGATGTGTGAGGCGGATCTGGAGGAGGTCTACCGCTACCGCTCGGTCAGTTATCGTCTGCTGATGGGGGCGTACGCCACCCTGCTGCCGGCCTGGGGGGGCGCGTTTGCCCTGGCCTGGAGTCTGAACCTGGCGCTGCCTCAGGCCATGGGCGTGCAACTGCTGGGACTGTTGCTGGGCGGCTGGAGCTTCAACCGCCTGTTTGCCCGCCCCCTGGCCGGGCGGTTGCGCCAGGTGATCGGCATGTTGCGTCGTATCGCCGAAGGGGAGGCCAACCTCAAGTTACGGCTGGATCGATCAACTCTGGTCAGTGACGAGACCGGGATCATGACCCAGTGGGTCAACAGCCTGGTGGATAATCTGGACGCCACATTAGGCCGGGTGCGGTTCACCAGCCAGGCGTTGGAGCAGGATAACCAGCAGATGCAGCAGCACAACGGCAGTACCGCCGTGGCGGTGAGCCAGGTGATGTCGGCCATGGCCCGCACCCTGGCATCGCTGGAACAGCAGATGACGCAACTGGATTCGGCCTCCCTGACCGCCGCCCAGATGCAGCAGGCCATGGGCGAGCAGGCCGCCGCCGCGCGCCAGCAGTTTACCTTGGTCTCGGAGCGTACCCTGAGCATCCGCGAAACAGTGGGAGCTACCGCCAACACCCTAGGTGAGCTGGGTAACAGCACGCGGGAGATAGGTAACATAGTCGGGGTGATCCAGGCCATTGCTGCCCAGACCAACCTGCTGGCGCTCAATGCCGCCATCGAGGCGGCGCGGGCTGGCGAGGCGGGGCGCGGTTTTGCCGTGGTGGCAGATGAAGTCCGCACACTGGCCGAGCGCACCCGCGCCTCCACTACCGAGATCGAGGCGATGATCGCCAAGGTGCAGCAGCAGGCCAGCGATGCGGTGAGTGTGATGGAGCAGGGGATGGGTAATATGGAGGAGGGGCTGCGCATCGCCGAGCAGGCAGCAGGGGAGAACAGTGGTCACTCCCAGATAGTCGAGCGGCTGTTCACTACCATACATGAGCTGACGGAGCAGGGGCGCACCCATGCCGATGAGGCGGCGGAGGTAGCCGGCGTCGCCGGTGCCATGCAGTCGGCGTTGGAACATCTCTCCTTGAGTGTCACCCAAACGCGCCACACCATAGGCGATCTCACCTTGATGGCGGGGCGCTTTCAGGTCAGCTCAGCCTCATGATGATGCTGGTGAGGGATGGCGTCATCTCGGCTAATAAAATAAGGGCCAGCCGCTTTCAGGTCAGTTCAGCCTCATGATGATGTTGGTGAGGGATGGCGTCATCTCGGCTAATAAGATGAGGGCCAGCCGCTTTCAGGTCAGTTCAGCCTCATGATGATGTTGGTGAGGGATGGCGTCATCTCGGCTAATAAGATGAGGGCCAGCCGCTTTCAGGTGCGCTCGGCTTCATCACTATGCTGGCGTGAGGGACGGCGTCATCTCTGGTAAGATGGCGCCTCCCATGAGGGCGAGTAGGAGAGGGAATGTATCCGATCACAGTGGTGGCCGAGTGCCCAAGCCGTCAGATCGAGGCGGAAAACCTGGCGACACACTTGGCGGGCGTTACCTGTGCAGCCCCGTTTGCCTTGGTCTGGACCCCTGAGCATCTGGAGCTGCGCAAGCTGGATGAGCCCACTCTGGGTGCCGTGTATGTGGACTTCGTCGAGGGGGCCGTAGCCCACAGGCGCAAGTTCGGCGGTGGCCGGGGTCAGTCGATTGCCAAAGCGGTGGGGCTCAAGTCCGGGCTTAATCCCTTGGTGGTGGACGCTACGGCTGGGCTGGGGCGGGATGCCTTTGTGCTCGCCTCCCTGGGTTGCCAGGTGGTGATGCTGGAGCGCAGCCCGATTGTGGCGGCACTGTTGGCCGATGGTCTGGCTCGCGCCTATCAAGACCCGGAGATTGGTGACTGGATGCGCCAGCGCATGAGCCTGCGTCATGGCTCGGCTCTCAGCCAACTGCAGCAGCTGGAGTTTCGCCCGGATGTGGTCTATCTGGACCCTATGTTCCCTCATAAGAAGAAGTCAGCCCTGGTGAAGAAGGAGATGCGGGTCTTCCAGTCGCTGGTGGGGCCGGATCTGGATGCCGATGCCCTGCTGCCTGCCGCCCTGGCGGTGGCCAGCAAGCGGGTGGTGGTCAAACGCCCCGACTACGCCGGCTGGCTCAACGAGCATCAACCCAGCAGTTGCATCGAGACCAAGAGCAACCGCTTCGATCTCTATATTCTGGCGGCATTGAACCCGGCCTGAGAGGCCGCTGTCGCAGCGTATCGCTTATCACGCCGCCCGCTCCAGGGTGGCGGTGATACGACCGGCCTGGGTCTGGATATGCTGCGCCACCTGTTCGGACTGCTCGGCCACGGTTAGGGATTGCTGGCGCATCACCCCCATCACATCGGTAAAGCTCAGCAGCTTCTCCACCTGGCTGTTGGCATTGCCTGCCCCCTGATCGGCGATCACTGCCGTGCTCTGGGCCTTGACTCGAACCCCTTGCGCCGTCTCCCACAGACTATCGGCATGTTGCTGCTGCAGCCGTGAGGCCTCGGCGATGGCGTGTATGGTCTGGCTCAGCGCACGGGTGGCCGCTTTGAGCTGGTCGAAGATGGCCAGTATCTGGGTCAGCGAGCTCTGGGTGCTACCCGAGAGGTGGCGCACCTCGTCAGCCACCACGGCAAAACCGCGTCCCGCCTCACCGGCCCGCGCCGCCTCGATGGCCGCATTCAAGGCCAGCAGATTGGTCTGCTCGGCTATATGGCTGATGACATCGACTATGGCGGTGGCACTGTTCATGGATCCATCCAACTGCTGCAGTGAGCCTTGGCTGGCTTCCACAGCCTGACCGGTGCGGCGGGTGGCGGCCTGCAGCTCCTGCACCAGGGATTGGCTGTGCAGCATGGCTTCCTCGTTGTGACGGGCATGCAGGGCGATATCCCGCGAGACTTGTTGCACCTCCTCCGCCAGCAGGGTCAGTTGCTGGCTCATATTTTGCCCTTCGGCGATCACGCCATCGGTCTGCTGAGCCTGGCTCTGTATGCTGCGCACCTGGGTGACCATCTCGTCCAGGCTCTGGGAGATATGGGTCAACTGCTGCTCCTTCTCGTTCTGCTGGCTGCTCAGCTGCTGCATCAGATGGTTAAAGCTGGTGGCTATCTCTCCCAGTTCACTGTGCTGATGGGAGACGGGCAGCGGCTCGGGGCGGCCCGTCAGCTCCAGGTGGCGGAAGGCGTTACGCAGCAGGGCCAGGCGTGAGACCACCAGCCGCTGCTGGAACAGGAAGGAGAGCAGGGCAAACAGCACCAGAATAGCCGCCAGTGTCACCAGGGTCAGCCCCACCTGGCGCAGTTGCTGCTTCTGCTCAGCCACAAAGGTGTGGCCCAGTGCCAGTATGCCGCGCTCGGCTTGGGCGAAGTCGGTTTTCAACTGCTCGCGCATCTGTTGCTGTTGGCTGAGGGCTTGCCGGGTATTTTCCAGCTCCTTGGGATAGCGCGCCAGCAGGCTGGCCAATTCGCTCTTGGGCTCCTCACCCAGATCGGCGGCCGCCTGGGCTTCGCCCAGGGCGGGGAACTCCTCCTCGCTGCTGCTCTTCAGGCCGAGTAGGGGCAGGGCCTGCAGCTGGGTCATCTGCTGTTGCAGGGCGGTCAGTTCAAAACGCAAGGCGTCGAGCAGGCGCGGATCCCGGCTGCTCATCAGATTTTCTCGCAACTGGGCCAACTTGGCGACGCCGGGCATCATCCCGGCCACCAGCGTCAGGTAGTCGCTGCTGCCGGGCTGTTTGGCTGTGATGGCGTAGCGGCTCAGGCTGGAAAGCTGGCTCATCATCTCGCTCTCTGCGTGTTGCAGCAGTTGCTGGCTGTTGCCCGAGAGTTTACCGGCCGCCAGATACTCGCCGCCCATCTTCTGGGTGAGCCGTTGCAGGGGGTGACGTGCGGCTTGGCTGAGGGTTTCCGGCCATGCGGCCAGGGTGTGATCCGCCTGTTGCAAATGTTGGCGCGCCTGGCTGAGGTGGCTGGCATCGCCGTTCAGCAGGTAGTTGGCGATGAGTCGTTGGCTCTCCAGGCTCACTCGTTCCTTGAGCTGCTCGAACTGTTGCAGGCGTTGTTCCTGCGTGCCTAGCTGGTGGGCCGCCAGGTAGAGGCTGCCGCAGAGCACACAGGCCAGGGAGAACAGCAAGAGGGATGAGAGCAGGGAGAAGTGGGCGATTTTCATGGGGCAGCAGCATCCAGGCGGAGTTTGCTGCGAGTCTAGGAAATAACCTTGAAACTAATATGACAATTTCGGGTGGGGTGAGTCCCGCGACCGGGCTCACTCCAACTGCTGGCTCTGCACTTCTAGCTTGTGGTGGCGCAGGTCCATCTCCATCCACTCCAGCCTGTCCAGTCGGCTGCGGATCTCGTGGCGCATCTCGTCATCATCGCTATGACGATAGCGGCGGAACAACTGGTCGCGTTCATCATAGATCCGGCCCAGCCGCTGATTTATCTCCTCCAGCTCCTGGTCGAACAGGTACTCCCGGCGTCCCTTGTTATAGCTGGCGCGGAAGCTGGCATCGTTGGGACAGACCCCCTGATACTCATCCCCGGCCTTGCCCTTGGTGTAGGCCAGCTCGGGAATGCAGTAGAACTCCAACCCCTTGGCATAGCCGCTCTGCCAGCGGGCGGCATCAGGGCGCAGGCCATATTCGCCACAGCTCTTGGCGTAGCGTTGCAGCTGGCCCTGGGTTTTGCCTGCCTGGCCATCCTGGTAGCCCAGGCTATACCAGTCACTGCTCTGGCACTCCTCTTGGGAGAGGGCGCTGCAACCGGCCAAGCCGGAGAGCAGGCCCAGGGTGATGAGACGCCGCAGAGGGGACATGACGAGCTCCTAAAATTTGTTGACCGGTTCGGCTTCCACCGCCAGGGGCTGGCGTAGTTCCAGCAGTTCCTGATCCAGTTGGAAGGATTGCCACTCCAGTTCGCGGGCGCGCTGCAAGGAGGCCTGATCCTGCTTGCCCAGCAGGCGCGATTTCTCTATGTGTACGCTATCGAGCTGCTTCTCGAGCTCTCGCAGGTGAGCGGCGGCTTCGGCGTCACGCCTGGCCTGCTGGTAGGCGCGGCTGAATTCTGGCTGGCTCAGGCAGGTGCCCTGGTAGGGCGGCGCACTCTGGGCCAGGCTTTGTGCCTTGCTGACCGGGCACTGCTCCTTGATCTGCTTCTGGTAGCCCCGCTGCCAGGGCGCCAGATCCAGATAGACCCCCTGATTGCGGCAGGCTTGGAAGTACTGTTGGCCGTAGGTGAGGGGACGGTTCTTCTTGGCATCATTATAGCCACGTCCATACCAGTTATGGTGCAGACACTGCTCCTTGGAGACCAGGCTGCAGCCGGTCAGCAACAGAAGCAGCACACTCAATAGGGTGGTTTTCATTGTGTATCCTTGCACATAGACGATGTCACTCCTGCGTTACCGCCGGGGCGTGAATGGCGGCTATTCTCCCATGCCCCACCTGGATTGCGAAGCGGTTGTGTCGGTCAAGAATGAGGCTTTTTTATGTGATGACGATCAATTTATCCGTTACACTCAGCAGGAGCTTCTTCAGGAATTCGATCTCTATGCGCACATCCTCTATCTGGCTCCTGGTTATGCTAGGTACTCTCTCTGGTTTAACCCCATTGGCGGTGGATATGTATCTGCCGGCCATTCCCGCCATTGCCCGGGATCTGGGCAGCAATGTGGCGGCGGTACAGCTGACGGTGAGCAGCTTCTTGGCGGGTTTTGCCCTAGGCCAGCTCTTCTATGGCCCCATGGCCGATAGCTTTGGCCGCAAGCCGGTGATCCTGTTTGGCGTCGGCCTGTTCGCGTTGGCCTCCATCGGCTGCGCCCTGGCCGATACTCTGCCCATGCTGCTGACTTTCCGCTTGTTGCAGGCCATAGGCGGTGCGGCGGGGGCTGTGGTGGTCAATGCGCTGCTGCGGGATCTCTTCAGTGACAGCGAGTTTGTGCGCGCCATGACCATAGTGATCCTGACTATGACCCTGGCGCCCCTGCTGGCGCCGCTGCTGGGGGGGGCCATGCTGGCCCTGGGTTGGAATAGTATCTTCTTGCTGCTGGCGGGGCTGGGCGTCTTGGTCTGGTTGGCCATCGCCGGCTTTATTCCCGAGACCCTCAAACCCGAACTCAGACAGCCACTGCGGTTGGGGGCCGTGTTAGCCAACTACGGCAAGGTGTTGACCCATCGCCGTGCCATGGGCAGCCTGCTGGCGGGGACATTCGCCTCGGCGGGGATGTTCGCCTTCATCAGCGGCTCCCCCTATGTCTATATTGAATACTTTGGCGTTTCGCCCCAGCACTATGGTCTGTTCTTCGGTCTCAACGTCTTGCTCTTGATGGTGATGACCTTCATCAATGGCCGCTTGGTGAAGCGGGTGGGCCTGCTGCCCATGTTGCGACTGGGCTTGTTTCTGGCCAGTGCGGCGGGGGCGATCTTGCTGCTCAATAGCGTCACCGGTTGGGGGGGCTTGTGGGGTGTGGTCTTGCCCGTGGTGGCCTATGTGGGGCAGATGGGGGTGATCGGCGCCAATGCCACCAGTCATGCCCTCGGCTTCTTCCCTGCCAATGCCGGCACCGCTGCGGCTCTGGCGGGCACCCTGCGTTTTGGGGCCGGCGCCTTGGCCGGGATCGTGGTCAACAGCTTGCCCACCCACTCCCCCGTGCCCATGGCTGCTGTGATGGCTATCGGTATCCTGCTGGCCCTGCTCTGCCATCTGTTGATGCAGCGCGGGCAAGGAGAGAGGGCATACGCCCAGCGGAGCGGCAGTTAGGCGGAGCGGAGGCTTACTGCCCTGCGAGCTCTGGCTATTGGGGTCTCTTGGGTGTTCAAAAGAAGTCGCTGGCGTTAGGCTGGCCCGGTATCTTGGTGACAAGGATGTAATCATGCGTGCTGGCTGGCGACAATACGGGGTTTGGCCCTGTTTGCTGGGGTTTTGTTGTATCTCGTTATTTGCTCGAGCCGGACTGCCGCGGCGCCCGGATCCTGACGAGGAGGCGACCCTGGGCGGGAGCCTCGCCTGGTCGAGTCGGGTGCGTGATTATGAGCTGCGCGAGTCGCCACTTTGGCCGGCACGGGCCAATACGGCGGAGACCTTGCTCGCCGGGGAGTGGGCAGCCGAAAGTTGGTGGGCCAGCGGCTATGTCAACTTGCAGCACCAGTGGCTGGGCAGCGAAGGCCAGGATGCCAGTAGCTACACCTTGGGTCAGCTCTACTGGCACCCCATGCTGGGGGAGAGCACCCAGCTGCAGCTGGGCAAGTTCACCCTGGATCTCGACCCTTCCTACTCCACCCATCCCGCCGGTTTCTTTCAGGCGGCGACCAGCCCATTCGATGACTTCCTGCCGGATGTGGGCACCCCCATGGTAACGCTGACTCACTGGTTTGATGAGCAGTGGAGCGGCCATCTGGTGGCGGCCAGCGAAGGTTCCACGCCTCTTTACAGCGGTCAGGCCCAGTGGGGTGGGGTGATACAGTTCGAGCAGGAGGGCTGGTTGCTGACGGGGCTGCTGCAGAAGTATCAGGATTCGCCCACCGGGGTGGGGGGCACGTTTGTCTACGAGAGTGAGGATCCTTGGTCCTGGCACGGCTCCTGGGCTAGCCGGGAGCGTGGTGCAGAGAAACTCAACCTGATGTTGGGCGGCATGTGGCAGGGGGAGACCCAGAGCGTGATGCTGGAGTACGGCTACGATAGCAGCAGCCTCAGCTATCTGCAGCTCTGGCAACAGGTATCAGGTCGCGATGGCAAGTGGCTCTCCCGCTTGCCGGTGAGTGAGACGCGGCGCGATACCGAACACCAGAGTCTGTTTGCCCAATACAACTGGGAAAATGAGGAGCGGCAGATCCAGATTGCCGCCATGGCGGCCCAGGACAGGAGCGCCATCAGCCAGCTGCGGCATACCTGGCTCACCACGGAGAACTTTCGTTGGTGGTTGGAGGGGCAGCGCATGTTCGGTGACTCCCGCACCACCTATGGTCTGCTGCCTTGGTGCTGGCAACTGCAGGCGGGGTTTAGCTGGCAGTTTCTCTAGCCAGTGGTCAGCCCCTCCGGGCTCGTCTCCCGGTCAGGGGCCCAGTGATACCCCTTTCATCATCTCTGTATATTTATTCATCATTTCTTGGTTTTTATACAGAAGCCATCTGTGTTAGCATGCGGGCCCTTCAGGTTTTGGCGGTGCCCTGCCTCGTGTCTCTTCTCTCCATGGAACCATAGGTGGGGGGCGTTTTGCATCCGCCATGCCTCGGTTTTTCCACGACGTATAGCTAAATTCCCCAGCGTTGTGGCTTGGATAGTTTAGAGCACAGAGTGCATTGCAGGGAGCAGTAGAATTGAACGCCTCGATTATTGGTATTGTTGTTGTTTTATCAACGTTTATTGGTTCAATGGGCGGTATGGCTTTACGTAAGCGTCTGCCGGACCAACACTTGGATTCAGATTCAAAAGATACTATTAAACTGGCCATCGGCCTCATCGCCACCATGACGGCACTGATCCTCAGCTTTGTGACCGCCACGGCCAAAAGCCAGTTTGATACCGTCGACAAGACCGTCAGACAGTCTGCCATTGAAGTCTTGGCCCTGGATCGGGTGCTGGCCCGTTATGGTGACGAGACCCTGCCCATCCGGAAAAATCTGCAGACGATAGTCCGGCAACGGCTTGGCGCCATGCAGGATGAGTCTGCCACCAAACTGGATCCCTCCAAGAGCGCCATCCGTACCGCCCCCGAGGCCATGGCCGATGAAATTCGTGAACTGCAACCCAAGAGCAAGGCTCAGGCCGGATTACAGTCCGACGCCTCCTCGCTGGCGGAGAAGTTGTTACAGGTACGCTGGTTGTTGTTTTCCGGGGCCAAAAATTCGGTGCCTTCGCCCTTTGTCAACATTCTCATCTTCTGGCTCACCGTAATCTTCACCAGTTACGGCCTGCTCTCGCCCACCAACAAGACTGTGGTTGTGGTGCACTCGCTCTGCGCCCTCTCTGTGGGTTGCGCCGTCTTTCTGCTGCTGGAGATGGACGATCCCTTTACCGGGCTTATTCGCATCTCACTCGACCCGATCGAGTATGCCAGCGCGCATCTGAATCAATAATCCATAGCGGGTCGGGGGCGCAAGCACCTTGGCCCTGCTCGCTCGCCCCTGCTGCATTGGCCGCATGGTCGGCAACATTCCCGCCTTACGATCTGTGCCTGCGGCGAGCGTAGAGGGGAGTGTGGCCAAACTTAGCGCTTAAATGACATCTGTGGCCAGATGATTGCTGACGCGGGCTGAGTCTTGATGGCAATCCGGTATATCATCGCCCCTTAATCCCACGCCCCAGAGGCTGTATGGAACAGATAGTCCTGCTTGTTGATGTGCAAAATGTCTATTACACCACCAAACAAGCCTACCAGTGCAATTTCGACTATAACGCCTTTTGGAAAACCGTGACGGCCAACCGCCAGGTGGTCAAAGCCATCGCCTATGCCATAGATAAGGGCGATGAAAAGCAGCGGCAATTTCAGAACATACTCAGAGCCATAGGCTTTGAGGTCAAATTGAAGCCCTTTATCCGCCGCGCAGATGGCACAGCCAAGGGGGATTGGGATGTGGGCATCACGCTGGATGCCATGGCCTATGCCAAAAACGCCGATGTGGTGGTGCTGGCCTCGGGCGATGGCGACTTCGATCTGCTGCTCAATAAGCTCTACCAGGAGTTCGGTGTGCAAACGGAAGTGTATGGCGTACCGCAACTGACGGCGCTCTCCCTTATCAATGCCGCCACCCGGTTTGTACCTATCGATAGCGACTTGCTTCTGAGGAGAGGCTCCTGAGCCGAGTACCCCCTCGCTTACCTCTTACCTGGTGCCGAGCGTAGGGTGTAACCGGCTTGCCCTGGGTTGGTAGGGCCCACCCAGTGGGGCGGCAGAGAAAAGCAGGGCATGCCGGGTAAAAAATATATATAATTTGAGCCTTTTCCGGCTCTGGTTAGGTTTGAGTTATGGCGGCAATACAAGCAGATGTGACTTTGGTGGGCGGCGGTATCATGAGTGCAACCCTGGCGATGCTGATCCACCGCCTGGACCCCAAGTTGCATATCTGCATGTTAGAGCAGTTGCCGGATGTCGCCATGGAAAGCTCGGCCGCGCTGCACAATGCGGGAACCGGGCATGCGGGCTATTGCGAACTCAACTACACACCGCAAGAGCCGGGGGGGGCTATCCAGATTGAGCGGGCGTTGGAGATCAATGCCGCCTTCGAACTCTCCTTGCAGTTCTGGTCTCATCTGGTGGAAACCGCTGACCAGGCCATAGCGCCAGAGAGCTTTATCAATCGAGTGCCTCATCTGAGTGCCGTCTGGGGCGAGCAGGAGGTAGCCTACCTCAAGGCGCGCCATGCTGCGCTCAGCTCTCATCACTTCTTTGCGCAGATGCAGTGGTCTGAAGATCGCCAGACGCTGGAGCAGTGGATGCCACTGATGCTGGCCGGGCGCGCTCCCGAGCAGAAGCTGGCGGCCACGCGCATCGAGCAGGGGGCCGATCTGAACTTTGGCGCCCTGACCCGAACGCTCATCGGCTATCTGCAGCAACATGCCCACTTCGAGCTGTTGACCAGCTGCAAGGTGACGACCCTGCACCGCCAGCACGATGGCAAAAAAAGCTGGCTCCTCAAAGCCCAAAAACAGCCGAGTGGCGAGCGCTTCACCCTGGAGAGCCCCTTTGTCTTTCTGGGGGCCGGTGGCAGTGCTCTGCATCTGCTGCAAAAATCGGGTATCAAGGAGGCGGCCGGCTATGGTGGCTTCCCGGTCAGCGGCCAGTGGCTCATCTGCCAAAACCCCGAGCTGGTAAGCCAGCACCATGCCAAGGTCTATAGCTTGGCCCCGGTTGGCGCTCCGCCCATGTCAGTGCCCCATCTGGATACCCGGATCATAGCGGGCAAACCCTGCCTGCTCTTCGGCCCTTACGCTGGCTTCACCACCCGCTTCCTGAAACATGGTTCCCCCCTGGATCTGGCCAAATCGGTGAAACCCCATAACCTCAAGAGCCTGTTGGGGGCCGGTTCGACCAACCTGGAGCTGACCACCTATCTGGTGAAAGAGGCGCTGCAGAGTCATAGCCAGCGTATTCAATCGTTGGCGGCCTTTGTGCCCGAGGCGAGGGAGGCGGATTGGCAACTGGCCCACGCGGGCAAGCGGGTGCAGATCATCAAGCGCTGCCACCAGAAGTGGGGCAAGCTGGAGTTCGGCACCGAAATCGTCGCCGCCGAAGATGGCTCTCTGGCGGCGCTGCTTGGCGCGTCACCTGGCGCCTCCGTGAGCGTCAAGACCATGCTGGAGGTACTGGAGCGCTGCTTCCCCCAGCAGATGCAGAGTGCGGCCTGGCAAGAGCGGCTTCATGCCATGATCCCCTCCTATGGCCACTGCCTGATAAGCGATGCTCAGCTCTCGGCTCGCATCAAGGCCCACACTCAGCGCACCCTCAAGCTCGCGCCCTGATAGAGTTGAAAATACGGAGGCTGTGCCTCTGTCCCCCACTTTTAGTGCGGCTGCCTAATCGTGTTGCACATCCATAGTGCAATGCCATTCCATTCAGTTGGGAGCAAAGCAGGGTTATTCCCTTTCGCCAACACGCCGTGAACCCATCCCTGGGGCTCGACGGTGGCATCCTTGCCACCAACGGTTGGCTCAACGGGAATACTCCCTGCTTTATTTTATGAACATTTCATCAACACTCGGGTTCGTTGACTCATGCTTGCGGTGACGGGCTAACCGTTAAGCCGAGCCTAATTCGCTGTGCCGAATAGTCGATCACTTATCACAGCGATGGGGTAGCGCTAAGCTGACCCTCTGCGCCATGGATGGCGCGGCGTAGCCCCCAGGGAGGGGTTCACGGCGTGTCAGTGTGCGCTACCTTGTCGATGTCGCACTAGCCGCAACACATAACGGCAACGGCACCCACTTTTTGCCCATATCCCGTATCGAAAAGGCCAGCGCAGATGCGCTGGCCTCTTGCGTTTCGGTCTACCGCGATCAGGCCGGGGTGGCCTGGTTGGCTCGCAGCCGCTTGGCGGCGGTCACCATGTTGGCCAGGGCGGCGCGGGTTTCCGGCCAACCCCGGGTCTTGAGCCCGCAGTCCGGGTTGACCCATAACCGCTCGGCGGGGATCTGCTCGGCGGCCTTACGCAGCAGGGACTCCATCTGTGCCACGCTCGGCACGTTCGGGCTGTGGATGTCGTAGACACCCGGGCCTATCTCGTTGGGGTAGGCGAAGCTTCGGAAGGTCTCGAGCAACTCCATATCTGAGCGCGAGGTTTCCAGGGTGATCACATCGGCATCCAGGGCGGCAATCGCCTCCATCACATCACCAAATTCGCAGTAACACATGTGGGTGTGGATCTGGGTACTATCCTGGACACCGGCGGCGCTGAGTCTGAAGGCTTCCACCGCCCACGCCAGATACTCCTGCCACTCCTGGCGGCGCAGGGGCAACCCCTCGCGCAGGGCGGGCTCATCGATCTGTATGATGTTGATGCCGGCCTGCTCCAGCTCGCACACCTCATCACGCAACGCCAACGCCAGTTGCAGGGCCAGCGTCTTGCGGCTCACCTCCTCCCGGGGGAAGGACCAGCAGAGGATGGTGAGGGGGCCAGTGAGCATCCCCTTCATCGGCTTGGTGGTCAGGGACTGGGCATACTGGCTCCAGGCCACCGTCATGGGGGCGGGACGGCTGATGTCACCGACTATGATGGGCGGCTTGACGCAGCGGGAGCCATAGCTCTGCACCCAGCCGTTACCGGTGAAGACGAAGCCATTGAGCTGTTCGCCGAAGTACTCAACCATGTCATTGCGCTCGGCCTCGCCATGGACCAGCACATCCAGCTCCAATACCTCCTGCTCGCGCACGGCGGCGGTGATCTCCTGCTTCAGGGCCTCCTCATAGTCGGCAGCCGAGAGTTTGCCCTGCTTGAAGTTCAGGCGCAGGGCGCGGATCTCGCGGGTCTGCGGGAAGGAGCCTATGGTGGTGGTCGGCCAGGCTGGCAGCTTGAGCGTGCGGCGTTGTTGCTCGGCTCGGCTCGGATAGTCACTCTGGCGCTGGCTCAGCTCGGGCGTGACAGTGGCCAGCCGCGCCTGGACGGCGGCATCCTGCACCCGGCTGGAGTGAGCCCGGGCACGAATGGGCGCGCTATAGGCCCGCAACCGCTGCAGGTTGAGATCATCCGGGTGAGCCAGGGCCTGTTGCAGCAGCTGCAGCTCGGTACATTTTTGTCGGGCGAAGGCAAACCAGCTGCGCGCCTCCTCGTCCAGGCCGCTCTCCCCTTGCAGATCCAGAGGAGAGTGGAGCAGGGAGCAGGAGCTGGCCAGCCAGAGGCGCTTACCAAACTGACGCACCAGTGGCGCCAGCTCGTCGAATTTGGCACTCAGATCGGCGCGCCAGATGTTGCGGCCATTGATGACCCCCAGCGAGAGCACCCACTCCTGCGGCAACTCGGCCAGACGCTCGGCGCTGGGTAGCGGGGCGGCGACGCCATCCAGATGCAGCCCTTGCACCGGCAGTTGGCGGATGAGCTGCCAGTGATGCTCGACGCTGCCGAAGTAACTGGTGAGCAGCAACTTGCAGGGGCCCTGCAGTGCTGTGAGGGCATGGTGGTAGGCCTGCTGCCACTCGGGGGGGAGATCCAGCACTAGGGCCGGTTCATCCAGCTGTACCCAGTCACATCCCAGATCGGCCAGGCGAGTCAGCACCTGCTGGTAGACGCTGAGCAGCTGCGGCAGCAGGGTCAGACGATCGAAGTGGGCGCCCTTGACCTTGCCGAGCCAGAGGTAGCTGATGGGCCCCAGCAGCACGGGTTTAACCTGGTGGCCCAGGGCCTTGGCCTCAGCCACCTCCTCAAAGAGCTGGAACCAGCTCAGGGCGAAGGTTTGCCCGGCGCTGAACTCCGGCACCAGATAGTGGTAGTTGGTGTTGAACCATTTGCTCATCTCGCTGGCGGCGGCGGGTTCACCCGTGGGGGCGCGGCCTCGGGCTATGCGAAACAGGGTGTCGAGATCCACTTGGCCTGAGGCGGCGCGGTGGCGGGCGGGGACATTGCCCAGCAGCAGGGAGGTGCCCAGCACCTGATCGTACCAGGCAAAGTCACCCACCGGCAGCAGATCGACCCCTGCCTCTTGTTGCCACTGCCAGTGGCGCTGACGCAGCTCCCGGCCTGTGGCCAGCAACTCCTCCTGGCTGAGGCTGCCAGCCCAGTAGCCTTCCAGGGCGCGCTTGAGTTCTCGTTGTGCCCCGATGCGGGGGAAGCCCAGGGTGTGGGTCAGGTTGCTCATCTCATTTCTCCATTTAGACGTCCAGATGTTTACATGGCTATAATTCTCCATTAGGGTGGGGGATGCTATCGCAACCTCTGCAACTGGATGTTGAAGGTCTCTCATGATCGAACTCAAACACCTGCGTACCCTGCGCGCCCTGCAGCAGGGGGGATCTCTGGCCGCGGCGGGCCAGCTGTTACACCTCTCGGCCTCGGCGCTCTCTCATCAACTGGCCGAACTGGAGCAGAGGGTGGGCACCTCCCTCTATCTGCGCAAGAGCCGCCCCCTGCGTTTTACCCAGGAGGGGGAGTGGCTGCTGGCGCTGGCCGCCGAGTGCCTGCCCCGCATCGATGAGCTGGAGTGGCGGCTAAAGGGGAAGGTGAGCACCAGGCAGCCGTTGCGTCTGGCCATTGAGTGCCATAGCTGCATCCACTGGTTGGCCCCAGCCCTGAAGGGGTTGCCGGAAACCTGTGGCTGCGAGATCGAGTTTGTCACCGGCCAAAGCTTCGCGCCCCAGGAGGCGCTGGTGCATGGGGAGCTGGATCTGGTGCTCACCTCGGATGTGCAGCCCAGCGAGGCCCTCTACTATGCGCCGCTCTTCGACTATGAGATGCGGTTGGTGCTGGCGCCGGATCACCCCCTGGTGCAGGTGGAGTCGGTGACTCCTGAGTTGCTGGCCCCGGAGACCCTGCTCAGTTATCCGGTCGCCAGTGAGCGGCTGGATGTGCTCCGCCAATTTTTGCAGCCCGCCAAGCTGCAGCCGGCGCGTATTCGCCAGGGGGACAACACCCTGATGCTGGTGCAGATGGCTGCGGCGGGTTGGGGGGTGACTGTGCTACCCAGCTGGGTGAGTCGGGAGTTTGAGCAACAGGGGCTGGTGGTATCTCGGACCCTGGGCGCGGGGCTGTGGCGTCGCCTCTATGGGGCGCAACGACTGCGGGATCGAGAGAATCCCGAGCAGTTGGCTCTGCTGGCCCGGATCCGGCAAAGTAGCCAGAACATGGGCTGCTCTTGAATTGACGAATAGCGTGGGGACTCAGTCATTCTTATTGCATTCCGAGGCTCCACACTTATAGTGAGAGCTTCTTTTTTTCTTGCCATCGGGTGAATTCATGTTTTCCAAGTTCAAACTACTGGCTGCACTGGCTCTGATTGCCGTTGCCGTTCTGTTTATCCAGAAACCGTCTACTCAAGCTCCTGCCCCGGATGTGGTCTCCCAGGATCTGGCGCGCCTCTCAGCCTCCGAGGTAGAAAAGCAGGCCAATATGGCGATGAGTGAGTTATTAGCTGCTCAGCAGGAGGCAGTTATCCATCAGGCGGCGACCAAGTTGCGAGAGTTGGCGAGTGCTCCGGTGCTTAAGGGGCAGCAGGCGGCTGAGCTGGCAAAAAAGATAGCGGCCTTTGAACAGCAATGGGTGCAACAGCAGCAACAGTGGCAGCAACTGAAGCAGCAAAAAGAGCAATTGCTGAGCCAACTGCAGCAGGGCGATCTGGCCATTGAGATGTTGGTGGCCCCCCAGGCGGGCAATGATGCCTACCTGGATGGCCTGTTCAAGCAGTACAAAGGCTACAGCGAGACCCTGCAACTGGTGTTGAAAGCCCTGTTTGCCGAGAAGAACGTGGTGGCGCAACAGGCAGCCTATGTTCGGCTGCAAGGCATGGCACCCACTGCTCTGGACAATGTGCGAGTGTTGGGGCTAGAGATCCCGGCTCTGGCCGCTAGCCAGCAGGTGAAGAGCGGCACGGCGGCATTACAGCAACTGTTACAGGTCAAGGAGGGTACGGTTGCCCACTGGATTGTGCTCACCAGCCAGCAGCAAGAACTGGTTGCTCGCAGCGAGCAGTTGCTGCTGCAATTCAAGGCCCGCGGCTAACTTCTCGAGGGGGCGATGCGCGCTCAGTCAATTTCCCAGGTATGCGATGGGGTGGTGCGGCCATTTTTCTAATGAATTAGTATGGCCGCATCTGTGCCGCGGATCAAAAATTGTGGTAATGGCTACAGGTTTCGGCTTGTGGTCATAGTAGTATGATCGCGTGCTTTGTAAGCGGATGACGTGGATCTTTACCGATTGCGTTGCCAGACACCTCCGCTATTGCCCTGTTGCATTGTCGATAAATTTCCCGTTTTCGCGGCCGAGACTCTCTCGGGGCGAGCCAGGAGCCTCGGCAGCTGACAAGGTGTAGCCTCCATTCCCATCCAAGGTGGCGATTATTATGACAAAGAGTGTTTCTTCATCTCTGGAGCTGGCGTCAGGCTTGGGGGGCTTGCCACAGGAGGCAGGTATCCAATCCGGCGCTACCCCGTCCCATTCTTTCGCCACCTCGACGTTCACCTCGCCCTTCTCAGACAAGCAGGCAGCATCCCCTCACTCCGGGGTTGAGGTGGTGGCATTCCCCGTGTCTTCGGTGCCGTCACCTGCGGAGCGTGTCGGTAAACGGGTGAGCTGGAGTGCGACGCGCAACCTGATGGGGGTGGAGGTGGCTCAACTCTTCTCCGCTTCTGCGGCTTCTGTTCCGGCCCCCGCCCCAAGCGATGAGCCGCTCGGTGCGCATTCCGAGCGGGAGGTGAGTTGGCGCATGCGCAGTCCGGATGTGCCTCACGATGGATTGGCTCAGTTACGTCATCAGGCCGAATCGGGTGATGCCGAGGCTCAATCTGCCATCGGCATGGTGCATACCCATGGTCGCGGTGTGCCACAGGATGTGGTGCAAGGCGCCTTCTGGCTGCATCGCGCCGCCGAGCAGGGCCATGCTCAGGCTCAGCTCAATCTGGCCAAATTGTTTGCCCAGGGGTTGGGTGTGCCCAAGGATGAGGTGCAGGCGGCGGCCTGGTATCGGCGTGCCGCCGAGGCGGGTGAGGCTGAAGCTCAGTACCACATGGCGCTGATTTGTCGGGAACAGGGATCGCCCTTTTTCGATCCCATTCAATCTTTACGTTGGCTGCAGAGTGCCGCCACTCAGCAACATGTGGATGCCCTCTGTCTGCTGGCCTCCTGCTATCAGCAAGGGGATGGCGTTGCCCCCGATGGGGAGCAGGCGCAGCTCTATTATCAGCAGGCGGCGGCACTGGGTCATCCCAAGGCCCAGTATCAACTGGGGCTCTGTCTAGATGAGCAGAAAGAGTATGCCCAAGCCCTGCATTGGTTGCGCTTAAGTGCCGATCAAGGCCATGCCAAGGCTCAGTATGGCCTAGGTTTGATGTATGAACATGGTCGGGGCGTGCCGCAATTTCCTCAGCAGGCTTGTGTCCTCTATCTGAAGGCGGCCGAGCAAGGGGTCGTCGATGCCCAGTATCGTCTCGCCAGCATGTGCCTGCATGGATTGGGCGTACCCCAGGATTGGAATTTGGCCCAGCAGTGGTTCCGCAAGGCGGCCGAGGCGGGTCACAAGGAGGCTCAATACAACTTGGCCCTCTTGCTGGATAAGAGTGCCGAGCCCTTGGAGGGCGACGAGGCTCAGGCCTTGGGTCGCAGCGTGGCGTGGAAGCTAAAAGGGCGCGCCAACAACACCTTGAATCCCAACCTGCTGCGCGAAATCTTCTTCTGGTATAAGAAGGCGGCCGATCAGGGCCATGCGGAGGCCCAGTTCGCCCTCTCTATGCTCTATGAGCAGGGGCGTGGCGCCGAAGAGAGTATTCATCTTGCTCTGCTCTGGATGCGGCGTGCCGCCGAGCAGGGATTGGCGGCGGCCCAGTATCGTCTGGCACTCTGTTATGAACGGGGCGAAGGGGTGGCCAAGGATGAGGCTCAGGCTCTGCTTTGGTATCAAAAGGCGGCAGCCCAGCAGGATGCTTTGGCGCTCTTTGCCTTGGGTGGCTTGTCTGAGTCTGGCCCACGCGCCGATCTGGCCGTCGCCTTCAACTATTACCAAAGTGCTGCGGCGCTAGGCCACCTGGATGCCTACTACAAGCTGGGTCTCTGCTGGGAGCTGGGGCGCGGCACGGAGCAAAACTGGCTAGCGGCGGAGCAAGCCTATTTGCCCGCGGCACAGCAGGGTCATGCGGAAGCGCAATACCAACTGGCCGCGCTCTATGAGCAACAACGGCTAGGTGAGGATGCGCCGGCCTCCCAAGCCGCCCATTGGTGCCGTCTGGTCGCTGAGCGCGATGATGTTCGTGGTCAGCGTATGCTCGGCCACTGCTATGAGTTGGGGCTAGGTATAGAGGTTGACCCGGTCGAAGCGGTGGCCTGGTATCGCAAGGCTGCCGAGCAGGGCGATGCTGCGGCTCAGTTGGCGCTGGGGCAACTCTATGAGCGTGGCATAGGGGTGCCCCGCAGTTTCCGCGAGGCCGTTGCCTGTTACCTGAAGGCGGCGGAGCAAGGATTTACTGAGGGACAGTTTGCCCTGGCCCTGCTCTATCGTCATGGGCGAGGTGTGGAAAAACAGCCTCAGCAGGCCGCGAACTGGCTGCGTCGCGCGGCGAGTCAAGGGCACCTGCGGGCTCAGCTTGCTCTGGGGGAGCTCTATGAGCAGGGGGTGGGTGTCTATGTGGATTACCATCAGGCCATCAGCTGTTACCGTCATGTGGCAGAGTCTGGTTTAGCTGAGGCCCAGAATCGCCTGGGACGCATGTATCGTCAGGGATTGGGTGTGCCGCAGGACTATCGTCATGCGGTGACCTGGTTCACCAAGGCGGCAGATCAGGGTGATGCCGAGGGCTGCACCCAGTTGGGTGAGCTGCTGTTACAAGGGTGGGGTTGCGCACCGGATGAGTGTCGGGCGCTGCAGTTGTTCCGTCAGGCGGCGGATCGGGGTCATCCGGATGGTTGTTACCATCTGGGTATACTCTACGAATCAGGCCGGGTGGTGGATCCCGATCTGCAACAGGCGGTTTACTGGCTGCGACAAGCGGCGGAGCAGGGCCATGCTCGCGCGCTCTACCAACTGGGGCTGATGTTTTTGCAGGGGCGTGGTGCGCCACAGAATTATCATCAGGCGGCCGCCTACCTCTCCCGTGCCGGTGAGCTGGGGCATGCTTTGGCCCAATATCAACTGGCCACCCTCTACCACAAGGGGCTGGGTGTGCCCCAGGATAGCCAACAGGCTTATGTCTGGAGTTCCTTGGCGGTAGCCGCGGGTTGTCGCTTGAGTGAGGCCGAAGCCTTGCGCGATACCTTGGCCAAGCAGTTGCCTACCGGACAGCTGCGGGAGGCCCAGCGCGAAGCGGCGCTCTTCTTTGAGCAGTGGCAACTGACGCGCTGATACACATTAGCAATGTAAAAACGCCAGCATTTGCTGGCGTTTTTGTTGGCGCGTTTGCTTACTGCCTGGGGGGCTGCTTAGGTTGGCTAGCTGCCTGGGCTGCCTTGAACAGCTCCTCTCTGAGCTCCAGCATGGTGAAGAAGCCAAAGAGCAGGACCGAGATATAGTGGCGAGCGGTCAGTGGAATGAGGTCCTTAGCGATCAGGGTGAGCAGGGCCGCCTGGATGCCGTGCACGAAGAGCATCAGCACGGCAAAGGCCGGGATCAGGCTGCTGATCTTGCCGGGTAGCGGGTGGATAAAGGTGAAGTAGATGGCTCCCACCCAGAAACCCATCACGATAAGCTTGGCCAGCCAGAGGATAATTTTCATTCGGCAATACTCCGTTGATAGAGCTGATAGCGTACTTGGCCCGCTTGCTTATCCTTGAGCAACTGCCAGTTTGCGGGCAGGGCCGGCGCATCGCCTTCGCTCTCTCGCTCCAGATAGATGAGAGCCTCGGGCGCCAACCAACCTCCTAGCTCCAGACGGGCGCAGGCGCTTTCCAGCAGATCCCGGCGAAATGGCGGGTCCAAAAATATAATATCGAAGGGGTCGGCGGGCTCGGCCAGCAGGACCATGGCATCGCGATTGACGATGCGTGCCTGCGAACTCTGCAGCAAGGCCAGATTGCTGGTCAGTTGGGCCGCGGCCCCCTTGTCCATCTCGACCATCATGACATAGGCGGCGTAGCGGGAGAGTGCCTCAAATCCCAGACTGCCACTGCCGGCGAAGAGATCGAGGCAGCGACTGCCACGAATATCGGCAGCCAGCCAGTTGAACAGTGTCTCCTTGACCCTGTCCGTCGTTGGGCGCAGACCCACCACATCCCGAACCGGGAGTTTGCGGCCCTTCCACTGGCCACTGATGAGGCGAATAAAACCGCTGGGGCCGCGGGCGGGAGCGCTGGGGCGCTGAGTCGGGCCGGAACGGCCAGGTTTGCTTCGGGGCATCGCGTTTCTTCACCGGAATATAGTGATAGTATAGGAGGCAATTTTTCGTCCTATACCGACCAGGGGTGGCTATTCTAGCAGCCCCATTGTGAGTGAGTAAGTTTTAATGGCAAAGAAAGGTTTCCTATCCTGGCTGGGTTTTGGTCGTCAGCAGCCCGAGTCTACTGAATCTCCCGTCGCCGAGGAACAGCAGGTTCCCGAGGTAGAGCCGGTATCCGAAACAGTAGCCGAGCCAACTGCCGCCACGCTTATTGAAGAGCCAATCACCTCTGAGATTGTCGCGCCGGTCGCCCCCCAAGCTGCGGAGAGTCAGCCCGATCATCTCGAGCTTGCATCGGCGCAGGAGTTTGCCCAGGCGGCCCTAGAAGCCGAAGCGGTCGCTGAGGCCGAAGTCGAAGCGGCTGTCGAGGCCGAAGTCGAAGCGGCGGTCGAGGCCGAAGTTGAAGCGGCAGTCGAGGCCGAAGTTGAAGCGGCGGTCGAGGCCGAAGTTGAAGCGGCGGTCGAGGCCGAAGTTGAAGCGGCGGTCGAGGCCAAAGTTGAAGCGGCTGTCGAGGCCGAAGTTGAAGCGGCGGTCGAGGCCGAAGTTGAAGCGGCTGTCGAAGCCGAAGTTGAAGCGGCTGTCGAAGCCGAAGCAGTCGCTGAAGCCGACGGCGAAGAGCCGCTACCGGCTCTACAGCCTGAGACCCAGGACAGACCCAAGCGTAGCGGTTTCTTTGGCCGCCTGGTCCAGGGCTTGATGCGAACTCGCGAGAACATAGGTGCCGGCTTCCTGGCCCTGTTCCGTGGCAAAAAACTGGACGAGGAGCTGTTCGAGGAGCTGGAGACCCAGCTGCTGACGGCCGATCTGGGTGTGGAGACCACGGCGCGTATCATCAAGAATCTGACCCAGCAGGCCAGCTTCCGCCAGCTCAAGGACGCCGAGGCCCTCTATGATCTGCTCAAGCAGGAGATGACGGACATTCTGCTACCGGTCGATCAGCCCCTGCTCATTGATACCACTAAGAAGCCCTACGTGATCCTGATGGTCGGGGTCAACGGCGTCGGTAAGACCACGACGATTGGCAAGCTGGCCAAGCGCTTCCAGATGGAAGGCAAGTCGGTGATGCTGGCGGCCGGGGATACCTTCCGTGCCGCCGCAGTGGAGCAGTTACAGGTCTGGGGGCAGCGCAACCAGATCCCGGTGATAGCTCAGCATACGGGGGCCGATTCCGCCTCGGTGATATTCGACGCCATACAGGCGGCGCGGGCCCGGAATGTGGATGTGCTCATTGCCGATACCGCTGGACGCCTGCAGAACAAGGGGCATCTGATGGAAGAGCTGAAGAAGATAGTTCGGGTGATGAAGAAGCTGGACGAGGCCGCTCCCCACGAGGTGATGCTGACCCTGGATGCCGGCACAGGTCAGAATGCCCTGAGCCAAGCCAAGCTGTTTGGTGAGGCGGTGGGCATCAACGGCATAGCCCTGACCAAGTTGGATGGTACCGCCAAGGGCGGTGTCATCTTCGCGGTGGCTGATAAGTTTGGTATCCCCATCCGCTACATAGGGGTGGGCGAAGGGATTGAAGATCTGCGCCCCTTCCAGGCCCAGGACTTCATTGAGGCACTCTTTAGCAAGGAAGCCCTCTAAACCATGATCCGTTCTGAACAGGTGAGTAATTTATATTTGGGTGGCCATCAGGCCTTTATCAGTAAGGACGTCAACTAAACCATGATCCGTTTTGAACAGGTGAGCAAGCTCTATCCGGGTGGCCATCAGGCCCTGCAGAGGGTCAGCTTTCATCTGCAGAAAGGGGAGATGGCCTTTTTGACCGGCCATTCGGGGGCGGGGAAGAGTACCCTGCTCAAGTTGATCGCGGTAATGGAGCGCCCCAGCGATGGGCGGGTCAGCTTTCATGGCCATGATGTCAGTCGCATCGCCCGGCGTGATGTGCCCTACATCCGCCGGCAGATCGGCATGATTTTCCAAGATCACCGACTGCTGATGGATCGCTCCATCTATGACAATGTGGCCTTGCCGCTCATCATAGATGGCTTCACCCCGGCTGAAGCCCAGAAGCGGGTCTCGGCCGCCCTGGACAAGGTGGGGCTCCATGACAAGGCGCGCTATCTGCCCTTGATGCTCTCCGGCGGTGAACAACAGCGGGTGGGGATAGCCAGAGCCATAGTCAACACGCCGGCTCTGCTACTGGCGGATGAGCCGACCGGGAATCTGGATGCGCAACTGGCCGCCGATATCATGCAGCTCTTTACCGAGTTTAACGATGTGGGTACCACAGTGCTGATTGCCTCCCATGACCAGGGGTTGATCCGGGATAGTGGCTGCCGCACCCTGACTCTCAAAGAGGGGCGTCTCATCAGTGATGGTATAATGGGGGCTCAGCATGAAGCGTAAGCGTCATCAATCCAATCTATCGCGCGCGCTCGCTCTCTTCTTCTATCACCACCTGCAGGAAGCCAAACGTGCCATGGCGGGTATCTGGTTCTCGCCTCTCACCTCCTTGATGACCATAGGGGTGATTGGCATCAGCCTGGCGCTGCCGGCCACCTTCTATCTGGTGCTGAAGAATGCCGAAGCGGTGAGCGACCAGTGGCAGAGTGGCACCCAGATCACCCTCTATTTGCGTAAAGAGGCTGCCGAGGCATCCGCTCTCACTCTGAGTGAGCGGGTCAAGGCCATGCCGGAGGTGGAGCAGGTCCGTTATATCTCGCCGGCTCAGGCTATGGCGGAGTTCAGTCAGCTCTCCGGTTTCAGTGGTGCCGTGGATTACCTGAGTAGTAACCCCTTGCCGCCTGTGCTGGAGGTGACGCCGCAGCTGGCCTATCGCACGCCCGCTGGCGCCAAGGAGCTGCTGGGACGTTTGACCCAAGAGGCTGAGGTGGAGCAGGGTAAGTTGGACCTACAGTGGCTGGAGCGACTGCAGGGCATCATCAAGTTGCTGCGTCACTCCATTCAGGGCATAGCCGCCCTGCTGATCCTGGGGCTGGTGCTGACGGTGGCTAATACCCTGCGCCTGAATATCCTGGGGCGGCGTGCCGAGATCGAGGTGATGAAGTTGGTGGGGGCGACCTCGGCCTTCATCTATCGCCCCTATCTCTACCTGGGGCTCTGGTATGGGCTGATTGGTGGCTTGCTGGCCTGGTGGCTGAGCGAAGTGCTGATGCTGTGGAGTGATAAGGTGGTGCGGGATCTGGCCGTGCTGTATGACAGTCACTTCACTCTGGCGAGTCTCACCCTGCCGGAGGGGGGGAGCTTGTTGCTACTCAGCACCCTGCTGGGCGTGCTGGCCGCCTGGTTCTCAGTGCAACGCCACATCCGGGAAATTGAGCCGACCTGACTTTTTTTACGAGAAAGCCGAGCAAAGTGTGAGGAATGATCGATTTGACACTCTTTTTGCGGAACTTTTTGGCCACTCTGGCACTCTGACTTGTGAGGGTTAGATCTGAGCGCGAAGAGAGAGAGTTCTCCTTGGCTCGGGCAGCATGGCGGATGGGCATTGGTCATATATTCGTAACATGCTTTTTCAGGGGGGAACTTGCAAGTTCTCCCCTTTTTTATGTATATAAATTGATCCACACCCGAGATGAGATCGTTTCCTCGGGTTGCGCCGGCCGTGTTAGACTGGTGCTGTATCTGGTTATGAGGTCCGTAATGAGTACTGCTATTCAGCAATCCATGATTCTTGTCCCCCAGGGTAGCCTGGATGGGTATATTCAGGCGGTGAACACTATCTCTGTGCTCTCAGCCGAAGAGGAACGTGAACTGGCTGAGCGCTTGCAGCAACAGGGTGATCTGGAAGCGGCTCGTCAGCTGGTCATGTCACACCTGCGCTTTGTGGTGCATATTGCTCGCAGCTATGCCGGTTATGGCCTGCCCCAGGCTGACCTGATCCAGGAGGGCAATATCGGCCTGATGAAGGCGGTGAAGCGTTTCGACCCCAGTGTTGGTGTGCGCCTGGTTTCTTTTGCCGTGCACTGGATCAAGTCTGAAATCCATGAATATGTGTTACGCAACTGGCGCATGGTCAAGGTGGCAACCACCAAGGCTCAGCGCAAGTTGTTCTTCAATCTGCGTAAGTCCAAGAAGCATCTGGGCTGGTTCAATCGCGAGGAGGTCCAGGCAGTTGCAACGGACCTGGGCGTCTCCCCCCAAGAGGTGGTGGAGATGGAAGCGCGGATGAGCGGTCACGATCAGGCTTTCGATGCCTACGATGATGATGATGGCGAAACTGCAGCCTTTGCCCCCGTGCATTATCTGGAGGATAAATCTTCCGACGTGGCGGCCATGATCGAGAGCGACAACTGGGAGCATCACGCCGAGCATAGGCTGGCTCATGCCCTGGCAGCTCTAGATGAACGCAGCCAGCACATCATCCAGGCGCGCTGGTTGGATGAGAGCAAGGTGACGCTGCAGGAGCTGGCGGATCACTACCAGGTTTCAGCCGAGCGGGTGCGCCAATTGGAAAAAAGCGCCATGAAGAAGCTCAAGGATGCCTTGGAGGCCTAAGGCTCCAATCTGATAGCAAACAAGGTCTCTAAAGGAGGCCTTTTTTTTGCCCGCGATAGAGAGGGAGATGTGCCATGAAACTGTTAAATCACCTGTTTGAGCAAAATAAGCAGTGGGCCGAGAAGATTAAGGCCGAAGACCCTCACTTCTTTGCCAAGCTCTCTGCCCAGCAGGCGCCGGAATATCTCTGGATCGGTTGTTCGGACAGCCGGGTGCCGGCCAACGAATTACTGGGCCTGTTGCCTGGTGACGTGTTTGTGCATCGCAACGTGGCTAATCTGGTGATCCATACCGACTTCAACTGTCTGTCGGTGATCCAGTACGCTATCGATGTGCTCAAGGTGAAGCACATCATCATCTGCGGTCATTATCAGTGTGGTGGGGTGATGGCAGCCATGAGTAACGCCGAGCATGGTCTCATCGATAACTGGCTGCGCAACATCAAGGATGTTTACTTCAAGTATCGCGAGCAGATCGAGAACCTGGAAGCGTTGGAGGAGCGCCAGGACTTTCTATGTGAGCTCAATGTGCTCGAACAGGTGGCGAATGTCTGTTACACCACCATAGTGCAGAATGCCTGGAAGCGTGGGCAGGATCTGGCGGTGCATGGCTGGCTCTATGCGCTGAAGGATGGTTTGTTGCGGGATCTGGGCATCACGGTCAACGGCTTGGATCAGGTGCCGGATGTCTACCGCTCTTCTCGCGAGATTGTGACCCAGTACCACAGTCATGGTAAGGCGTGACATCGCGGCGTTGACGCATGAGAAAAGGCGCCATAAGGCGCCTTTTTGCTGGATGTTCTACCTTGCTTCTTCTAAGTTGCTTAGAAGTCGTAACGCACGGCCAGTTGATAATCATCTTTGGCAGCATACGGAGCCTTGCCACCGGCTGCAGCATAGTCCTGACCATCCAGGTTCTGGATGCGGTATTCAAGGATGGCACGCAACGCCTTGTTGAACTGGTACTGGGTACCCAGGGTGTAGTAGTTAACTGTGTCGTACTTCTTGCCCAGTTTTTCGGCTTCTTGGCTGTTATACATGGCCAGCAGACCAATACCATTGGCAAAGGTGTAGCCAACTGCCGCTTCGATACCGGAGTGGTCCGTACCCGTGGCCAGCCAGTCGCTACCATCGGCATAGTTCAGAGCCGCATACCAAGTTTTGTTGTCGTACTTGGCGCCCAGCAGCCACAGCTTGGCATCTTCTTCATTGGTCTTGTCGCGGGTACCCACGTTGTAGCCGGCACCGAAGCTCAAGCTGTCGATCAGGGTGTAGCTGGCAGAGAGACCGTAGGCCTGGTCGGCAGAGGTGCTGGTGGTCTCTTCGGTGTTGTTGCCATCAAACTTGTAGCTGACATCGACTTGCGCGCCGTTGGTGCTCTTACCGGACTTCAGGTCGCCAAACTTGGCAGAGTACTTCAGCAGGTCAGAGGAACGAACGGTACCAAACGTGTCGGTTCCAACCCCCAGGGCTTGATAACCGTAACTGTCGGAGAGGCTCACGTCGGTCCAGTCAGAAACTTGGGCGATGGCACCCTTCTGGCGACCGAAGGTCACTTGGCCCCAGTTGTCAGACTTTACACCGGCGAAGGCCAGACGAGTGCGCAGGGCATCATCTTTACAGGTAGTGGTGTGCTTACCATCTGTGGCTTCGGTGGTGGTGCAGGAAACGTTGTTGACCTTTTCGCTGTTACCGATATAGCTCTGGATTTCGTACTGAGCCACGGCCTTCATGGTGCCAGTGATGGCGCTATCAGCCTTGACGCCGAAACGGATAAACTGGTTAGCACCCACTTTTTCGCTGTAGTCTTGAGTCGCGCTGGTACCGGCGCCCTTCTTGGTGCCCATAAATTGACCAGCATAGATACGGCCGTACATGTCCAGCGCCATGCGCTCGTTCTTGTAAACTTCGGCGGCTTGGGCAGCAGAAGTGGTGGCCAGCAGGGCTACGGCAACAGCAGTCAGCTTTTTCATCGTCATTCCTTGTCTTTACAAACTTTATAATCGGTGAGGGTTAACTTCGAGAGCCATGCTAGGCAGCGCATGTGACAGAATGGTTACTTGAATATGAAGTTTTTATGTATCGGGAACTTCCGCACAGCAGCTTGCTCCTGAATGTTCTATCACGCTGGCGTAATCAATCGGGCAAAGCGGTTTTGGTATGGTAAAATGCGCCGGTTTTGACGAACTCTCCTGACATTCCACAGGTATTACAGCTATGAGACGTGAACTGGCGATTGAATTTTCCCGAGTAACTGAAGCGGCCGCATTGGCCGGTTACAAATGGCTTGGGCGGGGCGACAAGAACGTGGCCGACGGCGCGGCAGTCGAGGCTATGCGCTTTGTACTCAACCAGATCGAGATCGATGGGGAGATCGTCATCGGCGAGGGTGAGATCGATGAGGCTCCCATGCTCTACATCGGCGAGAAGGTCGGTTGTGGTGGTGATGGCGTGGATATCGCCGTGGATCCCATCGACGGTACCCGCATGACCGCCATGGGCCAGGCCAATGCCGTGGCCGTGCTGGCGGCCGGCGATAAGGGCTGCTTCATGCAGTCCCCCGACATGTATATGGAAAAGCTCATCGTCGGTTACAAGGCCAAAGGGGTTATCGACCTCAACAAGTCCCTAGAAGAGAATATCACCGCCGTGGCCAAGGCCTTGGATAAGCCCATTAATCGGTTGTCGGTGATCACGCTGGCCAAGCCCCGCCACGAAGAGGCTATCCGTCAGATGCAGCAGATGGGGGTTCGGGTGTTCGCCATTCCTGATGGGGATGTGGCCGCCTCTGTGCTGACCTGTTTGCCAGACAACGAGATGGATATGCTCTACTGCATCGGCGGCGCGCCTGAGGGCATAGTCTCCGCCGCCGTGGTTCGGGCTCTGGATGGCGACATGCAGGGGCGGCTCTGGCCTCGTCACAAGGTGAAGGGTGACACGGAAGAGAACCGTAAGCTCGGTGCCGAAGAGATAGCCCGTTGCCAGAAGATGGGGGTTGAGGTGGAGAAGGTATTCAAGCTGGAAGAGATGGCCAAGACAGATAACGTCATCATCTCGGTTACCGGCATCACCAAGGGTGACCTGCTGGAGGGGATCTTCAGTGATGGGGTGCTGGCGACGACAGAGACGCTGCTCATTCGTGGCAAGTCACGAACCATCCGCCGTATTCACTCCACCCACTATCTGGATCGCAAGGACGAACAACTGCGCAGTATCATACTGTAACCGTTGTATCCTCAACAAAAGAGCGCCTGATGGCGCTCTTTTGCTTGGTGCTCGACTCAACGATTGAGGGTGTGCAGGAAGCGCTCACCATTGCGAGTGAAGGCATGGTGCAGCAAGAATGCGGATAGGGCGGCCTGCTCTTCGGGGCGAGCGGCATGGGTCGAGATCATAGCCTGGCTACACCCCTTGCCCTGCATCCATGCCAGCGTCTCGCTCAGCAGATACTTGCCGACGCCGCGACGGCGGGTTACATCGCGCACCGCCAGATAGAGGATCTCCTCATCCGAGGTGATAGCCAAGCCGACGATACGATCGTTAAAGGTGGCAATATGCCACTGGCCGGCATGGAGTAATTTGTCGCGGTTAAGATGGTCGGCGGCGAGCAGCTTATTCAGACTATCCAGCCAATGGGGCAGGATGTCCGCGCTGTGGTGAACGGTAAGACGCATAGTGACTCCTTATTGCCGTGGTCGCCTGCATAAGGCCGTGCTGCTTGGCTAGGGTCGGCAAGGGTGGTTTTTTTCAAGTTTAACACGGAATCGGCAAGGTCAGGTTGTGACGGCGGGGGGGTGGCCCTAGAATGGCTCATCTCTGTTAGGTGGGCTGGTGTATGCAGTGTCGTCTCGGTTGCGGGGCTTGCTGTATCGCCCCTAGTATCTCCTCCGCTATTCCTGGCATGCCAGAGGGTAAACCCGCAGGCGTGCGCTGCATTCAACTCAGCGGTGATAACCTCTGTCTGCTGTTCGGTTTACCCGAGCGGCCTGGGGTCTGTTCCACGTTTCAGGCCATGAGTGACAGCTGTGGCCAGAGCGACCACGAGGCGCTCTGGCTGTTGGGGGAGTGGGAGCGGCTGACCCTGGTCTAGCGACTGAGCCAGGCGACCGGATTGACCGGCTTGCCTTGCCAGCGGATCTCAAAATAGAGGCCCGGTTGCGGTTGGCCGCCGCTGTTACCGGCTTGGGCTAGGGTCTCACCGCGGTTGACGCTCTGACCACTGTGTTTGAGCAGGGTGGCGTTGTTGCCATAGAGGCTCAGGTAGCCGGAGCCGTGATCGACCACCAGCACGTTGCCAAAGCCGTCCAGGCGGTCGGCAAAGACCACATCGCCATCGGCGATGGCCTTGACGGGGGCCCCTTGTCCGGCCCCGATCAATATTCCCTTCCACGTGACTTCACCGCCTCTGTGCTCACCGAAGCGACGCACCAGCTGGCCGCGCAGCGGCCAGGGGAGTTGGCCCCGCAGTTTGCCCAGCCCCTTGTGATCACCCAGGGCTAGGGTCGCGGCGGCTTGCGCTTCGGCTGCGGCTTCGGAGCGGCCCTGTTCCCGGGCTTTGGCGCGGGCGCGGGCCAAGGCTTCGGCCTTCTTGCGCTTGCGCTCCGCTTCCAGCTTTTTGCGCGCCTCTTCAATCTTGCGCTGCATCTGCTTCTCCGCCTCTTGCAGCTTCACTAATTGCTGCTGATCGGCTGAGAGTGACTTCTTGATCTCATCCACTGTGCTCTCGCGGGAGTGCTGTTTCTGTTGCAGCTCTTGTTTGTCCTGCTTCTGGGTCTGGACTATGGCACTCAGCTCTGTGCTGGTCTTGGCGGTTTGCTGGCGGTTATAGCTCAGCTCTTGTTGGGTCTGTTTCAGCTCGCGGATGGCTTGCAGGCGGGCCTGGTTGACGTAACCGTAATATTCGAGGGCGCGGCCAATGGCGACCGGGTCTTGTTGATTGAGCAGCAACTTCAGATAGTCGTGCTGCCCCATGCGATAGGCGTGGTCTAACTGTTGAGCGAGCAGACGCTCCTGACGCTTGAGCTGTTCGCTCAGCTGTTGTCGCTGGCGCTCCAGTTTGGCGAGCTGCTTGCGGGTAACACTCAGTTTGGCTTGTGAACGGGTCAGGCGAGTGGCGAGGGTGGTGACGGCCGCTTCATCCTGGCGCAGTTGTTGGTGCAGTTGATCCAGGGTCTTCTTCTGACTGGTGATCTCTTGCTGTTTCTGCTGGATCTGTTCGCGGACCTTGCTCAGATCCTTGGTATCGGCGGCCTGGGCCGCCAGACACCCAAAGAACGCGCCAGCCAGCAGGCTGACGCGTATCCAGGTTTTAATGAAGTGATTCATTCCCCGCATGGGGCCGATTACTTCAGTGTCATCAGAGGCTTGCCTGTCATCTCGGCGGGGATTTCCATGCCCATCAGGGTCAGCATGGTCGGCGCCAGATCGGAGAGTTTGCCACCTTCTACTGCGGTCGCCGGGCGACCAAAGTAGATGAGCGGAACGGGCAGACTGGTGTGGGCGGTGTGCACCTGACCTGTCTCTTCGTTCATCATCTGCTCGGCGTTGCCGTGGTCAGCGGTGATGAGGCATTCGCCACCCACTTCTTTCAGGGCTTCAACGACGCGGCCGATAGAGGTATCGACGGCTTCACAGGCCTTGACCGCAGCATCATAGACGCCGGTATGGCCGACCATGTCACCGTTGGGGTAGTTACAGATGATGACGTCATACTTACCGCTCTTGATGGCGGCAACCAGCTTGTCGGTCAGTTCACCTGAGCTCATCTCCGGTTGCAGATCGTAAGTGGCCACCTTGGGGCTCTGGATCAGTTCACGATCTTCGCCCTTGAAGTTGGCCTCTTCGCCACCGTTGAAGAAGAAGGTGACGTGAGCATACTTCTCGGTTTCAGAGATGCGCAGCTGAGTCTTGTCGTGGTTAGCCAGCCATTCACCCAGGGTGTTGGTCAGGGCTGTTGGCGGATAGGCACAGGAGGTCTTGATGTCGGCGGCGTACTCGGTCAGCATCACGAAGTCAGCCAGCTTGGGCTGCGTGTTGCGCACGAAACCGGTGAAGTCGGCATCCACAAAGGTGCGGGTGATTTCACGGGCACGGTCGGCACGGAAGTTCATGAAAATCAGGGCATCGCCATCGTTCAGGGCGGCGGCTTGGGCGCCGACTACGCTGGCCTTGACGAATTCGTCATTCTCACCGCGCTCGTAAGCGGCGGCCAAGGCAGCGGTAGCGTCGGCATAGTTAGCGTACTCGCTCTTGCCTGCGGTCAGCAGGTCGTAGGCTTCTTGCACACGTTCCCAACGGTTGTCACGGTCCATGGCGTAGTAACGGCCGACCAGGGAGGCGATGCGACCCTTACCCAGCTTGGCAAACAGGGCATCGAAGCGTTCGATGGATTGTTGGGCGCAGCGTGGAGCCACATCGCGACCATCCAGGAAGGCGTGCAGGTAGATCTGCTCGGCACCGCGTTGGGCGGCCAGTTCTACCATGGCGGCGATATGGTCTTCGTGGCTGTGAACACCACCATCGGAGAGCAGACCCATGATGTGAACGGCCTTGCCTTGGCTGGCCGCCGCATCGACAGCCTTGCACAGGGCGGCGTTGTTGAAGAAGTCGCCATCACGAATTTCCTTGGTGACGCGAGTCAGTTCCTGATACACAACACGACCGGCACCGATATTGACGTGGCCCACTTCGGAGTTACCCATCTGGCCATCAGGCAGGCCCACATCCATGCCGGAGGCAGAGATCAGGGTGTTGGCATAGTTGGCACACAAGGCATTCAGATTTGGCGTCTTGGCACCGGCAACGGCGTTGAATTCTTTTTTGGTGCTATAGCCCCAACCATCCATGATGATCAGTGCCAGCGGCTTCTTGGCGATAGACATGAGGGTACATCCTCTTGAAAGTAACGGGAAAGGGGTAAAGCTTTGCGCTCATTTTACAACATCTGCCGAATTAGTCACCTGATCACACAATCTTGCCTGGCGGCTTGACAGCCTTGGGAGCTGACTCCCGCTTTGCCGGTGTCGAGGCTGCTATTCTAATGCCCCCCATGTATACTGGGCGGGAATCGTTTTAGCGACTGGATCTGACCTTCATGCAAGAATATATCGATTTTATCTCTCGTAATCCCATGTTGGCTGCGGCCTGGTTGGGTCTGCTGGTGGCACTGATCTATACCGCGATCCGCGCCAAACTCTCACCTATTCGTCAGCTTGGCAGTCATGAGGTGACACTGCTCATCAACCGCGAGAATGCACTAGTGGTCGATGTGCGTACTCAGGAGGAGTTTGCTAAGGGTCACATTGTTGACTCAGTTAACATTCCGGTGAGCCAGATCGAAGCAAACAACCTTTCCCTGATTGAAAAGCGTAAAGACGCCCCCACTATTGTGGTGTGTGAGAGTGGCATGCGTGCCCCTGCCGCCGCCAGTGCCTTGCACAAGGCGGGTTTTACCCAGGTATCTATCTTGCGCGGTGGCTTGGCCAGTTGGCGTGGCGATAACTTGCCGGTAACCAAAAAACGTTAATTTATTGATAGCTCTGAGCCCTGGCTCATTTTCACAAGGATTAAGTAAATGGCTGACGCAGCAAATAACGAAGTCAAGCAACCTGAATTCCACATCCAACGTGTTTACATCAAGGATGTTTCTTTCGAAGCCCCGAACACCCCGGCTATTTTCCAGAAAGATTGGAAGCCGGAAGTAAAGCTGGATATGGATACCAAGACTGCCGTCCTGGCCGAAGATATCTATGAAGTGGTGCTGACCCTGACCGTCACCTGCACCCTGGAAGCCGACACTGCCTTCCTGTGTGAAGTGAAGCAGGCGGGTATCTTTACCGCGGCCAATCTGGATGCGCAGCAACTGGCTCACTGCCTGGGTTCCTACTGCCCGAACATTCTCTTCCCTTATGCTCGTGAAGCTGTCGCCGGTCTGGTCAGCAAGGGCTCCTTCCCGCAGCTGAACCTGGCTCCGGTGAACTTCGATGCCCTGTTCTCTGCTCACATGGCCAAGCTGGAAGCCGAGCAAGAAGCGGTGAGCCACTAAGCATATGGCGCAGGATGTAGTCGTTTCTGTCCTGGGGGCGGGGTCTTATGGCACCGCCCTTGCCATTTCTTTGGCCCGTAAAGGATTACGGATCCTGCTATGGGGTCATGAGGCCGCTCATGTGGCCGAGCTCGAGCAGGCTCGTTGCAATGAAGCCTTCCTGCCTGGGGTGCCCTTTCCCGACAGCCTGGAACTGACCGCCGATCTGGCCTATGCGGTTCAGGCGAGCAAGACGCTGCTGGTGGTGGTGCCGAGCCATGTGTTTGGCGATGTGCTGCGTTCTGCCAAGCCCTATTTGAGTGCCGATACGCGTATTGCCTGGGCCACTAAGGGCCTGGAGCCGGACAGCGGCCGTCTGCTGGGCGATGTGGCTCGTGAAGCCTTGGGCGAGCATATTCCCCTGGCTGTCATCTCAGGGCCGACGTTTGCCCGCGAGTTGGCGGCAGGCTTGCCGACGGCTATCTCGGTCGCCGCCACCCATGATGCCTTTGCCGATGAGCTTTCGGATCTGATGCATTGTGGCAAGTCGTTTCGGGTCTATACCAACCCGGACTTTATCGGCCTGCAACTGGGTGGCGCGGTGAAAAATGTCATCGCCATAGGTGCGGGCCTCTCCGATGGCCTGGGCTTTGGCGCCAATGCCCGCACTGCGCTCATCACCCGGGGGCTGGTGGAGTTACAGCGCCTGGGGGTTGCCATGGGCGCTGATGCCAAGACCTTCATGGGGATGGCAGGCTTAGGCGATCTGGTACTCACCTGTACCGATAACCAGTCGCGCAACCGCCGTTTTGGTTTGGCTCTGGGGGCGGGCAAGACGGTGGATCAGGCCATGAGTGAGATTGGTCAGGTGGTGGAGGGGTATCGCAATACCCGCGAAGTGCACCTGCTGGCGGCGCGCCAGGGCGTGGAGATGCCCATCTGTGAGCAGATCTTCGCCATCCTCTATCAGGGCAAACCGCCCAAAGAGGCGGCCTTGGCCCTGTTGGGGCGCGATAAAAAAGACGAATAACAAAAAAGCCCCGGAATGGGGCTTTTTTCTGGCTGTGAGCCGGGGCGTAAAGCGATCAGTAGAAGGAGTGTTCACCGCGCTGATGCTCGGTGGCATCTTTTACCCCCTTGATCTCGCCGGCGAAGAGTTCCAGAAACTGCTTCTCTATCCCTTCCTTCAGGGTCACATCCACCATGGAGCAGCCGTTACAGCCACCGCCGAATTGTAGTATCACATAGCCATCTTCGGTGATCTCCAGCAAGGTAACCTTGCCGCCATGCCCGGCCAGGGAGGGATTCACCTGGGAGTGCAGCACATATTCGATACGTTCGATGAGCGGTGCGCCATCGTCTACCTTGCGCATCTTGGCATTGGGAGCCTTCAGGGTCAGTTGGGAGCCCATCTGGTCGGAGACAAAGTCGATGACCGCCTCTTCCAGGAAGGGGGCACTCTGTGGGTCTATGAGTGCCTCAAAGCCGCTGAAGGGCAGGTGCAGGTCTTCAGGCTCCACCGCATCGGCAGGGCAGTAAGAGACGCCACACTCGGCATTGGGTGTGCCGGCATTCATGACGAACACGCGAATATTGGTGCCATCGGACTGCTTTTCCAGCAAGTTGCGGAAGTGCGTCTGGGCGGTTTCGGAGATGGTGATCATGGCAATCCTTAATCCTGACTAAACTGCTCGGAATTATCATACCCTGCTTGTCATGCTACGCCTAGGGTCAAACTGCATGTCGCAAGGTGCGGCAGATGGCCCATACTTCGACCACCTCTACCCCAGAGCGTTTCAGGCGCCGGGTCAGCTCCCGCGCCGTAGCCCCTGTGGTGACTATATCATCCACCAGCGCCACATGACGGTAGCCATGGGCACTCAGGCTGAAAGCATGGCGTAAGTTGCGCTGTCTCGCGGCGCGCCCCAGGCGGGCTTGGGAGGGCGTCGCTCTATGACGCTTGAGTATGTGGTTATCAAGAGGTATGCCAAGTTGGCGGCTTATCTCTCGGCCTAATAGTTCCGCTTGATTGTATCCCCGCCGCCACTGACGCCACCAGTGCAGGGGCACAGGCAGTAGCACCTGAGGCAGCGTCTCTGCGATGGGCTGTGCGGCAAAGAGGCGGCCCAGTAGATGCGCCGCCTCCCGCTGTTGGTGATACTTCAGCCCTATAAGCAAGTTGCGGTAAGGGTCACCATAGTCGGCCAGCACCCTGAGCCTGTCCCACGCTGGGGGCTTGCTCAGGCAACTGCCACAGGCTGGCGCGGGTTGGGGCATGGGATAGGCACAGAGTGGACAGGGATGGTGCAAACGGGGGAGTTCGGCCTGGCAATAGTCGCAGAGCAGGGCCTGATGTTGCACCGCTTGTCGACAGAGCAGGCAGTCGCCCAGCAGGGTGGGGTGGTGCAGCAGGCCGTTGAGCCAAGGTAGCAGGGAGTGACGGGTGAACATGAGCCTGGGTCTCGAGTCGTGGGTCTTTGAGTCTAGGCAAGAAAAAGGGCGCCATAAGGCGCCCTTTGATTTTTGACAGTATGGCTTAGTAGTTGTAAGCACGTTCGCCGTGGGAGGTCAGATCCAGACCTTCGCGCTCGGCTTCTACTGGCACACGCAGGCCTACCAGCTTGTCGACAATGAAGAAGGCGACAGCCGAAACCACACCAGACCAGACTATGGTGGTGATCACGCCTATGGCTTGGATCTTGACTTGAGCGGCGATGGAGTAGTCAGGGGTCACGGCATTCGCCACGTAGTCCCACACACCGGTACCGCCCAGATCCGGGGAAGCAAACACCCCAGTCAGCAGGGCACCCAGGATACCGCCCACACCATGCACACCGAACACGTCCAGAGAGTCATCGACGTTCAGCAGACGCTTCAGACCGTGGACACCCCACAGGCAGACCACACCTGCCAGGGCGCCAATGGCCATGGCACCGCCGACCCCGACGAAACCACAAGCCGGCGTGATGGCAACTAGACCCGCAACGGCACCTGAGATGGCGCCCAGCAGGGAGGGCTTACCCTTCAGGCCCCACTCGGCCAGCAACCAGGCGAAGGTAGCGACGGCGGTAGCAACCCAGGTGTTGACCAGAGCCAGTGCCGCATAACCGTTAGCTTCGAGTGCTGAGCCAGCGTTGAAGCCGAACCAACCCACCCACAGCAGACAGGCACCGATCATGGACATGGTCAGGCTGTGCGGAGCCATGGATTCGCGACCGAAACCAACACGCTTGCCAACGAAGTAGGCGCCTACCAAGCCGGCAATGGCGGCGTTGATATGTACGACAGTACCACCGGCGAAGTCCAGGGCGCCGTGTTGGAACAACCAACCCGCGGTTGCGGTGGCGGCCGCAGCGGCATCGGCCGTGGTATAGGCATCAGGACCAGTCCAGTACCACACCATGTGCGCCATGGGGATATAGGAGAAGGTAAACCAGATCACCATGAAGATGAGCACAGCCGAGAAGCGGATGCGTTCGGCAAAGGCACCCAGGATCAGGCAGCAGGTGATGGCGGCGAAGGCCCCCTGGAACACCACATAGATCAGCTCGGAAATACCGACACCCTTGCTGAAGGTTGCTGCAATCGAGTCAGGGGTGATGTTATTCAGGAATATCTTGTCAAAGCCACCGAATAAGGCATTCCCTTCGGTGAAGGCCAGACTGTAGCCATAGACGACCCAGAGTATGGTGGCCAGGGCAAATACGGTGAAGGATTGCACCAGTACCGAGAGCATATTCTTGTTTCTGACCAGGCCGCCGTAGAAGAGGGCAATGCCGGGAACAGACATCAGGATCACCAGGGCCGTGGCTACGATCAGCCAGGCGTTGTCGCCCTTGTTGACTGTGCTGGTTGGGGCAGCCACTGGGGTGGCGGCAGGGGCAGTTGTTGTGGCTGCGGCATCAGTCGCTGCCACCGTGGTGGCTGTTTCCGTAGCCGGAGTGGTTTCATCGCTCCATGCTGGGCTGGTGAAGCCGAAGGCCCCCACCAGCGCCAGAATTGCAAACAAGCGTTTCATCGTTGTATCTCCCTGAAAGTATCGTGTCCTAGTATTCGCACAGACAGAGTCTGTTGAACTGGATGGCCGGACAGGATGTCGCAAACCTGTTATTTCTATGGCAGGAACCATGCCAATCTGAAAACGGGTAAAATGGTGGGGAAAACCCCCTTGTCGACGCATAACTGAGCAAAAATAGCGCAACTATCGCACCGATGTGATGCGATAACATACAGTAAAGCTCAGTTATGGTGCATTCGCTTGGTGCGTTGCGCGATGATGATACAAATCTTTAACATTGGCCGCCGTAAACCAAGGAGCGACGATGGCGATTTATCATGAGGTGATGGGTGAAGGCCCCGACCTGGTGCTGCTCCATGGCTGGGGAATGAACAGCCAGGTGTTCAATGGGCTGGCAGATGCCCTGGCTCAACACCACAGGGTTCACTTACTAGATCTGCCTGGTTTTGGTCTCAGCCAGGAGTCGGCTGCCGCGGCGCACTCCTTGGATAACTGGCTGGCGCAGTTGGTCGCCGCATTACCGGCAAGGTCTCATCTGCTGGGGTGGTCCTTGGGGGGGCAGTTGGCCACCCTGCTGGCATTACGGTGGCCTGAGCGGGTCAAGAGCCTGATTACCGTCGCCAGTTCGCCGCGCTTCGTGGCCGCAGAGGGGTGGCCTGGCATGGCGCCATCGGTACTGGAACACTTTGCCCACGCCTTACAGCAGGATGCGGGTAAAACCATAGAACGTTTCCTGGCGATCCAGGCCATGGGTAGCGGCACGGCGCGGGAGGATATCCGTCTGTTGCGTAGCCGCTTGCTAGAGCGGCCGCTCCCTGACGGTGGCGCCTTGGCCTTGGGACTCGAGCTGTTGGCCCAGCTGGATCTGCGTTCGGATCTGGTGCAGCTGACCCAGCCTTGCCTGCGCCTCTATGGCCGATTGGACTCACTAGTACCCGTTGCGGTCGCCGAGGCCATAGCGCGATTACACCCTATGAGTCGGCAGCATCTGTTTGCTGCCTCTTCCCATGCGCCCTTTATTACAGAAAGTGCTGAGTTTGTGCAGATCCTGACCAATTTTGTTGGTGAGCAGGCTGGCAATTTCCTTTCCTAAATGACCAGATTGGCTGATAATTAATCGAAGGTGTAAATCGCCGCCGAGGTGAGCTATGGAAATTAACAGTGCAGTCAACTCAGGCTACTTGGGCTTGCAACGGGCAACCCAGCAGGTGGATGCCAGCAGTAGCCAGATCGCCCAGTTGAACACTAAACCCGAGCAAGTGGATGCCACCAAGGAGTTGGTGAATCTCCAAGTTGCCCAGCAGAGTGGTGCCGCGTCCGCCAAGGTGGTCAAGAGCGCGGATGAGATGATGGGTACCCTGATCGATATTCGCGTCTAATCATGAACATTACGCCCAGCTACCCCAATTTTATCCCGCTTGCGCTGCAGCCCTCGATCGAGTCGGCACGGCGGGATAACACTTTGCGTGAGCGCATACCCGCGCCCACTCAGGGTGAGCCCTATGCCCGTGAATCTCAGATTGGGTCGGAGAAGGATAAGGCGCGTAGCGGCGAGAGTCGTCAGGCCGGTTCGCAAACCGGTGAGTCCAGCTCCCGGCCGGGTGTGCAGAGTGATGGCTATGTTGCCGTTAGCGAGCGTCAGGGGCGAGGCCAGCAACAGGGCGGCCAAGATGGTCACAACCAGGATAGTAATAAAGAGAAGGGCAGTGACAGTCAAAATCGCCAACAGCAGGCCCAGCAGAAAGAGATAGAGGTGCTCAAGGCGCGAGATCAAGAGGTTCGCACTCACGAGCAGGCCCATCAGGGGGCGGGTGGCCAGTATGCCTCCTCTCCCAGCTTCACCCTGAGCAAGGGGCCGGATGGTAAAGGGTATGCAACTGGCGGTGAGGTTCAGATCGATATTACACCGATTGCCGGCGATCCGGCGGCAACGGTGCGCAAGATGCAACAGGTGCGCAGTGCCGCGCTGGCTCCGGCTGAACCCTCCGGTCAGGATCGCAGTGTGGCGGCCAAGGCCAGCCAGTTGGAGGCTAAGGCTCGGAGTGAGCAGGCGTCAAAAGTGGCTTCTAGCCTGTCGTCAGTGGGCCAGGCCACTTCAGTCAGTCGCGAGCAGCGTCTCTCCCCAGCCACCACGGCGGGCTCAGCCTCTTTGCAGGCTGCCGATGCCACGCTCGAGCCGACCATGCAGCGCCGAGCCGCCGTCATCTCTCAGCGTTACGACACAGCCTGGCGTCCGGCCGATGGGGCCAGCGTCAGCCGCTATGCCTGATGCACAGTGATGTTTCTCCAGAGATGACAAAGGGAGCCAAGGCTCCCTTTGTCATCTCTGGATTACCGCCCGCCTTGGTTATTTGCGCTTGGTATTGGCATTGGCAAACGCGGCGGCGAAGGCGTTGTTGGCCACTGGCTCCTGGCGGGGCATGCGGTTGCTGCGCTCCTGACGTCCGGCGGAAGCCGGGGCGGCACTCTTGTCAGGCTTGGGGGCCTGATCGTTCAGACGCATGGTCAGGGCGATGCGCTTACGGGGGGCATCCACCTCCAGCACCTTCACCTTGACGATATCACCGGCCTTGACCACTTCGCGTGGATCCTTGATGAAGCGGTCGGTGAGGGCCGAGATATGGACCAGTCCATCCTGGTGCACCCCGATATCCACGAAGGCACCGAAGTTGGTGACGTTGGTGATAACCCCCTCCAGTATCATCTCGGGTTGCAGATCCTTGAGGCTCTCCACCCCGTCGCGGAAGGTGGCGGTCTTGAACTCGGGGCGCGGGTCCCGGCCCGGCTTGTCCAGCTCGCCTATGATGTCGGTAACGGTCGGGATGCCGAAGCGCTCGTCGGTGAAGTCGGCAGCCTTGAGCCCCTTGAGCAGCGGGCTGTTGCCCAGCAGTTCACGCACCGGCTTGCCGCTCTTGGCCAGGATGCGCTCCACGACCGGGTAGGCTTCCGGGTGTACGGAGGAGGCATCCAACGGATTGTCGCCGTTGGCGATGCGCAAGAAGCCTGCACACTGCTCGAAGGCTTTGGGGCCGAGACGGCTTACCTTCAGCAGCTGTTGCCGACTGCGGAAGGCGCCGTTGTCATCCCGGTGGCTGACTATGTTCTGCGCCAGTGTCTTGGAGAGACCGGAGACCCGGGTCAGCAGGGGAACGGAGGCGGTATTCACATCCACGCCCACGGCGTTGACGCAATCTTCCACCACGGCATCCAGGTTGCGCGCCAGTTGGGATTGGCTGACATCGTGCTGGTACTGGCCCACCCCTATGCTCTTGGGGTCTATCTTCACCAGCTCGGCCAGCGGATCCTGCAGGCGGCGGGCAATGGAGACGGCGCCGCGCAGCGAGACATCCAGGTTGGGGAACTCGAGGGCCGCCAGCTCGGAGGCCGAGTAGACGGAGGCACCGGCTTCGCTCACCACCACCTTCTGGGCCTGGCACTCGGGGAAGCGTTTCAACATCTCACCGGCCAGGCGCTCGGTCTCCCGTGAGGCGGTGCCGTTACCGATACTGATGAGCCCGACATTGTGGCGCACACAGAGGGCGTGAATGGTCGCAATGGCCTGCTCCACCTGCAGTCTCGGCTCGAAGGGGTAAACGGTATCGGTGGCGACCAGCTTGCCGGTGGCATCGACCACCGCCACCTTGACGCCGGTGCGGATGCCCGGATCCAGCCCCATGGTGGATTTCATGCCCGCCGGGGCGGCCATCAGCAGATCCTTGAGGTTGCTGGCGAAGACGCGGATCGCCTCCTCTTCGGCCTGTTCACGCAGGCGGCCCAGCAGCTCGGTCTCCATCTGGGGGGCGAGCTTGATCTTCCAGGTCCAGCTCACCACGCTGGCCAGCCAGGTATCGGCGGCGCGACCGCTAAAGCGCAGCCCCAGATGGCTGGCGATCATCCCCTCACAAGGAGAGCTGTTGCTCTCGCTCTCTACCACCAGCGCCAGGTTGAGGATCCCCTCATTGCGGCCGCGCAACATGGCCAGAGTGCGATGGGAGGGCGTCTTGGCTATGGGCTCCGAATGCTCGAAGTAATCTTTAAATTTGGCACCCTCATCGGCCTTGCCTGCTATGAGCCGAGCCTGCAACTGCCCCTGTTGCCACAGATAGCTGCGCAGTTTCTCCAGCAGCCCGGCATCTTCGGCAAAGCGCTCCATCAGGATATAGCGGGCGCCATCGAGAGCCGCCTTGGCATCGTTGATCTGCTGTTCGGCATTGAGGAAGGCCAGGGCTTCCTGCTCCGGGGAGAGGGTAGGGTCAGCCAGCAGCTTGGTGGCCAGCGGTTCGAGTCCGGCTTCGATGGCAATCTGCCCCTTGGTGCGGCGCTTGGGCTTGTAGGGCAGGTAGAGATCTTCCAGGCGGGTCTTGGTATCGGCGGCCAGCAGGGCGGCACGCAGCTCGGGAGTGAGTTTATCCTGCTCGGCTATGGAGGCGAGGATCACCTGGCGGCGATCCTCCAGCTCACGCAGGTAACTAAGGCGCTGCTCCAGATGACGCAACTGGGTGTCGTCCAGACCACCGGTGATCTCCTTACGATAGCGGGCGATAAACGGCACTGTGGAGCCTTCGTCCAGCAGGCGAACGGCGGAGTCCACTTGTTCCGGGCGGGCATTGAGCTCGGCGGCGATGATATGGCTGATGGATGGCATAGCGTTCTCTTCATTCAACAACAGGAGTGGCTCAAGGCGCCATGATAGTCGCGCCTGATAGCAGGGGGCAGTATAGCATTCCAGGGCGCTGGCAGTGAGGTGCGCATTCTCGACTCAAGTGAATCAGGGTGTAGGGGCGGTTGCCGAGGAGGAGGGCGCCAGGAAGCGACTGGCCAACTCGGTTTGCCAGTGCTGATACCAAGCGGGTAACTGCTCTGCAGGCATGGGGCGGGCAATGCCATAGCCTTGGGCGAAGCGGCATCCCAACTCCCGCAGCTTGAGACCGTGCTCACGACTCTCAACGCCTTCGGCAATGACTTGGCGATTGAATGCATTGGCCAGTTGGATGACGCTCTCCACTATGCCCAGATCATCGCTATCGATCAGCATGTTGCGCACGAAGCTTTGATCGATCTTGAGGGTATCAATCGGCAGTTTGCGCAGGTAGGTCAGGGAGGAGTAGCCGGTGCCAAAATCGTCCAAAGAGAAGTGAACGCCCAACTGGCGACAGCGCTGCAGGATGACAATGGCTTGGTCGATATCGGCAATGGCGGCACTTTCCAGCACCTCCAGTTCCAGCAGGGCAGGATTGATCTCAGGGTTGGCCAGCAGCAGTGTTTGCAAAAATGCGGCGAAACCCGGTGTCAGCAGGTGATTGGCACTGATGTTGACACTGATCGGAATGGTGAGTCCTTGCCTTAGCCAGAGCGCGGCTTGCGCCAAGGCGGTATGCAATACCCACTCGCCAAAGTTCGTTTCCAGATGACTGCCTTCGATGAAGGGGAGAAATTCGGCAGGTGGCAGCAGCCCCCGCTCTGGATGTTGCCAGCGGATCAGCGCTTCGACGCCGCAAAGGGTGCCATCATTGAGATCCACCTTGGGTTGGTAGTAGAGAACAAACTCCTCCTGGAGCAGCGCCTGGCCTAGGGTTTCCAGCTGTTTGCGATGTGACTGGGCCCGCTGAGCACTGATGGGGTCGAACAGTTGGTAGCGGTTCTTACCGGCATTTTTTGCGAAATACATGGCCTGATCCGCATGGCGCAGCAGGGTATCCGGGTCGGCATCATCCTCAGGATAGAGGCTGACGCCTATGCTGGCGGTGATCCGGAGTCGGTGTTCACCACATTGGGTGTCGAGCTGGATGGTTTCCAACACGCGTTCCAGTATCAGGGTGCACTCCTCCAGGCTATGGAGATCGGATAACAGCAGGACAAACTCATCCCCCCCCAGGCGGGCCAGGGTGTCTTCGGCGCGCAATGCCGATCTGAGCCGATTGGTGATGGCGACAAGCAGTTGGTCGCCAGTGGCGTGGCCATAGAGATCGTTAACACTCTTGAAGCTGTCCAGATCCAGGAAGCAGACTGCGCAGGAGTGCTCATGACGTTTGGCGTGGAGAATGGCCTGCTCGAGGCGATCGGTGAGCAGACGGCGATTCGGTATGCCCGTCAGCGCATCGTAGTAGGCGACGCGATCTAGCTCGGCCTCGTGCTCTTTTAACGGGGTGATGTCGGAGAAGATCCCCACATAGTACTGGATCTCATCCCGGGCATCTCGCACCACGGAAATGGACAGTAGCTCGGCATAGAGTTCACCACACTTGCGCTTGTTCCACAGTTCACCGCGCCAGAAACCATGCAGGTGTACCTGACTCCACATCTCCCGGTAGAAGTGGGCATCTTGTCGGCCGGAGGTCAGTATGCTGGGGGAGAGCCCCATGACCTCATCGGCACGGTAACCCGTGATGCGGGTGAACGCGGCATTAACCTTGCTGATATGCTGATCAGGGGTGACCACCATGATGCCTTCATAGCTGCTGTCGAAGACGACGGCCGCCTCTTTTTGCGCCTGCTCCAGCAACTTCCGCTCTGTGATATCGGTATGTGTCCCCGACATGATCAAGGGTTGGCCCTCTTCGCTCCACTCGACGACTCGACCGCGAGAGAGGATCCAGCGCCAGCTTCCGCTCTTGGTGCGACAGCGCAGCTCCACCTCATGGCTGGGGGTCAGCCCCTGGAGATGGCGCTGGATCGAGGCCTGCGCTACGGCGAGGTCATCGGCATGTACTATCTTGCTCCAGTGTTCCGGAGAGACATCCATCTCACCAGCTTCAAAGCCCAGCATGGCCTCCCAACGCGGGCTAACCTGGAAGCTATTGTGCTGTAAATCCCAATCCCAATACCCCTGCTCTGACCCCTCCAGGACTCGGGCCAGCCTCCGCTCTCGATCCTGTAAGGCTTGTTCGGCCCGCTTCTGTTCGCTTCTATCCCGACCGAATGCCATGTAGCGGCCATCCTGCATGCGTGCGGTTGAGAGCTCTACCGTAATGATCTCTTGCTTGTGATTGCGTAACTGCCACTCGCGGCGTAGAGAGGGTTGGCTGGCCAATTGGGCGACGTGTTCAGCCAGTTCGGTTTGGCTGGTGGGGGCCAGCAGATCGACAAGGGCCATATGCTGCAGTTCTGTGCGGCTATGTCCCGTGAGTCGACAGGCTGCCGGGTTGGCAAACAGGAAATGGCCGTTTGGATCGGTGACCCAGATGGCATCGGCGGCTTCGTTGAGCACAAAACTCAAGTCGGCATCCATTCGTTTGTGTTCACTGATATCGGTAAGGGAGCCGAGCAGACGCAACGCCGTGCCATCCACATCGCGACTCACGGCGCGCCCCATGATGCGCATCCACTTCAGTTCACCACTGCGGGTCATCAGGCGAAACTCGATATCCAGGCTGGAGGTCTTATTCTGCCTATGTTCTTGAATGGATTGCTGTACCAGGGGCAGGTCGAGTGGATAGACCATGCGCTCGAAGAATGCATAGTCGTGAGTGTCCTCCTCCGGAGCATAGCCCGTCACCTGATAGTAGCGTGGTGAGCGGTAGACGTGTCCCCGCACCAGATCCCAATCCCAAAAGGCATCGCTGGTGGCATCGATCAGCAGTTGCAGCCGCTCCTCACTCGCTCTCAGCTGCTCGGCTAATGCCTGATCCTGGGTGATGTCCCGGTAGATGCCAAACAGTCCCATCACGGCGCCGAGCTCGTTGAATACTGGCCCCTTGGTGACCAGAAAGGTCATGGCTTGGCCATTGCTCAAGGTCAGGTGATCTCGGTGGGTCTGGGTCTGTTCGGCCGCCAGTATGCATTGATCCTGCTTCTGTAAATCTTGCACCGAGAGCGGTGCAAACAGCGCGTCATCATTCAGACCTATGAGTTCGGCGGGTGTGCGGCCAGCAAAACCGGCGGCCGCCGCATTGGCTAATAGGTAGCGTCCTTGCCGATCCTTGACAAAAATGGCATCCGAGCTGCCAGAGACCACGGAGTGGAGCAAGCGACGATGGATGGCCTGGCGAGCCAAAGCGTGGCGTAACAAGGCACTGAGCAGGCTGACGGCGGCGCCATTGACCACCAGCATGGCCCATTGTAACTGAACATAACTGGGGGTTGAGGCATGGTGTAGATGAGGGTGAGTGGCAAAATCCAAACACAGGGCCGTGATAAGCGTCGAGGTTAATCCCGGTCCCAGCCCCCCGGTCAGGGCGCTGAGAATGATGGGTAACATAAAGATGATCAGCATGGGGTGCTCATTCAACTCGACCGGGAGCATGAGACGCAGGAGCAATACGGAGAGTGAGATGGCGATGGCAAAGCCGTAGATGAGCCAGCGGGGCTGTTTGCCATGGGCGACACCACTCGCCATGCTTCCCAACAGGGTGTCGCGCTCCTGAGGGGCGGTTGCGGGTATCGCACTCAGTGCGAGGGCAAAAAAGGCGCTGCTGGCCAAGACGAAGAAGATGCCCTTGACCATGGAGAGCCCGACCATGGACTCCTTGTCGGTCAGGGCAACCAGTAGGCGATCGGAGAGAAAAATCCAAGCCAGCGCCAGCAGCAGGTAACCGCTCACGGTCAGCATGATGAAGCGGTGACGAGGAGATCTTATCATCTGATGTGGCTCCTCACGACTATGGGCCATACCCCGACTACCTTAACTATGGTAGCGGCTGCGGAAAGAAATAGAGCGGTGCGATATTTGTATTGTGATCCAGGCGCTTGGCTAGCTTAGGCCGGCTCCTGGTTGGCTTCTTTGGTGATATACCAGATTTGATTGATAAACCACTCCTTCTTGCCACCAGGGGTCTGCACCGTTACCTCGTCATCCACCTCTTTCTTTAACAGGGCCCGGGCCATGGGGGCATCGATGGAGATGAAGTCCTTGCGCTCGTAGATCTCATCCGGTCCCACGATGCGAAAGCGCAACGTCTCCCCTGACTCGTTTTCGATCTCGACCCAGGCGCCAAAGAAGACCTTGCCATCCTGCTGGGGCGAGTAGTCCACTATTTTCAGTTCATCGAAGCGTTTGGTCAGGTAGCGGATGCGGCGGTCGATCTGGCGCAACAACTTTTTGTTGTAGTGGTAATCGGCATTCTCGCTGCGATCGCCCAAGCTGGCCGCCCAGGTGACCTTTTGGGTCACTTCGGGTCGCTGTTCGCGCCACAGGTAATCCAGCTCTTTTTTCAGGGCTTCATAACCATCGCGGGTGATTAAATTGGCTTTCATCGGGTGGGCTTCCTCCATAGCGGCATGACCTTAAAGGGTGCCCAGGTGCAGCTGGTTGATGCTCTTCTCATCATAGACTGTGACTATGGTGAAAGGGGTTATCCCCATGAGGGGCAGAGATGCCATGTGGTAATGAAAGTGTTCACCATACTGGGCGCGGGCCGTGGCGAGGGCGGATTGGCTGGCCGGATTGTGCTGCAACCAGTAGTGATACGCCCCCTGGGTGGCCAGTAACAGGAAACCCAGCGCGATGGCGGCAAGGCGCCAGCGCTTGCTTGGCTCGGCCCCCAGCTCCTCCTGTGCCAGCGACGAGGCGAGCAACTGGCGGGTGAGGCTCAACGCGGCGATCAGTAGCAGGCTGCTGCAAAAAGGGAGCAGGGTGAGCAGAGGGTGGAGCTTGACGCTGGTCATCACCAGTCTGACCGGCGTCTCCAGCGGGGTGAGCAGCAGATCGCCCACAGCGCAGATAAGCAGGGTCGGTGTCAGCCGACGCACCCAGCGGATGGCGGGGAGGTAGCCCTGAAACAGCACAAAACCACTCAGGGCGCAGAAGAGGCTGAGCCAGGCGCTGTAATCCAGATCGAAGGTGATATAGACGGCCATCAGCACCAGATCGATGAGGCTGGTAACGAGCAGCGCCGCCCCGCTGATGAGAAAGGCGAGATTCTTGGTGGTCTTAAACATGATTCGATTCCGCCATGTTTTCTTTGGATGATATCCAGCTGTTATGTGGTTACCTGGGATGTTCAGCTTGTCACGCTGCGTGCGCAGGGCGTTGCTCTGGCTAACATGTCGTGACCAGGGGGGGATTATAGCCATCATAAGGAGTAAATAGGATGATGAACTCTTGATTCCTCATCCCATTTTTCCCTAAAAAACAATGCCAGTCGGCTGACTGGCATTGTGGGTCAACAGGCCGCGCCCTGAGGCGCGGTGTTGGGTCAAGGCAGCTGAGGTCCGGCAGCGACCAGTTGTTGTCCCTCCTCGTTGTCTGTGTATTGGACGAAGTTCTTGATAAAGCGCGCCGCCAGATCCTCGGCCTTCACCTGCCAGTCGGCCGGAGTGGGGTAGGTATCCCGCGGATCGAGTATGGCCGGGTCCACATTGGGCAGGGCCACAGGAATGGCCAGGTTGAAGATGGGCAGGGTCTGCATCTGCGCCTCTTCGATGGCGCCATTGAGTATGTCATCTATGATGGCGCGGGTATCCTTGATGGAGATGCGCTTGCCGCTGCCGTTCCAGCCGGTGTTGACCAAGTAGGCCTCGGCGCCGACGGCCTCCATCCGTTTCACCAGCTCCTCCCCATATTTGGTGGGGTGAAGGGTGAGGAAGGCCTTGCCAAAACAGGCCGAGAAGGTGGGCTGCGGCTCGGTGATCCCTCGCTCTGTCCCTGCCAGCTTGGCGGTGAAGCCGGAGAGGAAGTGGTATTGGGTCTGGGCCTTGGTCAGCTTGGAGATTGGGGGCAGTACACCGAAGGCATCGGCGGTGAGGAAGATGACCTTGGTGGCATGGCCCGCGGCCGAGACGGGTTTGACTATATTGTCGATATGGTAGAGCGGGTAGGAGACCCGGGTATTCTCTGTCTTGCTGCCATCGTTGAAGTCCACCACACCGTTGGCGTCGACTGTGACGTTCTCCAGCAGGGCGTCGCGGCGGATGGCGTTATAGATATCGGGCTCCGCCTCTTGGCAGAGCTTGATGGTTTTGGCGTAGCAACCCCCTTCGAAGTTGAAGATGCCGCTGTCATCCCAACCATGCTCATCATCGCCGATCAAGGCCCGTTTCGGATCGGTGGAGAGGGTGGTCTTGCCGGTGCCGGAGAGGCCGAAGAAGATGGCCACATCCCCGGACGCGCCCACGTTGGCTGAGCAGTGCATGGAGGCGATGCCACGCAGGGGCAGCAGATAGTTCATCACCGAGAAGAGTCCCTTCTTCATCTCGCCGCCGTACCAGGTGCCGCCGATCACCTGCATCTTCTCGCTGAGGTTGAAGGCGACGAAGTTCTCGGAGTTGAGCCCCTGCGCTTGCCACTCTGGATTGGTGCATTTCGAGCCGTTTAGCACCACAAAGTCGGGCTCGAAGTCGACCAGCTCCTCTGCGGTGGGGCGAATAAACATATTCTTGGCAAAGTGGGCCTGCCAGGCCACCTCTGTGATGATGCGCACCTTGAGGCGGGTTTCCGGATGGGCGCCACAGTAGCCATCAATGACAAACAGCCGCTTGCCGGAGAGCTCTTCCAGCACCAGGCTCTTGAGATGACTCCACACCTCTGGCGAGATGGGCTTGTTGTCATTCTTGCCACCCTGGCTCCACCAGATGGTGTCGCGGCTGAGGTCGTCCATCACCACATACTTGTCTTTGGGGGAGCGGCCGGTAAAGACGCCGGTATCTACCTTGACGGCGCCCAGGCTGGTGACCACGCCACGTTCGTAACCGGTCAGGGTTGGACTGAGTTCTTCTTCATATAGCTGTGCATAGCTGGGGTTGCGGATGATATCGGTGACATCATGGATGCCGTAGCTCTCTAGGCGCAAAACATCGGCCAGGGTAGTTGGAGTCGCCATTCTAATCTCCTGGTATCGGTAGGGATAAGCTCTCTGGATCTGAGTCTAGTCAGCGGATGGCGAGATAAACGGGACTCTAGTCAAAGAACAGTCAGGGCCAGCCGGCGCCTGAGCCCTGCCCATAGCGGGCCATGTGATGCTGCCGGCAGAGACATTTACTCCTATCAGCTTGTTTATAGATGACTTTTTGTTGTTCAGTGGCTGGGTTGCTTTTGGGGTTGATAGGGGCGTTGGCCGAAAAAACCACTAGGGCACCCTAAGGTGCCCTTTTGTGCTTTTGTGAGTCAGCTATCAGTGTCACCGCTGTCAGTGCAGAGGTTGTTGCCCTGCGCTGCTGCCGCCGGCAAACAGGGCCGCCGTGTCCAGGGCATCAAACAGGTAGTGTGTACCACAGTAGTCGCAGTGCAAATCAATCTTGCCCTGTTCATGGAGCAGCTCTTCGACTTCTTGTTGCCCCAGTTGCAGCAGGGCGTTTTCACTGCGCTCCCGGGAGCAGGTGCAGCGGAAGCGGATGGTTTGCGGCTCAAAGAGCAGCACCTCTTCCTCGTGGTAGAGGCGATGGAGTATCTCTTCGGCCTCCAGGTTGAACAGCTCTTCCTCCTTGATGGTGGCGGTGAGTGTGCTCAGGTGCTCAAATTCGTTGGCATGAGTTTCACCACTAGCGGGTAGCGACTGCAACAGCATGCCCGCCGCCACAGGGTGCTCGGCTGTGCCGCCAGTGCGGATCCAGATGCGAGTGGCCAGTTGTTCCGATTGGGCGAAGTAATTCTCCAGGGATTGGGCCAGGCTGGCGGCATCCAGGGCGACTATGCCCTGATAGCGTTCGCCTTCATCCGGGGTAATGGTGATCACCAGATGGCCTTCCCCCACCAGCTCCTTGAGTTGGGCATTGTCGGGGCATTCGCCCTCCCAGCGCGCGACACCGCGTAGCTGCTGCAGGTGGTCGCCGTTGATCACCGCCAGGCGCACCGGGCCATTACCCTGTAGTTGAACCGTGATGGAGCCTTCAAACTTCAGGGTGGCGGTCAGCAGGCTGGTGGCCACCAGTAATTCGCCAAGCAGCGCCTGCACCGCGGGTGGATACGCTTGCGCCTCGACCATATGCTGGAAGGTGGTGGCCAGTTGTACCAGTTCGCCACGAACCTGATGGTGTTCGAACAGGTAGCGATACAGTTGATCCGTCTTGTTCATTTTCTCTCTCTTTATACATGCGAGCTTGATGTGCGTGACCTGGATGTGCGTGACCTGGGTTATCCCTGCTTCAGACGCAGCAGATCCCGGCGTTGTTTTTTATCCGGGCGTGTATCGGGATGGGGAGCATACAGGGCATTCAGCCGTCGAGCCTCGGCATTCTTGGCGCGTTTGGCCACGCTCTGTGCCGTCTCATGGTAGAGCTGCTGTGCCTCCCCGGCGCTGCGGCGCTGCACGGTCAGCTGCAGTATCTCTACCTCTTTTTCTTCATCCCCTTGCCACAGTTTCAAGTGGGCTCCGACTTCGACCACCTTGCCGGGCTTGCTTCTTTGGCCATTATAGTGGACTTTACCCCCCTCGATCATGGCTCGAGCCAAGGCTCTACTCTTGTAGAAGCGGGCGGCCCACAGCCATTTATCCAGGCGGATGGCAGAGTTGTCATCTTGGGTCGTTACCATGGTGCCCCCCAGATTGGCAATAAAACGCCAGTATACCAGAGCAGATTGGTGACGCGGTCCCAGGAATTTGAACTGGCACTACTTTCGATGGGTTGTCACAACGGGGTTGGCGGGCGAGAATATCGTGCTGTTACGCATAGGCACAGATGGCGGCCCTCGCGCTCGCTCTATTTTGCATTTCAGGGAATTCGCATGGATCAGCTGAATCAGCTCTCTGCTCTTGTGAGCAGGATTTCCGCCGCCAGATCCAGTCTAGTACTATTTTGGATTTTGGTTATTTTATCTTGCCAACAAATGGCGACCCTGACTTGGCGGTTGTTGCCCACTTCCGGCTCTAGCAGTCGGGTGATGCTGGATCCTGTCGCGCCCTCCTCTTCCGCTGCGGCCCCTCGTCAACTGGATGCCCGAGAGCTGTTGAAGCTGGCGCTGTTTGGCAAACCCGAGGTGCAAGTGGCCAAGCCGGTGGCGGCCCCCAGTCAACAAGCGCCCCGCACCCGTCTTAATCTGACTCTGACTGGCTTGCTGGCTAGCACCACGCCGGATCGCTCCATCGCCATCATTCTCAATGGTGGGGATGAACAGGGCTACGGTGAGGGGGATATAGTCAACGGTACTCAGGCGATGATCAGCAGTATTATGGCGGATCGGGTGATCCTGGATAACCAGGGCCAGAGCGAGACGCTGATGCTGGATGGTGAGGAGTTTAAGCCCGTCGGGCAGGTCACGCCTCAGCCGCAGGAGGTGACCACACCGCCCCTGAGCAAGCTGCGGGATAACTTGGCGAAAGATCCAGGCAAGCTGCTGGATTACATCAATATTTCGCCCGTCATGGCCGATGGCAAGCTGAAAGGCTATCGTATCAACCCTGGCAAGGATGTGGCCTTCTTTCATCGTATCGGATTGCTGCCTAACGACTTGGCGGTGAGTATCAATGGGTATGACTTGCGCGATAACGGTCAAGCCATGCAAATCATGCAACAGTTGTCTTCGATGAGTGAGATGAACCTGACTGTGGAGCGTAATGGCCAGCAGCAGGATATCTACATCAGGCTGACGGAATAACAAGAGCTGGAGTCAATCAGTTAATGACTATTAAGGGAAGAAAAAGCCTGTTGGCATACCTGCTGGCTGCCAGCATGTGCGGTAGCCCCCTGGCACAGGCGGCGGAGTTCTCCGCCAGCTTCAAGGGCACCGATATTCAGGAGTTCATCAACACCGTCGGCAAAAATCTCAACAAGACCATCATTGTCGAACCCTCGGTACGCGGCAAAATCAACGTGCGTAGCTATGACCTGCTCAATGATGAACAGTATTACCAGTTTTTCCTGAGTGTGCTGGATGTCTATGGCTTCTCCGTGGTGCCCATGGATAACGGCGTCCTTAAGGTGGTGCGTTCCAATACCGCCAAGACGTCTGGCGTGCCTGTGGTCGATGATTCCGCTCCCGGCGTTGGGGATGAGATGGTGACCCGCGTCGTACCGGTACGTAACGTTTCGGTTCGGGAGTTGGCGCCGCTGTTGCGCCAACTGAATGACAACGCCGGTGGCGGCAACGTGGTGCATTATGAACCTTCCAACGTGCTGCTCATTACCGGTCGAGCCATGGTGGTCAATCGCCTGGTGGAGATAGTGCGCCGGGTGGACAAGGCCGGTGACCAGGACGTGGACATAGTGCGCCTGAAATATGCCTCGGCCTCGGAAATCGTGCGCCTGATTACCGCCCTGACCAAGGATGATGCCAGAGCCAATATGGGCTCCTTGTTGTCTCCCAAGCTGGTGGCCGATGAGCGCACCAACTCTGTGGTGGTCTCCGGTGATCCCAAGGCGCGGCAGCGGGTGATGCAGATGATCCGTCAGCTGGACCGGGATCAGGAGAGTCAAGGCAACACCAAGGTATTCTATCTGAAGTATGCCAAGGCCAAGAATCTGGTCGAGGTGCTGACTGGCGTCAGCAAGAGTATCCAGGCTGAGAAGCAGAAAGGAACTCAGGCCGGTGGTGGTGGCAGCGAGAGCAAGCTGACCATACAGGCCGATGAGCAGACCAATGCCATCGTCATCACGGCCCAGCCCGATACCATGCAGGAGATCGAGAAGGTGATCGCCCGCCTGGATATCCGTCGCGCCCAGGTGCTGGTTGAAGCCATTATCGTCGAAGTGGCCAATGGCAATGGGGCGCAATTTGGCGTGCAGTGGGGCAATACCAATGCGGGCATGGTGCAGTTTGCCGATAGCTCGTCACCCATGGGCGTTAGCAAGTTCGTGGATTTCATGAGTGATGACCCTTCGACCGCCAGTAAGTCCGCCCTCGCCAGTATTTCTGGTGCGGCAGTGGGTTTCTACTCCGGGGATTGGTTTGCCCTGGTAACGGCACTGAAGACAGATACCAAGAGTGACGTCTTGTCCACTCCGAGTCTGGTGACCATGGACAACCAGGAAGCCTCGTTCAACGTGGGCCAAGATGTGCCTGTACTCACCGGCTCCCAGACCTCGACTTCCAGCACGGATGGTGCCGTATTCAATACGGTAGAGCGTAAGACGGTCGGGACCAAGCTGAAGTTCAAGCCCCAGATCAACGAGGGGGATTCGGTACTGCTGGATATCGAGCAGGAGGTCTCCAGCGTCGATAGCTCAAGCGCCTCAGTCAGCGCCAGCAACCTGGGCCCCACCTTTAACGTGCGAACCATCAAGAACTCAGTGTTGGTCAAGAGCGGAGAAACTGTGGTGCTGGGTGGCCTGCTGGATGAGAAGACTAACGAGGTGGTATCCAAGGTGCCCTTATTGGGTGATATCCCTTACTTGGGCGAGCTGTTCAAGTCCACGTCGACCAGCAAATCCAAGCGCAACCTGATGGTGTTCATTCGTCCTATTATCTTGCGGGATCCGGTGACTTACTCCGGTATCTCCAGCAGCAAGTATTCCATGTTCCGCGCTGAACAGTTGGATCGTGCCAGCAAGGGGCTGCCACTGATGCCTGAACTCTCCAAGCCGGTCATGCCAGCGTACAACAATGGTGCCGATCTACCAGCGTTGCCACAAAATGGTCAGGCGGGTAAGTAATGGATAGCGCGCTGTTTGCACAAGAGTTGCTGGCCAAAGAGGCTGACCACCAGGAGTGGGGTGAGGAGGTGCGTTTGCACTTCGCCTTCGCCCGCGATCGGGGGGTGATCCTCGAGGAGCTGGAGGGGCAGCGGGTACTCTTCTGTCGCCCTGGTGTGACAGCGGAGACACTGCTGGAGGTGCGCCGGGTGGCCGGTGGCAGCTTCCGGGTGGAGTTTCTGGAGCCAGAGCCCTTTGATGAGCGCTTGATGATCAGCTATCAGCGTGACTCCTCCGAGGCGCGCCAGTTGATGGAAGATATTGGTAACGAGGTGGACTTCTTCACCCTGGCCGAAGAGTTGCCGGAGAACGAAGATCTGCTGGATGCCGACGATGATGCCCCCATCATTCGTCTCATCAATGCCATGTTGAGTGAGGCCATCAAGGAAGAAGCGTCCGATATTCACGTTGAAACCTTTGAACGAAACCTGGTGATCCGCTTCCGTATCGATGGTGTGTTGCGCGAGATCTTGCGTCCCCATCGCAAGCTGGCCTCCTTACTGGTCTCCCGGATCAAGGTTATGGCCAAGCTGGATATCGCCGAGAAGCGGGTGCCGCAGGATGGACGTATTACCCTGCGCATCGGTGGTCGGGCTGTGGACGTGCGGGTTTCGACCATGCCCTCCAGCTACGGCGAACGGGTGGTAATGCGTCTGCTGGACAAAAACAACGTGCGCCTGGAGCTCAAGCAGCTGGGCATGACGGCGCCGAGCCGCAAGCACATCTCTGAACTGATCCGTAAGCCCCATGGCATCATACTGGTCACAGGCCCGACCGGTTCGGGTAAGAGTACCACCCTCTATGCGGCCCTCTCGGAGATCAACTCCAAGGATCGCAATATCCTGACGGTAGAAGACCCCATCGAATATGACCTGGAGGGCATAGGCCAGACGCAGGTCAACTCCAAGGTGGATATGACCTTCGCCCGGGGGCTGCGCGCCATTTTGCGGCAAGATCCGGATGTGGTCATGGTGGGGGAAATCCGAGATCTGGAAACGGCTCAAATCGCGGTTCAGGCCTCCTTGACCGGTCACTTGGTAATGTCCACGCTGCACACCAATACGGCGATTGGTTCCATCACCCGCTTGCGGGATATGGGTATCGAACCTTTCTTGCTCTCCACCTCCTTGCTGGCCGTACTGGCCCAGCGGCTGGTGCGCACCCTCTGCCCCCACTGTCGTGAGCGCCATGAGCCGACTAGTCAGGAGCGTTTGATGCTGGGCGTGGGGGAAGAGGAGCCGGTCACTATCTATCGTCCCAAGGGGTGTGAAGAGTGCAACCACAGCGGCTACCGTGGGAGAACCGGCATCCATGAACTGCTGATCGTCGATGAGGCGGTGCGTGAGGCGATCCACGCTGAGGCGGGTGAGCTGACCATAGAACGTCTGATCCGCGATCATACCCCGAGCATTCGCCGTGATGGCCTGGACAAGGTGCTGACGGGGGCGACCAGTCTTGAAGAGGTATTGCGGGTTACCCGCGAGGATTAATTATGGCGGCGTTTGAGTATGTAGCCCTGGACGGCAAGGGGCGGCGCAAGCAGGGGGTGCTGGAGGCAGACTCCGGCCGCCAGGTGCGTCAGCAATTGCGTGAACAGGGGCTGACGCCGCTGGAGGTGACCGAAGCGGTGGAGAAGGTGCGGCGCGAGGCTCAGGGTTTCAGCCTGTTCCGCCCGACCATCACCACCAGTGAATTGGCATTGATCACCCGCCAACTCTCCACTCTGGTGGCCGCATCGCTACCCATTGAAGAGGCACTCAGAGCCGTGGCTCAGCAGTGCGAGAAACCCAAGCTGCGCACCCTGATGGCGGCGGTGCGGGGCAAAGTGGTCGAAGGCCATGGTTTGGCGGACTCCCTGGCGGGTTTTCCCTCCATCTTTGATCAACTCTATCGCGCCATGGTGGCCGCGGGGGAAAAATCCGGTCATCTGGAAAAGGTGCTGAACCGGCTTGCCGATTACACCGAGCAGCGGCAGAAGATGAAGAGCAAGCTGATGCAGGCGATGATCTACCCCGTGATGCTGACCCTGGTGGCCGTCGGGGTTATCTCGATCCTGCTCTCCTCCGTGGTGCCCAAGGTGGTGGAGCAGTTTATTCATATGAAACAGGAGCTGCCCTTTTCCACCCGCTTCCTGATGGGCGCCAGCGACTTTGTCCGTGATTTTGGTCTGGTGATAGTGGCGTTGGTGATTGGGGCGTTATTTGTGTTTCGCTGGTGGAATCAAAAACCGGAGCGGCGGCTGCGTTACCATGCTCTGCTGTTGCGCCTGCCGGTGATTGGCCGCGTCAGCCGGAGCCTGAACACGGCCCGTTTCGCCCGGACCCTGAGCATTCTCAACTCCAGCGCCGTGCCCTTACTGGAGGGGATGCGCATCAGTGGCGAGGTGCTGACCAATGATCTGGCACGGGAGCGCCTGGTGGAGGCTTCCGAGCGGGTGCGCGAGGGGACCAGCCTGCGCTCTGCGTTGGAGCAGACCAAACTCTTCCCCCCCATGATGCTGCACATGATAGCCTCGGGTGAGCGGAGCGGTGAGCTGGATAGCATGCTGGAGCGGGCAGCCGACAACCAGGACCGTGAGTTTGAGAGCCAGGTCAATATCGCCCTCGGGGTGTTTGAGCCAGCCTTGGTGGTGAGTATGGCCGCCATAGTGTTGTTCATCGTCATGGCGATCCTGCAGCCCCTGCTGCAACTGAATAACATGGTGAGTATGTAGGTCTCCTGCCTGGGTTATCTTCCGATGCGGCCTGCGGGCGGCTCATTTTTTCGATGCAAGGTGTCACTTAGTTATCAATGGGAGTAGTGCATGAATAAGCAACGTCAACGCGGTTTTACCCTGCTGGAAATCATGGTGGTTATCGTGATCCTCGGTGTTTTGGCTAGCATGGTGGTGCCCAACCTGATGGGTAACAAGGAGAAGGCGGATCGACAAAAAGCGGTGAGCGATATCGTCGCCCTGGAAAATGCGCTCGGCATGTACAAGTTGGATAACAGCGTCTACCCCACGACAGAGCAGGGTATGGAGGCCTTGGTGACTAAGCCCCAGAGCCAGCCTGAACCGCGCAACTATGCTGAAGATGGTTACATCAAGCGTCTGCCCAAAGATCCCTGGGGTGGTGACTATCAACTGGTCAGCCCGGGTGAACATGGCAAGATCGATGTGTTCTCCAATGGCCTGGATGGTGAAGCGGGTACCGATGATGACATCGGCAACTGGAACATGGATCAGAAGGGCGACAAATAAATGCCGCGTCGCTGCCGGGGCTTCACCCTTATCGAGATCATGTTGGTTATCGTGATCATCGGTTGTGCCGTGGGTATCGTGGTGTTGTCGATACCCGGTGCGGGCGGCTCTGGCGATCGTGATCTCAAGAGCCTGAGTGAGCAACTGGCGGCCTCCGTCCGCATGGCCGCCGATCAGTCCGTGCTGGAGGGGCGTACCATAGCCCTGCAAGTGGATGACTCGGGCTATCAGTTCCTGGTGCGTGAGGCGAAAACCCCAGCCCGCGACGACGCGCAGGCGCAGGATGGCGATAAGCCAGCCCAGCCCAATGACGAGGCGCAAAGCGAGAACAGTAGCGCCAGCAAAGAGATCCCCACGGCTTGGGAAGATCAGGTCTGGGTCCCCTATGAGAAGGAAAAGTTTGCCTCCAGTCATGAGTTTCCCGAGAACACCAAGATAGAGCTGGACCTGGGCGGCTTGGCGCTGGAGAGCGAAGAGGCCAAGATTGGTCAACAGAAGCCGGACTGGTTTGCCCAGAACGACGGTGAAGAGGGCAAGGCCAATCCGGAGCCACAGATTTTCCTGTTGCCGGGTGGCGAAATCACGCCCTTTAAGCTGACGATCACCGAGGTACTGCCCGGGGATGAGAGTGGCAGCGAGGGCCACTTCTATCGCCAGATCCGTGGCGATGAGGCGGGCCAGGTCCGCTTGCTGACCGCCGACCAGGTGAAGGCGGAGGATGACCAGTGAACGCCAGAGGGATGACCCTGCTGGAGGTAATGGTGGCTTTGGCCATCTTCGCCGTGGCTGGGCTCGCCCTGGTGCGTACCGTGAGCCAACAGACAGTGGGACTCTCCGCCCTGGAAGAGAAGACCCTGGCCACCTGGGTGGCGGATAACCATCTGGCCGAGGTGAAACTGGCCAAGAGCTGGCCCGGACTCTCCTGGACCGAAGGCACAGAGGAGCTGGCAGGGCGCAAATGGTACTGGCGCTGGCGTGGTGTCGAAACCGAAGACGATCAATTTCGCGCCATCGATGTGGAAGTGCGCACCGATAGCCAATCCAAGAATCCCAGAGTGACGTTGCGTACCTATGTCAATCGCTAAGCGCCAACCCGCTCTTCCCGTTCGCCTCGGCGCCGGCTTCACTCTGCTTGAGGTGCTGCTGGCCTTGGTCGTCTTTGCCAGCCTAAGCCTGAGTGCCTATCAGGTGCTGCAGGGGGTGCTCAAGAGCGATGAGAAGAGCCGGGTCAAGGTAGAGCGGCTTGCCAGCGTGCAGCGGGCCTTCGGCGCGCTGGAGCGGGATTTCAGCCAGATAGTGCCACGTTCTTCGCGCATCAATGGCGAGGTCAGCAAGGTGGTATTTCAGGCGGCTCGCTATCAGATGGAGAGTGATGATTGGTCCGCCAGCTTTGTGCGTGCCGGTTGGCTCAATCCAGGCGCCGTACTGCCCCGTTCACAACTCCAGAAGGTGGGTTACCGCCTGCGCGAGGGCAAGCTGGAGCGGTTGAGTTTTCTCTACGTCGATCCGGCCATAGGTACCGAGCCCACAGTCACACCCGTGCTGGAGCAGGTGAAAAGCTTCGGGTTGCGTTTCTGGAACGGCAGCAACTGGCTGGAGGAGTGGAGTAACAGCGCTATCCTGCCGACGGCCGTGGAGGTGACCCTGGTGCTGGAAGATTATGGCAAGGTGCGGCGTCTGTTTCTGGTCGCCCTGGAGAGCCAGCCATGAAGCGCCAGCGCGGGGTAGCCCTGCTGGTGGTGTTGCTGATCCTGGCCATAATGATGGTGGTGGCGACTAACATCAGTAGCCGCTTTCAGCTGCAGTTGATGCGAACGAGTAATCTGGTCACCCTGAGCCAGGGTAAGTGGTACGCCATGGCCGCCGAGGCTCTGGTGAGCAAGATACTACACCAGGATATCAAGGACAGCCCGACCCGGGTCCACCTGGCCCAGTATTGGGCTAGCCAGGGGCAGATCTTTCCGGTAGAAGGGGGCACCATACACGGGGTGATCCACGATGCCCAGGGCTGTTTCAACGTCAACTCGGTCAACAGCGGATCCACGGGGGCCGATGCGGCGGAGCCCAGTTATGCGGGCAAAGTGTTCCGCCAACTGTTGATCAATTTGAAGGTCGAAGAGTTCGAGGCGGCACAGATCACCGATGCCTTGCGCGACTGGATCGATCCGAATGATGAGCTGGTCTCCAGCCTGGGGGCGGAAGACGCCTGGTATCAGGGGCTCAAGGTGCCCTATGTCGCGGCCAATGGCCCGCTGACCGACATCAGTGAACTGAGATTGGTGCGTGGCATCACACCCAGTATCTACCGCCGTTTGGCTCCCATGGTCTGTGCTCTGCCGAGCAAGGAGATGGCGCTCAACGTCAACACGCTGCGCCCTGAGCAACTGCCGTTGGTCTCGGCCCTGTTTATCGGTCAGCTGGACGCGGAGCAGAGCAAGCGGTTGTTGGAGGTTAGACCTCGTGACGGTTGGACCGGCACCGATCTTTTCATGAATGAGCCTCTGGTGGCTAATGCCGTGGCGAGCAGTGGGGTGGCGGCTGCGGTGTTCAAGCAGAGCCTGGGTGTCAACAGTAACTATTTCGAGGCCAAGCTGGAGGTGACCCTGGATGAAACCAAGATTCACGTCATCAGCCTGTTCAAGAGTAATAACAACAAGATCAGCGTGATCCGCCGACAGTACGGAGGCTCGGAGTGAACGAATATTTGGTAGTCCGCCTGGGGGTGGAGCCTACAGACCCAGTCAATTGGCTGGTCTGGTCGCAGATCGAACAGGGCATCATAGCCAGCGGTACCCTGGCGGGCGCCGCTGAATTGGTCCAGCTCCAGGAGCGAGCAGGCGGGCGCCCTATCATAGGGTTAGCGCCGGCCTCCGAGCTATTGTTCCGGGAAGTCACCCTACCTGGTCGCCTGAATCGGCAGACCATCAAGGCGCTGCCCTTCTTGCTGGAGGAGCAGATTGCCAGCGACGTGGAGTCTTTGCATCTGGTGGTGCTGAGCAGTCAGGAGCGGCAGGTTAAGCTGGTGGCGGTGGACAAGGAGCGCATGAGCCAATGGCTCACCTGGTTTGCCGAGGCAGGCTTGACCCTGAAGACGCTGGTGCCAGATGTGTTGACCTTACCGCTGGCGGTCGAGGGAGAGTGGAGTGCCGTCGAGCTCAATGGCCACTGGCTGGTGCGTCAGAGCGAGTGGGCTGGTTTACAGGCCGAGCCGGAGTGGTTGAGCGCCCTGTTCATCACCTTTGATCCCCCTCCCGTGGTGATCAGTTACAGCACGCCACCTCGTGATTGCCCTGGTGAGTGGCGCTCGCAACCGGCCGAGCTCGCCCTGCAGCTGATGGCGCAGGGGGCGCTTACCGCCCGGGGTAACTTGTTGACCGGCCCCTACCGCAAGCAGCCCGAGTGGCAGCGTTTGTTGCAGCCTTGGCGCAAAGTGGCCCTGGTGGCGGGGCTGTTTCTCACCCTGCTGCTGGGCGATCAGCTGCTCATGCTACGCAGCATGCAGCAGGAGAGTCAGCAGCTCAAGTTGCAGACGGTTCAGCTCTATCAGCAGTTGTTCCCCGGCGAGAAGCGGGTGATCAACCCCAAACAGCAGATGAACCAACACCTCAAGGCCCTGAGTGGTCACAGCAGCCATGATGGCTTCCTGCGCCAGTTGATGAAGCTGGTGCCCATGTTTGCCCAATTGCCAACGCTGCGACCGGATCAGCTGCGCTACGATGACACTCACGGCGAGATCCGTTTGCAGGCCACCGCCGATGGCTATCAGGATTTCGACCGCTTCCGCCAACTGGTGGCCCAGCAGTTCGAGGTCAAGCCGGGCGATATGAAGAGCGAGGGCGGTAAGGTGCAGGGCACTCTGCTATTAAGGAGCAAATCATGATGAGTTGGTGGAGCCAACTGAATGAACGTGAGCGGCGGCTGGTCGGTATTGGTGGCCCGCTGTTGTTGCTGGCGATCATCTACTGGGGTGCCTGGACCCCCTTCCAGCAGCATGTGCAGGAGGTGGAACGCCAGTTAGCTTCCCAACGGAATACCCTGGCCTGGATGGCGCAGAAGGGGGGGGAGATCCGTCAGTTGCAGTCTTCTGGTGGTAATCGCGTCGATCTCTCCATGACGCTGGAAGCCGTAGTGAATCTCACCTCACACCAACTGGGGTTGACGCTGACTCGGCTGCAGCCCATGGATAAGGAGCTGCTGGTGGAGATTGACCAGGTCGAGTTTGAGCGCCTGGTGAACTGGTTGGTGGTGATGGAACGAGATTATGGGGTGGGTGTCAAAGTGATAGAGATTGGCACCGAGGGTGAACGCAAGGGGACGGTGAAGATCCGTCGTCTACAGGTGGGCCGCGATAAATGAAGCGTATGATCCGGGGGGCACTGTTTACCCTGTGCTGTTATCTCTTCTTCCTGCTGGCTCAATGTCCGGCCGAGCGAGTCTTGCCCTGGCTGCCTTTGCCGCCAGAGCTCAAACTGAGTGGTGTCTCCGGCTCCATCTGGCAGGGCGAGGTGGCCCGTATCGATTGGCGTGGCACCACACTGCGCAAGGTAAGTTGGCGGCTGCCCATCAGCAGCCTGCTGCTGGTGAGTCCGGCGTTGCAGCTCACCTTCAAGGATCCTGGCACCCTGTTGGGGCGGGCTGAGGTGAGCGGCTTGCGCCAACCCCAATTGAGTGACGTGAGTCTGCAGGCTCCGGCCGACTGGATCATGGCTCAGGCCAAGTTGCCCCTGCCGGTTACGGTCAGCGGTAAGATACAGTTGGAGCTAGATCAGCTCCAGATCACCCCGACTCGTTGTGAGGCGCTGCAGGGCACTTTACAGTGGAGTGGCGCGGGTATGGATTCCCAGTTTGGCTCCTTGCGTCTGGGTTGTGCCAAGGCCGATCTGAGCTGCGCGAAGGGCAAGCTGGTGGTCAAGCTCAAGCAAGGTTCGGAGCAGTTGCAGGTGGAGGGGCGCGGCGAGTTGAGCCTGCCCAATACCTACAGCTTCCAGGGCACCCTGACCCCGGGTCAGGGTTTGCCGGACAGCATGGCTCAGGGGCTGAATTTCATCGGCCAACGTGACAGCCAAGGCCGGGTGCGACTGGATTATGCGGGTCGCTTCTAGCCGGGTGATAGCGAAATAGTGATAAGGCTCCTTTTGGGAGCCTTATCTGTTTTTACGCTTGTGGGCAGGGGGTTGCCAGCAGGCTCGGCAGCAGGGTGCCATAGTCGCTGATGGCCGGAAAGTCGGTCACCTGCTGATGGGGCTGTTGGCTGTCCGGGTTGAGGATCCCCAGCAGGTGGCCGATGCCAAACTGCCGAGCGGCTTGTAGTATGCGCTGGGAGTCGTCGATAAACAGGGTGCGTGCAGGGGTGAACTGCAGCCGCTGGTGTAGGGCTTGCCAGCAGCCTTGATGCTCCTTGGATAGGCCAAACTCATGAGTGGAGTAGAGCCCATCTACGTAGTGATCCAGGGGGGTGTGCTTGAGCTTCAATGCCAGACTGGCCGGGTGGGCATTGGTAAAGAGATAGAGGCGTCGGCCACTGTGGCGCAGGGCATCAAGAAAGGGGCGGACATCTGGCCGCCAGCGCACCTTGTGCTCTATCTCCTGTTTCATGGCCACTATGTCCAGTTGCAACTGCTCGCTCCAGTACTCCAGGCAGTACCACTCCAGCGTCCCGGCCACGGCGGCAAACTTGGGCTGTAGTCGCACCCGAGCCTCATCCAGCGGGATGCCGCGGGCCTGGCCCCAGCGCTCCGGCACCAACTGTTGCCAGAAGTAGTTATCGAAGTGCAGATCGATCAGGGTGCCATCCATATCCAACAGCACAGTTTCTATCTCTTGCCAGGCGAGCATGGTGTTCCTTGTCTGACTTTGCTTACAATGGCCATCTGATGTGGCGGAGGCGGCGATTATAGCCGAACAGCGATGACACAGGAAAAAAGCAAGCCGGAGATCCTCAAACGGGAAGTGGTGGCCGAGAGTCGCCTCTTCAAGGTGGAGTCACTCCACCTGCGCTTTGCCAATGGCGAGGAGCGGATCTACGAGCGGATGCAGGGGGGGCACAGGGGCGCCGCCATGGTGGTGCCGCTGCTGGATGACCAGACCCTGCTGCTGGTGCGCGAGTATGCGGCCGGCACCCACAGCTATGAGCTGGGATTTCCCAAAGGGGTCATCGACCCCGGTGAAGAGTGTTTTACCGCCGGCAATCGGGAGCTGATGGAGGAGGCCGGGTATGGGGCTCGAGAGCTGGTGCATCTGAAGCAGGTGGCCCTGGCGCCGGGGTTCTTTGCCAGCCGCATGGATCTGTTGCTGGCCCGGGATCTCTACCCTGACTCGCGGGAGGGGGACGAGCCTGAGCCCCTGGAGCTGGTTACCTGGCCCCTGGCCGAGGCCGAAGCGCTACTGGAAAACCCGGATTTCAACGAGGCGCGCTGCATAGCGGCCCTGCTGTTGGCCCTGCGCTGGCTGCAACAACAAGGTCTCTATCAACCCAAATGAGCAGGCAACTGATCATGAAAAGGGTTTCTATCACGGCAATGAGCGGCCAGTCAGGTAGAGTAGCTTCATAGCTGTTACATCTCCTTAAGTCGGAGTAACTGCTGCAAGGGTCGATGCCTACGTACTCCTTGTCTCCCAACTGATTATTTTATCGACGCGGCCTGGCCGCGTTTTTTTTATCTTTTTTTTGGGGGGGGAAGCCAGAGACGACTAAGGCAGCCTGGGCTGCCTTAGTGCGGGGACGCGAGGATCGCTATTCGTCATACTTCTCTATGGGCTTGCCCAGCAGCTCCATGATGGCGCGGCTCGACTCGGGTATGTCGTCGGGCCTGTCCTTGCGCAAATCCTCATCGCCAGGCAGTGGCTGGCCGGTGAAGGCGTGCAGAAAGGCTTCGCACAGCAGCTCGCTGTTGGTGGCATGGCGCAGGTTGTTCACTTGGCGCCGGGTCCGCTCGTCGGTGAGGATCTTCAATACCTTGAGCGGAATGGAGACGGTGATCTTCTTCACCTGTTCACTCTTCTTGCCGTGCTCTGCGTAGGGACTGATGTAGTCGCCGCTCCACTCTGTCTTCATCGCTCAACCCATATTCTGCCAATGCCGGCGGATTTTAACCCTTATACCAGGTAATGGCAATCCAACAGCAAAGCCATTTGGACGTCTAGAAGTATTGACGGCTTTTGTGGCGGCAGGTAAGGTGTAAGCTGCATTCAACTTCTACTCTATTTCAGCACCCCAGTCAGGAGAGGCACATGGCGGAGTATCAACGCGAAACCTACGCAGTCAAATCAGGCATAGCCAGCGATCAACAACATGGCGCCGTGGTGCCGCCCATCTATCTCTCTACCAACTATACCTTTGCCGGCTTCGGCGAGAAGCGGCAATTTGATTACAGCCGCTCCGGTAACCCGACGCGGGAGTTGCTGGGTCAGGCGCTGGCTGAGCTGGAAGGGGGCGCCGCCGGTGTCATCACAGGCACCGGCATGGGCGCCATCAATCTGGTCGCCACGGCACTGCTCAAGAGCGATGAGCTGCTGGTCGCCCCCCACGACTGTTACGGTGGTACCTATCGCCTGTTCCAGCATATGGCGGCCCGTGGTCACTACCGGCTGCTGTTTGTGGATCAGGGCGACGAGGCGGCGTTGGCGGCCGCCCTGGCTCAGAAGCCGAAACTGGTCTGGGTCGAGACGCCCTCCAACCCCCTGTTGCGGGTGGTGGATGTGGCCGCGCTCTGCGCCGCGGCCCATGGCGTGGGGGCCCTGGTGGCGGTGGATAACACCTTCCTCTCGCCGCTGTTGCAGCAACCGCTGAAGTTGGGTGCCGATGTGGTGGTGCACTCCACCACCAAGTACATCAACGGCCACTCGGATGTGGTGGGTGGTGCCGTCATTGCCAAGGATCCGGCCCTGGCCGAGCAATTAGCCTGGTGGGGCAACTGCCTGGGTCATACCGGCGGCGCTTTCGACTCCTACCTGACTCTGCGTGGCCTGCGTACTCTGGCGCCGCGCCTGCGTCAGCATCAGGAGAACGCCGCCGCCATCATAGCTTACCTACAGCAGCAGCCGCTGGTGGGCAAGATCTACCATCCGAGCCTGCCGTCGCACCCCGGTCATGAAATTGCCAAACGCCAGCAACATGGATTTGGTGCCATGTTGAGCTTCGAGGCCAAACTGGATCTGGAGCAGATGAAGTGCTTCCTGGGAGCCCTGGAGCTCTTCTGTCTGGCCGAGTCGCTGGGGGGCGTTGAGAGTCTGGTGGCCCATCCGGCCAGCATGACCCATGCGGGCATGGATGCCGAAGCCCGACGAGTCGCGGGGATTACCGATCAACTGTTGCGCTTGTCGGTGGGGATTGAGCATGCGGATGACCTGATCGCCGATCTGGATCAGGCCTTTGCCAAGGCGCGGGCTTTATAGTAGCGGTTTTTATTGGCGCGTCAGCGCAGTGGAGGAGGGGTAATGTCCGGTCGTCAGGTGCATAAGTTTGGTGGCAGTAGTCTGGCCGATCCCGGCTGTTATCGTCGGGTGGCGGGTCTGATTGAACAGCAGGCGGCGGGTCATGAGCTCATAGTGGTGTCCGCGGCGGGCAAGACCACCAACCGGCTGCTGCAACTGCTGGAGCTGGCCGAGGCGGGGGATCATGCCCAGAGCGTGGTCATTACCGCGCTGCAGAGTTATCAGCAGAGCCTGATTGATGATCTGCTGGAAGGGGAGGCTCAGACTGAACTGTCTGCCGCATTGGCCGCGGATCTGAAGGATCTCTGCCAGAGCCTGGCCTCGCCTGTGGATCACTTCGAGCGTAACCGCCTGCTCGCGTTGGGTGAGGTGTGGTCGGCACGGCTGCTGGCCGCTTTGCTGCACTCTCGCGGCAGTGCCGCCACCTGGCTGGATGCCCGTCGTTTCCTGCAAGCCGAGGAGGCGGCCTTGGCCCGGGTGGCCATAGCGCCCTCCCGTGAGCGGCTGCAGAGCCTGCTGGCCGAGTTGGGGCCACAGCATGTGGTGGTCACCGGCTTCATCGCCGCTGACGAGGCGGGCCATACCCTGTTGCTGGGGCGCAATGGCTCCGACTACTCCGCCACCCTGCTGGGTGCCTTAGCCGATGCCGATGCCACCACCATCTGGAGTGATGTGGCCGGGGTCTATAGCGCCGATCCTCGCCGGGTCAAGTCGGCCCATCTGCTGGAGCGTCTCTCCCTGGCTGAGGCCAATGAGTTGGCGCGACTCGGTTCCCCTGTCTTGCACAGCCGGACTCTGCAGCCGCTCCTCGATAGCCAGCAGCGCCTGGCGTTGCGCTGCAGCTATGACCCTGAATCAGGTTCGACCCAGATAGTGCGCCGCAAGTCCCAGGTCAAGGGCGCTCGCATCGTCACCTCTTTAGATCAGGTGGTGCTGCTGGAGCTGAAAGTCGCGCCGCAACAGGCCTACGCCGAAGCTACCGCTACGCTGGAGGCGGCGCTGGCCCAGCAACAACTGACGGCGCTGGCGACTCATCATCAGCCGGATCGCAAGCTGTTGCGCCTGGCCTATACCCCGGAAACCGCCCCCAACGCCGAGGCGCTGTTGCAGCAGTTGCAACAACAGGGGTTATGCAGCGGCCTGATACTGCGTGAAGGTTACAGCTTGCTGGCCCTGGTGGGGGCGGGCGTGTGTGACCACGCCGAACAGTGTCACCGCTTCTATCGCCTGCTGGCCGATCAACCCCTGGAGTTTATCCAGACCAGCAAAGAGGGGCTCAGCCTCATCGCCGTCGTGCGCGAGGTGACGCTGGAGCCGCTGCTGCTGGCTCTGCACGCCAGCCTGTTTCATCACACGCGCCGTGCTGGCATTGTGCTCTTTGGCCGTGGCAATATTGGCAGCCAGTGGCTCGATCTCTACGCTCAGGAGAAGAGTCGCCTGGAGCGAGAGCATCATCTGGAGTTGACTCTCTATGGGGTGTTTGACTCTCGCGGTGGCATGTTGGCCGAGGCGGGCCTCGATGCGCGGCAGATGCTGGACCACTTCCTGCCCGAGCCCTACACGCGGGGTGAATTGCTGGCCCAACTGGAGCAGCATAGCTTCGATGCCCTGATCCTCATCGACCTCACCGCCAGTGAGGAGTTGAGCGACTACTATCCTGACTTCGGGCAATTGGGGGCGCACCTCATCACCGCCAACAAGTATGCTGGCTCGGCCCCCATCGACTTCTACAATCGGGTTAAACAGAGCTTTGCCGATCATCAGCGTCAGTGGCGCTATAACGCCACGGTCGGGGCGGGGTTGCCCATTCAGAGCACGCTGCAGATGCTCTCTCACTCAGGGGATCGCATTCATGGGGTGAGCGGTATCTTCTCCGGCACCTTGAGCTGGTTGTTCCAGCAATATGATGGCACTCGCCCCTTCTCCGAGCTGGTGGAGGAGGCGTGGCAACATGGTCTGACCGAACCGGATCCTCGGGAGGATCTCTCGGGCCAGGATGTGCGGCGCAAGCTGCTGATCCTGGCGCGCGAGGCGGGTTTTGCCCTGGAGCCCGAGCAGATCACCCTGCGGAGCCTGGTGCCCTCCCGCTTGCGCAAGCTCAGCCGCGAAGCCTTCATGGAGCGGCTTGCCGAGCTGGATGAGCCCATACTGGAGGCCTTCGAGGAGGCCCAAGCCCATGGCAAGCAGCTGCGCTATGTGGCGCGTCTGCAGCGGGACGGTCGGGCCAGCGTCGGTCTGGAGGAGCTGGATCCCCATCACAGCTTCCTCAATCTGCGCCCCTGCGACAACATCTTCGCCATCGAGACCGATTGGTATCGCACCAACCCCTTGATCTTGCAGGGGCCGGGTGCGGGGCGGGAGGTAACGGCCGGCGCCGTCCAGGCCGACCTGTGGAGCATCTGCGCGGCACTCTAACTCACCATCAGCCCCTCTTGAGGGGCTGATGCTTGTCAGTTAAGAGGTTCGGGCGAGAGAGCCTCTCTCGCCAACTCGCCGTAAACCCTTCCGTGGGGGCTCGATGTCGGTATCCCTGCCGCCAACGGTTGGCTCAAAAGGCTATCTCGCCTTCACTAATTGACTGGTATTACTCTTCTTGAAGGCACTGTTGTTTTGTGTTGTTACTTTGCAGCAAGAGCCGCACAACCAGGTTTTAATGACGTTATTTTCATCCGGTTGTCATCTGGTTGCCAGGGGACATGGCATCACAGATGCGGGGTCTCAGGTCTCACTAAGGGGAAAGATATGACGCCAAAGGCTATCAGTTCATCCGGCTTGGGGTTGCTGCTGCTGGGGGCCGCGAGTCAGGCCCAGGCGGCCGAAGGCCCGGCCTTTGCCTGTGACAAGGTGGAGAAGGGGAGCATAGCGGCGCTGGTGTGTCAGGATGCCGGGCTCTCAGCCCTGGACCGCCAGCTCGCCTCTGTCTATGCCGCTGCCAGCAAGCGGGCGGTGAATGAACAGCCTCCCACCCTCAAAGCCGAGCAGCGGGGCTGGATCAAGGGGCGGGATGAGTGCTGGAAGAGCGAAGATAAGCGAGCCTGTGTCGCCGAGAGCTACCAGCTGCGCATAGTCGAACTTCAGGCCCGCTACCGCCTGGTGGAGAGCATAGGCCCGGTCACCTGGCAGTGTGATGGCAACCCGCACAACGAGGTGATCACCACTTTCTTCAAGACCAACCCCGGCACCCTTATCGCCGAGCGCGGCGATCAAAGCTCCCTGATGACCCAGCAGCCAAGCGGCAGTGGCACTCGTTATGCTGGCCGCAACGAAAGCTACTGGGAGCACCAGGGCGAGGCGACTATCGTCTGGGGTTATGGCGCCCCCGAGCTGCACTGTAAGAAGAGTCCAGAGTAGGGCTCAGATTGCCGACGCTGTGCGGAGAAATCATACTTGCTTGTTCGAGTCCCATGATAGGATTTGGCTTCATTTGTCGCTATCGACAAGTGGTTGTTGAATAGTAATCACGGGAATGGACACCATGAATAACAAATTGATTCTTATAGTGTGCGCGCTGGGTTCAATGTCGGCGCAAGCTGCAAGTGGATTTATCGAAGATTCGGCTCGGACAGATGTGGCTTATGACTCGGCCCGTCAAATTCTTTATATCAGTGGTGGCGATTCTGTTCGTCGCTATGACATGTTGAAAAAGCAATTTCTGGCGCCATTAAAGCTGGGTGGTAGTTCTCTGGGGCTGGATATTTCTCCCGATGGACGGACCCTGGCCGTTGCCAATGGCTATCGTGGAGCCAAGGCCAATTTTGTGGATCTGGTCAATCTGGCAACCCTGAAGAGTAAACGTGTCAGCTTTCTTCTGGAATATGGTGAGGGTGGGACTTATAGCGTAGCGTGGGATCTTTATGGTGATCTGCTGGTGTCCAGTAAGTATGAAGGTTCAGGTTGGGTGCCGCTGCGCAAGATATCGGCGCGCGATGGGGCGGTAACAGAGCTGGGCTCGATCAATCAAGACTCAATGTTAGCGGCATCGGCAGACAAAAAGAGCATTGCTGTTGCCGAAGCCAATATCTCCAGTGGGGTCTGGGGGGTCTATCATGCCGGAGACACCAGTTATAAGTCTGATAATAGCCTGAATTCATTTAACTTCGAGATTGGTATCTCTGCTGATGGCTCTCAGGTGGCTATTCCCTCTTACAAAGGAGCGATGATAGACGATGCCAACAAGGTATTCCCTGCGGTTGGTGAGTCTGCAGGGGGGTTGCCGATTGCTGCGGCCTATTCGGCGCTGGAGAACAAGGTCTATTTCCCCATAGCCCAAACAAACTATATTGCCGTGTATAGTGCTTACAGCATGAAAGAGCTGAAGCGCTACACTGTACCTGGAACATATGATTGGACCGGAGGAAATGGGTACATAGAGGGGCGAACTAAGGTAGCTAACGACAACTCTTTCCTCTTTTCCACTCTGGATAAGGGAGTCTATTACACCACTATCCGCAAACCTGCCCAGTAATCTGGAGCATGATATATGCGCAGGCAAGCCCGCTCATTAAGCGGGCTTTTTCACATAAAAATTGACCACTTTCTGAGTCTCTGGGATCCCCCGTCGTTACGGGATGTGGTTGCTTAGACTTCCGTTTGATACAAACGCGCCAGCGGGAGTCCAGGATGGGTGTCCTTTGGGGTATCGACGCTAGAACCCCTTCACTCCCCCTATCCCCGAGGCCGTGCACTGCTTGGCCTTCTTTGTTTCACTGTGCGGAGAAATCATACTCACTTGTTCGAGTCCCATGATAGGATTTGGCTTCATTTGTCGCTATCGACAAGTGGTTGTTGAATAGTAATCACGGGAATGGATACCATGAATAACAAATTGATTCTTATAGTGTGCGCGCTGGGTTCAATGTCGGCGCAAGCTGCAAGTGGATTTATCGAAGATTCGGCTCGGGTAGATGTGGCTTATGACTCGGCCCGTCAAATTCTTTATATCAGTGGTGGCGATTCTGTTCGTCGCTATGACATGTTGAAAAAGCAATTTCTGGCGCCATTAAAGCTGGGTGGCAGTTCTCTGGGGCTGGATATTTCTCCCGATGGACGGACCCTTGCCGTTGCCAATGGCAATCGTGGAGCCAAAGCCAATTTTGTGGATCTGGTCAATCTGGCAACCCTGAAGAGTAAACGTGTCAGCTTTCCTCTGGAATATGGTGAGGGTGGGACCTATAGCGTAGCGTGGGATCTTTATGATGATCTGCTGGTGTCCAGTAAGTATGAAGGTTCAGGTTGGGTGCCGCTGCGCAAGTTATCGGCGCGCGATGGGGCGGTAACAAAGCTGGGCTCGATCCGGCAGGACTCGATACTAGCCGCATCGGCAGATAAAAAGAGCATTGCTGTTGCTGAAGCCAATATCTCCAGTGGGGCCTGGGGGGTCTATTATGCCGGAGACACCAGTTATAAGTCTGATAATAGCCTGAATTCATTTAACTTCGAGATTGGTATCTCTGCTGATGGCTCTCAGGTGGCTATTCCCTCTTACAAAGGAGCGATGATAGACGATGCCAACAAGGTATTCCCTGCGGTTGGTGAGTCTGCAGGGGGGTTGCCGATTGCTGCGGCCTATTCGGCGCTGGAGAACAAGGTCTATTTCCCCATGGCCCAAACAAACTATATTGCCGTGTATAGTGCTTACAGCATGAAAGAGCTGAAGCGCTACACTGTACCTGGAACATATGATTGGACCGGAGGACATGGGTATATAGAGGGGCGCACTAAGGTAGCTAACGACAACTCTTTCCTCTTTTCCACTCTGGATAAGGGCATCTATTACACCACTATCCGCAAACCTGCCCAGTAATCTGGAGCATGATATATGCGCAAGCAAGCCCGCTCATTAAGCGGGCTTTTTCACATAAAAATTGACCACTTTCTGAGCCTCTGGGCTCCCCGTCGTTATGGGAATGAGGTTGCTTTGACACAACCACGCAATCGGGAGTCCAGGATAGGGTGCCTTTTGGATATCTATTTTGCCATCAGCGCCACTTTGGGTTAACGGCGTAGTGGTGTCGTGCTGACGATGTGACCGGCCTCTTGCTATCTACTGATGAGTGAACACAATTTCGTGTATGGGTGCAGACAGTGAGACATGCCTTCCCTTACACTGAATTCGTTTTCAGAGTGGATCAAATCGGATGCGCCACCTTCTCCTGTTGCTGTTGATTACCTGGGGCTCCAACCTGAACGCTGTCGAGCGGGTGCTCGATCTGGCGCAGCCTCACTCAGCCATAGGGGAGTGGGTTGGGGTGTTTGAGGACACCTCGACTCTGTTAGCCAGTCGCCAAATTATCACCCTACCTGTTGAGCGCTTCACGGCGTTAGGCAAGCCCTCGGCCAGCCATACCTTTACCCAATCAGCCTTTTGGTTCCGTTTCGAGGTGGAGAATCATCAGCATCAGGCGGTAGAGCGCATCCTCTGGCTGAATCAGGCTTGGTTGGATAGTGCTAATCTGACCATAGTGTCGCCGGTGGGGCGGGTAGAGAGTATGGTGGGTGGCAATGGTGTACCGTTTGCTCAGCGGGCCATAGCCCATCCACTGCTGAATTTTCGCCATAGCTTCGAGCCCGGGCGTTCCATTGTGTACCTGCGGGTGCAGACTCCAGATCCCTTTGTGGTGACCATCAACCTGATGGATGAAGCCAGTTTTCTACAGGCCCAGGTGATCGATGCCGGTCTGATTGGCCTAGTCTATGGTGCCATCCTCTCCATGTTGCTCTACAACCTGTTGCTCTATTTTGGGATCCGCGAGCCCTATCAACTTTGCTATGTGTTTTACCTCGGCACCTTCTTGCTGATGAATGCCGCGTATAACAACTATACCTTCCCGCTGCTGTTTGCCGACTGGCCTCAGGGACAGGATTGGATGCAGTCGGGATCCATCTATCTATTTCTCTGCAGCGGACTGATGTTTACCCGTTCATTTCTGGATCTGCAGCTGTATCACCCTAAGCTCTATAGCATCACCACGCTGTTGTTGCGGCTGCTGTTGCTGGTGGCGCTGTGCACTCCCTGGTTGGGCTATCGGGTGCATGTGGAGCTCTCCATCGTCTTCTCTTCACTCATCAGCTTCTACTCGTGTGCCGTTGGTTTCTACATCTGGCTCGCAGGCAATCGTTCAGCTCGCTTCTTCTTGCTCGGCTCCATGAGTGGCTTAGTGGGCACCATGGTGACGGCGCTGACCGTGATGGCTTTTCTCCCCTATCACTACCTCACCTACAAGGCTCTGGACTTCGGCCTTACGCTGGATGGTATCCTGATGTCGCTGGCGTTGGCTGATCGTATAAAGCAGGTACGAGAAGAGCGGCTCAGGGCCGAATTGGATTCGAAGACTGACAGCCTCACCGGCCTTAACAACCGCCGGGCGTATCAAGCGATCAGCCAGCAGGAGGAGCAGAGGCTCAAACGCCACGGTGGTGAATTAGCGGCCATCATGCTGGATATCAACCACTTCAAGCTGATCAACGATAATCATGGCCATGCTTGTGGCGATGCCCTGCTCAAGCAGATTGCGGCCCTGGTGCGCCAACATATCCGTTTGACCGATCATGCCTTCCGTATGGGTGGTGATGAGTTTCTAATCCTGCTACCTGCCACCAATAGGGATCAGGCCCAGCACCTGGCCGAGCGCTTGCGTCAGGTCATAGCCGCGCAGAGCGTGGCGTGTCTGGGCCATAGCTTACGTGCCACGGTCAGCTTGGGTGTCAGTCAGTATCACGCAGAGGATCAGGGCATCGAGGCTCTGCTCAAGCGCACGGACGATGCCATGTATCAGGATAAGCGGCAAAACTCTGCGGTTCGCGATCGTTGGGGTTAAGTCTCATCCGAGGTCGATTGTCATTTGGTTGCTACAGGGCATGGCGTGCCAGTCTGGGCGGCCATGGGGTTATGGCGCCGCGCCTCGAGATGCACGGTAAGAAGAGTGCGTAGTAGGACTCAGATTGCCGACACAGTGCGGTTTCCTTTTTGTGCTGGTGGCCGTGCGGTGTCGGGGTAACTTGACGCCGACACGCCGTTAATCCCTCCCTGAGGCCTACGGTCGGCTTTCAAGTTATCCCCGCCCCATTCATGCTTTGCTGAATGACCAACACGATTAGCCCATTAGGCTTTGTAATACGGATCTGTGTTGTACTCTACGGGGGGATTTAACATGCCAGTGGTGGTGGATTTGATATATTTTTTTCCGCGTTTTGATATGTTGTGGTTAATAATATGGAAGTAGATCGTTTATTTTCAAATGGTTAGATTTATGTTTTCGACATGTCAACAAGAGCGGATTTGAAATGTATGAATGACTCGCCTCGATTTGTGCACCATGATTTGCAGCTACTGAACCCCTCATTTGACTCCCCATTGGTGGATGTACTGTAGGAGCTGGAGCATCTGCGGCGTCTTCGTCTGGGGGGCGATACCCCGGCTCCACTCTTCTTTCAGCTCAAGGATATCTTTCACCTGCTGGTATTGTGTTCATTTTCGGTACTCCCTATTTAGATTAAGAAAAATCTTTGGATCTTGATAACTAATTTCTTTTTTTATTGTTGCGCAGCTATCTATTTCGTATACCATCTTTGTTGGATACAATGATGACAATATTGTTTCCCCATTCTCCATTGAGAGACCATCATTACTGTCTAGCTCAAAGAAAAACCCATTGACGGTGAATTCATAAATACTGCTTTTTTTATTTTCTGATATGCTGCCGCTACAACAATCTGATGTTGTTATTTCAAAGCCATCCGAATCACCTCCCTTCATGAATATTGAAAAACTAGAGCCATTTAATGAATTGTGATTGTACTCAATTAATCCAAATCGAGTTAAAACACCTGAGTATCCATAGCCCACTGATAGGTTAATTAATTCTTGAATATCACTTTTTGTTAATGATTTTCTTGTGTAATAAATTGGCAACAAAGATGGATATATGCCTCCTGCTCTATACCTGGCTTCAATAAGCTGCTCTATGACTCCATTTCTTATTTCCTCTCTTGTAAGGGATTTTTGTCTTGCCCAGCAAAAACCTATCGCATTAGGTTTCACCATTTGTTCATATAAAAAATTAATCATAAAAACAATCATCACCACTACAATACAAAACTTTATCAGTGGTATTTTGTTTATGAATAGCTTTAATGATTTCATTATATTGCCTTATCATGACTCCCGATGTTATCGCTCTTTAAAACTCTCACTTTGATATTCCATCAGCGGGCTCAGGAAGTATTCCATTACCCGCCGTTTTCCGGTTGTTATTTCTATGGTGACCCTGTGCCGTTCCAGGCTCTGGTAGGTTAGCGATGCCCAACGTTTACCGCGAGGAGGGTTTAAACAAAAACAGAAATTTCCTTTCTCGGCAAGTGTTGGGATTTATTCAGCCCAACCTACGTGCTTGGTGCTGTCGGCCATTCTGGGTGGGTGTCCTCTGCAGTTATTGATAAAATCAGATAGATACAAAATAACCAATAAAATCAATCGCATATATATTATTGATTTTATTATATATTTATATTCATGTTTTTGGTGTGGGGTGGGTGTCCTCTGCGGTTAGCGTTGCGCTCTACGACCCGGATTACTTGATACATTCTGAATTTTTATTATTGTTTTTTGTTTTAATTGTGGCGGTGTGTTTGGGTATTTTATATTTGCTTTCTGGTAACACATCGCATGTTTGTTTTACTATAAGTATTTGGTTAGGTTGATCACTTTTTGCCGTAACATGCTGAATAGATTGAGGCGGTGGCATTTTTTCATGGGTTTCAGAATGGCCAGAAAAAGGTAATTTTACATACGAATTAGCAATGCCAAGTATAACAAGAATGGCTTGTAAAACTATTGCACACCAAAATGGTTTCCAGGTGATTCGATCATTTGTTGATGTAAAAAGATTGTTAATTAATACCGCGAAAATTGTTAGCGATGATGTTGCTGCAATAATTAAAACAATCGCCTTCAAGAAAGTATCTGAATGAGCGATAACATTGATATTAGCAGTTAATAGGGCTACGACAGACGAGAATAGCCCCAAAACCTGAATGTTTCTATCTGATTGTGATTTTATGGCCTCATCATATTCCTTTTTTACTGTTTCTAGTTCATTTTTGTATTCGTTTTTAAATTTATCATACTCACTCTTTATTTTTAGGTTTTCTCCCAGTAGACTTTGAACTTTATCTGATAGAAGTTCTAATTTACCAAAATCAAGTTCACTGTTTTTTCTAAGAGATGAATCCGAAATGTTAATGTTTTGACTATTGGCACCTGCTGGATTAGTTGCACTAAACGGGGAATTAAAAGATGATGATGAACTTGTTTTTGCTGACGAGAATGTTAAATTAGAAGAATTTTGGGCCGAGGAGGAACTAGGAATATTAGTAAAACTCCAGCCTGATGTACTCGTCATTATCCTCTCACCTTATCTTGGATAAATGAGCCAACAGAGGAAATTTGTTGGTAAAAGTTATTGGCCAAATTACGTCGCATGACAGGAGTTAAAATGTTTTGCTCTGTAATTAATGTGTTGACGTCGTTGGTTATCAGTAGGCCTGTTTCAACTTCCGGCCCAAACATCTGCCCTAATTCTATGGCGAGAGAATTGTTATATGTATAGCCACTCTCTAACTTTGCTTTTCTATTAAATCGAAGGGAAACCTCATCTATCTCTTCACTTTGCAAAGTTTTTTCATTTAAAAATGCTTTGGCCAGAGAGATATCTTCTTTCGCGAAAAAAGTTCCAATGACACCAATACGATTAAAATTGATATTTAATGATTCCATATCAATGGATGAAAATAATTGGATTAAATTTTCAATATTGCTGAGGTTAGCGCTTACAATTAGATCAAATCTAAAAGGATTTACAATGATATTAAAAGCGTTGTATCTTAGCAATAATGACTGAATGTTATTAGGCTGTGCCATTACCATTTCTTGAGCAATATATGTAAATTCATTTGTGTTCAGTGATGATCGAACTTTTATAGCCAATTGTTGAGGCATCTCACTACTGGGTGAGCTCAGAAATAATGCGATTTGAGTTTGTAGATGTTTAAGTTCCATATTTTCCATATCGATATATAAAAGGCCAACAGTTGAATAATATTGTTTTATACAGTCAACATCAACTCATGGATGTCGACATTTTTATGGAGCTGGTCTGATTCCAACCATCATAGTACTTCGAACACTGCGACTAAATGAATGATATTGTGGTTACAACAAGCCTGATTTTTAAATCATCGCGCGGTTCGACAGTGCTCACCGCGAACGGGTTGTATCGTTCAGGCTTTTGGCGCTTCACTCCGCCTGACCTCACTCCATTCCACCTTTGAAAAGGGGAGGGATGTGCCCAACCACCGCTGCTGGATCCCCGTTTACACGGGGATGATGGCGTAAAAAACAGGTTGAGCGTGGGCATGGCTACCGCCTGGCTGTGTCGTTGTGCTCACGCAGGGAGGGCTCAGCTGGCTTTATTGAGTCTCTATGCTACGCGTCGGCTGGGCAGATGCAAACCCAGGCTTGACTAAGGGGTGACGCAAACCGAAAAAAATAAGCTTGGGTCTGTACTGGCACGGGGTGTTATGGCTCATGAATGCGGTGGCGGGATAACCTTTAAGCCGACCGTAGGCCTCAGGGAGGAGGCCTTCGAGCCTCCAGGGAGGGATTAACGGCGTGTCGGCGTAAGGTCGTCCCGATGCCACACATAACGGCCACAGTGCCGCCTACTCGCCTATCGGCGCCACGGTGGCGTTTAGCAGCTGAATAAAGTCCTGGGGGCTGATCCCGACCGAGAGGCCGCGGCGGCCGCCGCTGACCAGGATAGTGGACTGGCTCATGGCGCGGCTGTCGAGCAGGGTGGGGAGCTGTTTCTTCTGGGCGAAGGGGCTGATGCCGCCTACCTTGTAGCCGGTGAGGCGTTCGGCGTCGGCAGGTTTCATCATCTCTACCTTCTTCAACTTGGCGGCCTTGGCCACCTCTTTGAGACTCAACATGCAGGAGACGGGGATCACCGCCGTCACCACCTGTTTATCGTGATGGACCAACAGGGTCTTGTAGACTTGCTCGGGCGGTAGCCCCAGTTGCGCTGCGGCATGCAGGCCGAAATCTTCGTGCACGTCGCATTCGTAGCTGTGGGGGGTGAAGTCGATACCGGCGATTTTCAGGAAGCGGATAGCAGGGGTCATGCGCCTATTCTCCTTTATGCGTCTAGCCATTCTAGCAAAGCAGTGTGTTATCTGTGTGACGAGGTATTGCGGGGGTAGAAACAAAACAGGCCGGGATTTCTCCCGGCCTGTGGTGGCTGTGGTACTAGCCCGTATTTCTCATCCCGGCGGCGATGCCGGCTATGGTGACCATCAGAGCCTGGTCAACTTGCGGGTGCAGGTCATCCGGGCTCTTACGGGAACGGTTGAGCAGCTCCACTTGTAGTACGTTGAGCGGATCCGTGTAGGGGTTACGCAGCTTGATGGATTCCTTGATCCAGGGCTGGTCATCCAGCAGACCGCCTTGCGGACGCAGACGCAGCACCACGTCGGTGGCGAGGGTGAGCTCGGCACGCAGACGCTGGCCCAGCGGCCACAGCTCTTCCGGTACCAGACGCTGATCATAGTACTCGGAGAGCCAGAGGTCGGCCTTCAGGAACACCATCTCCAGCATCTCCAGACGGGTGCGGAAGAAGGGCCACTGCTTGCTCATCTCGACCAGCAGCGCTTCCTTGCCATCACCCAGGGCGGCGTTGATGGCTTCACCGGTACCGAGCCAGGCCGGCAGCATCAGACGGTTCTGGGTCCAGGCGAAGATCCACGGAATGGCGCGCAGGGACTCGATACCACCGTTGGGCTTGCGCTTGGAGGGACGAGAGCCCAGCGGCAGCTTGCCCAGTTCCATTTCCGGCGTGGCGGCACGGAAGTAGGGAACGAAGTTGGCTTCGCCACGGATGATACTGCGGTAGTGATCGCAGGAGACCTGGGCCAGCTGCTCCATCACTTCGCACCACTCCTGCTTCGGCTTGGGCGGCGGCAGCAGGTTGGCTTCCAGCACGGCGCTGGTGTAGAGCTTGAGGCTGGTGATGGCCACTTGCGGCAGACCGAACTTGAAGCGGATCATCTCGCCCTGTTCGGTAACGCGGAAGCCACCCTTCAGGGATCCTGGCGGTTGGGAGAGGATCGCCTTGTGAGCCGGACCACCGCCACGACCCACGGTACCACCGCGGCCATGGAACAGGTTGAGCTTGAGCTTCTCGCGCTCGGCGATCTCGACCAGCTTCTCCATCGCCTGGTACTGGGCCCAGTTGGCGGAGATCATGCCGGCATCCTTGGCGGAGTCGGAGTAACCAATCATCACATACTGCTGGCCGTTGATGTACTCGCGGTACCAGTCGACGGAGAGCAGACGGTTCATGACGATGGCGGCGTTCTGCAGGTCATCCTGGGTTTCGAACAGCGGGGCCACCGGCATGTGGAACTTGCAGCCCACTTCCTTGAGCAGCAACTGGACGGCCAGCACATCGGAGGCCTGACGGGCCATGGAGATGATGTAGATACCGAAGGCACCCGGATCGGTTTCGGCGATCACGCGGCAGGTATCCAGCACTTCCTGGTTCTCGGCGCAGGGCTGCCAGTCTGGCGGCAGCAGCGGACGACGAGAGGTGAGTTCAGCCAGCAGGAACTCCTGCTTCTTCGGCTCATCCCACTTGGCGTAGTCGCCCAAGCCCAGATATTGGGTCAGTTCGGAGAGCACATCACCGTGGCGTTCGCCATCCTGACGGATATCCAGTTTCAGCAGGTTGATGCCGAAGCAGGAGAGCTTGCGCAGCACATCCAGCAGCAGGCCGTCGGCTATGATGCTCATGCCGCACTCATGCAATGAGTGGTAGCAGAGCTCCAGCGGCTTGCGCAGTTGCTCGGTGCGACAGATAAGGTCGCGGTTTTCGGTGTATTGGCCTTGCAGACGGGCGGTCAGGTTCTGCAGGGTTTCCTTGATATCGTTACGCAGCGTACGCAGTACCGCGCGGTAGGGCTCGTTGCTGCTACCGGCAGAGGCGCGCAGCTCGTCGTTACAGTCGATCATGGAGAGCTCGGAAACCAGCTCCTGCATATCGCTCTGGAACAGGTTCAGGGCCACCCAGCGGGAGGTGAGCAGCACTTCACGGGTCACCTCGGCGGTGACGAAGGGGTTACCATCGCGGTCACCACCCATCCAGGAGGCAAAGCGTACCGGCGCCACATCCAGCGGCAGGCGCAGACCGAAGGTCTCTTGCAGACGTTCGTCCAGCTGACGCATGAAGTAGGGCATGGCTGGCCACAGGCTGTTTTCGATCACCGCAAAGCCCCACTTGGCTTCGTCTACCGGGGTCGGACGGATTTCACGAATTTCGTTGGTGTGCCAGGCCTGGTTAATCAACTGCTCGATGCGTTGCAGGATATAGTGGCGCTCGCGCTCATTCAGATCACCCAGTTCCAGGTGTTCCAGGCACTCGTTGAGCTGCACATGCTTGTGGATCAGGGTGCGACGCTGAACTTCGGTCGGGTGAGCTGTGAGTACCAGCTCGATATCCAGTTCCTTGATGGCGGCGAGCACTTCTTCGCTGCTCTTGTTCTCGGCCTTGAGCTTGGCAAAGAGCTTGTCCAGTTCATCCGGGCTGTGGAACTCGTCGTTCTTGCGCGATGTGGTGTGGAACATCTCGGCCACGTTGGCCAGATTCAGAAACTGACTGAAGGCGCGGGCTACCGGCAGCAGCTCGTCATCACTCAGATTGCGCAGGGTATCCAGCAGGTTCTGCCGGGCCTCTTCATTTCCTTGGCGAGAGGATTTTGCCAGCTGGCGGATGGTTTCGATTTTCGCCAGAAACTCTTCGCCCAGATGATCTTTGATGGTCTTGCCCAAAAGCTGACCCAACAGGCCCACGTTGCCACGCAGTGCCGCGTACTTCTCATGCATACCGTCCGTCCTTCCCTTTTATTGTGAGGATTACCACAAAATTGTCCCCACCGGCCGAGGGTACAATCTATCCGTAATATGTTAGCCAGGTCAAATATTGAGCCCGCTAAAAGTGCAAATTTATGCGAATTGGGCTCCGTTCTGGGTCAAAAACAGAAACGGCGTACCAGATGTTGTAATACTTCCTTAGTGGGTTTGACGAACGAAAGGTCGAGATACTCATCCGGCTGGTGCGCCTGGGTGATGTGGCCTGGTCCCAGCACCAGGGTGTCACAGCCTAATTGCTGCACAAACGGCGCCTCGGTGCAGTAGTTGACCGACTCGGCAGCCAGGCCGGTAGCCAGTTCCGCCTCTTTGATGAGCGGTGATGCTTCGGCACAGGCATAGGGGGGGATCGGCTCGTGCATGTGGCTGATATGCAGGCAGCCAGGGTGGCAGGCGTGGAGCTCGCTCAGCTGCTCTTCCAACAAGCCGATCAGCTCCTGGGGGCTGACGCCGGGTATGGGGCGCAGGTCGATCTGCAGTTCGCAGGCGCCACAGATGCGATTGGGGCTATCTCCGCCGTGGATGGCGCCGAAGTTCAGGGTCGGGTAGGGCACCTTGAAGTGGTTATTGTGGTATTTTTCTTTCAGATCCTGCTGTAGCAGGGTGAGCTTGCCCAATACCTTATGCATGATTTCGATGGCGTTGACGCCGTTGGCTGGATCGGAACTGTGGCCGCTTTTACCGGTGACGCGGATGGACTCGGACATGTGCCCCTTGTGCATCATGACCGGCACCAAGCCAGTCGGTTCACCTATCACCGCATAGTCGGGCTTGATGGTGTGGGCCTCGGCTATGGCGCGGGCGCCCGCCATGGTGGTCTCTTCATCGGCGGTGGCCAGGATGCGCAGCGGTTTTTTCAGTTGCGTCAGATCCAGCTCCTGCAGGGCGATGGCAATAAAGGCAAAGAAGCCCTTCATGTCTATGGTGCCCAGACCGTAGAGACGGTTGTTCTCTTCGGTAACGGTAAAGGGATCCTTGCTCCAGCGCCCGGCATCGAAGGGCACTGTGTCGGTGTGACCAGCCAGCAGTAGGCCGCCCTCGCCACTACCCAGGGTGGCCACCAGGTTGAATTTACCCGGCAGGTCAGCTATCGGGGTGATATCGATGCGGAAGCCCAATTGGCTGAACCAGTCGGCCAGCAGTTGAATGACCCCCTGATTGCTCTGATCCCAGGCGGGATCTGTGCTGCTAATGGACGGAATCGCGATGATATCGCGGTATAATTTAAAAAAATCCAGATTTGCCATACATCCTCCTTGCACCCCACAGGCTAATTTGATAAATAATATAAATGCAAGTTCGATGCATAAATATTAAGATGTGTTGAGCGCTAAATGGTAAGGGACTATTTGTAAGGTAATGTTGATGTTCTGTCACTTCTTTCACTGCTGACAACACAACCCTGCTTGATGCCGCATTACGTCTGCGGCGTGGTTTCCTGTTTTACCCAACTCTCTACTCACGGAAGTTGTCATGCTGAATGTTGTCATTATTGGAGCCAGCGGTTACGCCGGTGCTGAACTCGCGGCCATGGTACAAAAACATGCGCACCTGAACCTGAAGGGACTCTATGTCTCGGCCAACAGTCAGGATGCCAACAAACCCTTCTCCTCGTTACACCCCCGCTTTCTGGGCCTGGTGGATTTGCCGGTCAAGCCGTTGACCGCCGAGGGGATGGCCGAAGCCCTGGCCGGAACCGATCTGGTCTGTCTGGCCACCGCCCACGAAGTGAGCATGGACTTGGCGCCCCAATTCCTGGCCGCCGGCATCAAGGTGTTCGACCTCTCCGGTGCCTTCCGCGTGGAGCAAGAGGGTTTCTACGACCACTATTACGGCTTTGCCCACAATCAACCCGAGTGGCTGGAGAAGGCGGTCTATGGTCTGGCCGAGTGGAATGAAGAGGCGATTGCCCAGGCCGATCTCATCGCCGTGCCGGGTTGCTATCCGACCGCTTCGCTCTCGGCACTCAAGCCGCTGATGGCCGCCGGCTTTATCAAGGCGGGCTCTACTCCCATCATCAATGCGGTCTCCGGTGTCTCCGGCGCCGGTCGCAAGGCGGCCATCAGTAGCAGCTTCTGCGAAGTGAGCCTGAACCCGTATGGGGTATTCAAACACAGACACCAGCCTGAGATCAGCCACCATCTGGGCACCAAGGTGGTGTTTCAGCCCCACCTGGGTAACTTTGCCCGCGGTATTCTGGCGACTATTTATGTGCAACTGGCGGACGGTGTGACGGCGGAACAGGTGGATGCCGTTTACGCTGCAGCCTATGAGGGTAAGCCGATTGTACGTCTGACCAAACAGTGGCCCGCCATTGTCGGTGTGGCCGGCACCCCCTTCTGTGACCTGCACTGGCAGGTGGAAGGCGACCAGCTCATAGTGGCTTCGGCCATAGACAACCTGCTCAAGGGCGCTTCCTCCCAGGCCATGCAGTGCATCAACATCAATTACGGATTCGAGCAGACCTGCGGTCTGATCTAATGGAGCAAATGGAAATGGCCAACAATACCCTGATCATCAAGCTGGGCGGCGCCCTGCTGGAGAGCGACGAAGCCCTGGGCGCCCTGTTTGATGGGCTGACCCAATTTCTAGAGCAGCAACATCGCCCTCTGGTGCTGGTGCATGGCGGCGGCTGTCTGGTGGATGATCTGCTGAAGGGGCTGGGTCTGACCAGCACCAAGAAGAATGGTCTGCGGGTCACGCCGTTCGAGCAAATTCCGGTGATTGCCGGGGCGCTGGCGGGTACCGCCAACAAGCAGATGATGGCCAAGGCTATCCAGCATGGTATCAAGACAGTCGGCCTCTGCCTGGCCGATGGCGGTCTGTGCAACGTGACCCAACTGGATTCGGATCTGGGCGCGGTGGGCGATTGCCAACCGGGCGATGCCGCTTTGCTGCATACCCTGTTAGATGGCGGCTTCCTGCCGGTGATCAGCTCCATCGGTATCACAGCCGAAGGGCAACTGATGAACGTCAACGCCGACCAGGCCGCGACGGCCATAGCCGAAGCCTTGGGCGCCGATCTGGTGATGCTCTCCGATGTGAGCGGCATTCTGGATGGCAAGGGGCAGCTGATCCATGAGGTGACGCAGGAGAAGGCCGACGAGCTGATCGCCAAGGGCGTCATCACGGGCGGCATGGAGGTGAAGGTGAAAGCGGCGCTACATGCATCGGCCAGCCTGGGCCGTCCTATCTCGGTTGCCAGCTGGCGTTATCCGGAGCAGCTGAGCAAGCTGTTGGCCGGTGGCGATGTGGGTACCCGGATCTCGGCCTGAGCCCCCAATAAGCAGAATAATATATTAAGGAGAGCGGCATGCGTCACCTGTTAACGACCAAGGAATTCAACAAGGAAGAGTTGCTGGAGCTGATCCAGCTGGGACGTGCGATGAAGGCCAACCCGGCGGGCTTTCGTGCCAGCCTGGCCAACAAGAGCATTGTCACCCTGTTTGAGAAACCCTCCCTGCGTACCCGGGTGACCTTCGACATCGGGATCCACCGTCTCGGTGGCCATGCCGTCTATCTGGATCAACAAAATGGCGCCATGGGCAATCGCGAAACCGTCAAGGATTTCGCCGGTAACCTGTCGCGCTGGTGCGAAGGCATAGTGGCCCGGGTCTTCGACCACAAGACCCTCATCGAGTTGCGTGACAACGCCACCGTGCCTGTGGTCAACTCCCTGTGCAATCTCTACCACCCCTGTCAGGCCCTGGCTGACTTCATGACCCTAGCCGAGAACTATGATGACTTGGCCAAGGTGAAGCTGGCCTATCTGGGGGATGGCAACAACGTGGCCCACTCCCTGCTCATCACAGGGGCGATTCTGGGGACGGATGTGACTGTGGTGGCGCCCAAGGGGTGTGGTCCGGATGCGCAGATCTTCAACGAGGCAGCTGAGTTGGCCAAGTTGACCGGCGCCCGTCTGGCGGTCACAGACAGAGTGGAAGATATTGTTGGCTTCGATGTGGCCTATACGGATACTTGGGTTTCTATGGGTGACAACACCCCATTGGAAGCGGTAAAAGACAGATTCATGCCCTATCAGATCAATCAGGGGCTGCTGGATAAGACCGGGATCCGCCATGTGCTGCACTGCCAGCCGGCGCACCGGGAGATGGAAATAACCTCTGACGTCATGGATGGCCCGGCCTCCCTCATTCTCGATGAGGCGGAAAACCGGATGCATGCGCAAAACGCCGTCCTGCACACACTGATCAATCAAGGAGACAAATAAATGGAAGGCATCAACAAGGTTGTACTGGCTTACTCTGGTGGTCTGGATACGTCGGCTATCGTGCCTTGGCTCAAAGAGAACTATAACTGCGAAGTGATCTGCTTCGTGGCCGACGTGGGTCAGGGTGCCGATGATCTGGAAGGGGTCGAGCAGAAGGCGCTGGCTTCCGGTGCCTCCAAGTGTATCGTCAAGGATCTGAAAGATGAGTTCGTCAAGGATTACGTCTATCCGACCCTGAAGACCGGTGCCATCTACGAAGGCACCTACCTGCTGGGTACTTCCATGGCCCGTCCTGTCATCGCCAAGGCGATGGTGGAAGCAGCCATCGCCGAAGGCGCCGATGCCATCGCCCACGGTTGTACCGGTAAGGGTAACGATCAGGTGCGTTTCGAAGGCGCGGTTGCCGCGCTGGCGCCGCAACTGAAGGTGATCGCCCCGTGGCGCATCTGGACCATGCGTTCCCGTGAAGAGCTGCTGAACTACCTTTCCGAGCGCAACATTCCCTGCAAGGCCTCCATCACCAAGATCTACAGCCGTGATGCCAACGCCTGGCACATCTCCACCGAAGGTGGCGAGCTGGAGAGCACCTGGAACGAAGCCTCCGAAGCCGTATGGCAGTGGACTGTCTCCCCGGAGCAGGCACCGGATCAGGCTGAGTATGTGAAGTTGACCGTGGCCAATGGTGAAGTGGTGGCGGTAGATGACAAGGCGCTGAGCCCCTATGAGGTATTGGTGACCCTGAACGAGCGCGCCTCCAAGCATGGCGTCGGTCGTATCGACATCACCGAAAACCGTCTGGTGGGCATGAAGTCCCGTGGTTGCTACGAAACGCCGGGCGGTACCGTCATGATGGCGGCCCTGCGTGCGGTGGAAGAGCTGGTACTGGACAAGACCACCCGCGCCTGGCGCGAGAAGCTGGGTGCCGAGTTCTCGCACCTGGTCTATGACGGTCGCTGGTTTACCCCCCTGTGCAAGGCCATTGTCGCCTCTGCCGATGCCATTGCCGAAGATCTGTGCGGTGAAGTGGTATTGAAGATGTACAAGGGTTCAGTCAACGCCGTGCAGAAGCGCTCTGCCAACAGCCTCTACTCCGAAGATTTCGCGACCTTCGGTGCCGATGACGTGTATGACCAGAGCCATGCCGAAGGCTTCATCCGCCTCTACACTCTGGCCAGCCGCATTCGTGCCCTGAAAGAGCAAAGCAAGAAGTAAGCAGCCTCGGCTGTTAGCCTCCTCACCATCCGCGCTGGCGGGGTGGGGAGGCCACTCATTTTTCTAACTCCTGCTTTGGCGGGAGTTGCCGTTTATTTATCAGCTCACGTTTTGGAGAAGAGACCATGGCACTGTGGGGCGGACGTTTCAGTCAGGCAGCCGATACCCGGTTCAAGCAATTCAATGATTCCCTGCGCTTTGACTACCGTCTGGCCGAGCAGGACATCACAGGCTCAGTCGGTTGGTCCCGGGCGCTGGTAGAGGTCGGCATTCTGAGCGCCGATGAACAGGCCCGTCTGGAAGTGGCCCTGAACGGCTTGCTGGCCGAAGTGCAGGCCGATCCGGAGCAGATCTTGCAATCGGATGCCGAAGATATTCACTCCTGGGTGGAAGGTAAACTGATCGAGCGGGTCGGGGATCTGGGCAAGAAGCTGCATACCGGCCGCTCCCGTAACGATCAGGTGGCCACCGATCTGAAACTCTGGTGCAAGGCCCAAGGCCAACTGCTGCTGGGCTCACTTCACCAACTGCAACAGGCGCTGGTGGCGGCCGCGCGTGTGCATCAAAGTGCCGTGCTGCCAGGTTACACCCACCTGCAGCGTGCCCAGCCAGTCACCTTCTCCCACTGGGCCTTGGCCTATGTGGAGATGCTGGAGCGCGACTACAGTCGTCTGCAGGATGCCCTGGCTCGTCTGAACCTGAGCCCGCTGGGCTGCGGCGCCCTGGCCGGCACGGCCTATGCCATCGACCGTGAAGCGCTGGCGCGGGATCTGGGCTTTGCCGGGGCGACCCGCAACAGCCTGGATTCGGTCTCGGATCGGGACCATGTGGTGGAACTGATGAACTGCGCCAGCCTCTCTATGGTGCATCTCTCCCGTTTTGCCGAAGATCTCATCTTCTTCAATACCGGTGAAGCGGGCTTTGTCGAGCTCTCCGACAAGGTGACCTCCGGCTCCTCCCTGATGCCACAAAAGAAGAACCCGGATGCGCTGGAGCTGATCCGTGGCAAGGCCGGGCGTGTCGTCGGTGCCCAGATGGGCATGATGATGACCCTCAAGGCCCTGCCGCTGGCCTACAACAAGGACATGCAGGAAGACAAGGAAGGGCTGTTCGATGCCCTGGACTCCTGGCATGACTGCCTGGATATGGCCTGCCTGGTGCTCGAAGATATCAAGGTGAACCAGGCGCGTACTCTGGCGGCCGCCCAGGGTGGTTATGCCAATGCCACCGAGCTGGCGGACTACCTGGTGGCCAAGGGCATTCCCTTCCGCGAGGCGCACCACATAGTGGGTGAGGCTGTGGTTTACGCCATCAAGGTGGCCAAGCCGCTGGAAGATCTCGCCCTGAGCGAATTCCAGCAATTCAGCCCCGTGGTGGCCGAGGATGTTTACCCCATCCTCTCCCTGGAGTCGACCCTGGCCAAGCGCGTGGCCAAAGGCGGCGTGGCCCCTGAGCAGATCGATGGTGCCCTGGCGTTTATGGAGCAGCACCTGGCCAAGCGCGGCGGTTAATGAGTGGTAAGTGAGTTGTCATTGTGTTGTCGGGGGCCTACAGGCCCCTATTTTTTTGGCGCCGGAAAACCCCAGTGCAGAAAATAGACTAAATAGTGGAATTCCCCTTGCGCACCGGAGGCCAATACGTATAATACGCGGGCTCGTCAATCTGACAGCTGAGCCAACTGGCTCGGTTCAAACAGTTCGCTGTCTGAACCCAACAGTCTCCCCGATTTGGGGAGAAACGTATTGAAACGACCTCTGGGGCCTTTTAGGTGCTTCAGGCGGTTTGTTTTATGTTCTTTTATCCATTTGGAGCTCTGGTAAATGCAGAACCAAAGAATTCGCATCCGCCTGAAGGCGTTTGATCACCGCTTGATCGACCAGTCTACTGCGGAAATCGTCGAAACTGCTAAGCGCACTGGCGCCCAGGTACGCGGTCCTATCCCGCTGCCGACTCGCAAAGAGCGCTTCACCGTACTGATTTCTCCACACGTGAATAAAGACGCACGTGATCAGTATGAAATCCGCACTCACAAGCGTCTGGTTGACATCGTTGAACCGACCGACAAGACCGTTGACGCTCTGATGCGTCTGGATCTGGCGGCTGGTGTCGACGTACAGATTAGCTTGGGTTAATTACGGAATAGAGGTTGATAACAATGACAATCGGTCTTGTAGGTCGCAAGCTGGGTATGACCCGCGTCTTCACTGAAGACGGCGTGTCCATCCCTGTGACTGTTATCGAAGTCGAAGCAAACCGTGTGACTCAAGTTAAGTCTCTGGAAAGCGACGGCTACGTAGCCATCCAAGTGACCACCGGTGCTAAGAAGGCTAGCCGCCTGACTGGCGCTGAAGCGGGTCACTTTGCCAAAGCTGGCGTAGATGCTGGTCGCGGTTTGTGGGAATTTCGTCTGAATGAAAGCGAAGCTGCTGACGTTGCAGTCGGTGCTGAGCTGAACGTAGGCGTGTTCGCCGACGTGAAGAAAGTAGACGTTACGGGTACCTCCAAGGGTAAAGGCTTTGCCGGTACTGTAAAGCGCTGGAACTTCCGCACTCAGGACATGACTCACGGTAACTCTCGTTCTCACCGTGTACCGGGTTCAATTGGTCAAAACCAATCACCAGGTAAAGTGTTCAAGGGCAAGAAGATGGCTGGCCACCTGGGTAACGAGCGCGTAACCGTGCAGTGCCTGGATGTGGTTCGTGTCGACGTTGAGCGCAATCTGCTGCTGGTTAAAGGCGCAGTTCCAGGCGCAACCAACGGCGATCTGATCGTCAAACCTGCCGTTAAAGCGTAACGTCTGAGGAGATAGTAATGGAATTGGTAATGAAAGACGCCCAAGGCGCTCTTCAAGTTTCCGAAACTACCTTCGGGCGTGAGTTCAACGAAGCCCTGATCCATCAGGTAGTCGTAGCCTACGCCAATGGTGCGCGTCAGGGTACTCGCGCTCAGAAGAGCCGTTCTGAAGTGTCCGGTGGCGGTAAAAAGCCATGGCGCCAGAAAGGTACTGGTCGTGCTCGTGCGGGTAGCATTCGCTCCCCAATCTGGCGTTCAGGTGGCGTGACTTTCGCCGCTCGTCCGCAAGATCACAGCCAGAAGGTAAACAAGAAGATGTACCGTGCTGCTCTGCAGAGCATTCTGTCTGAGCTGGTGCGTCAAGAACGTCTGATCGTGGTCGAGCAATTCGCTATCGATGCGCCGAAGACCAAAGATCTGGTTGCCAAGCTGAAGAGCATGGACCTGAAAGACGTGCTGATCGTGACCCCGGAAGTGGATGAGAACCTGTTCCTGGCCGCTCGCAACCTGTACAAGGTTGACGTGCGTGATGTAACTGGCCTCGACCCGGTTAGCCTGATCGCTTTCGACAAGGTATTGATGACTGCTGAGGCAGTGAAGCAAATCGAGGAGATGCTGGCATGATCCGTGAAGAGCGTCTGCTGAAAGTTCTGAAGGCTCCGCACATCTCTGAGAAGAGCACCATGGTAGCTGAAAAGCTGAATACCATAGTGTTCAAGGTTGCCACTGACGCGACCAAAGCGGAAATCAAGGCTGCAGTTGAGAAACTGTTCGAAGTTAAAGTTGAAGCTGTACGCACCCTGAACGTGATGGGCAAGACCAAGCGTACCGGTGCTCGCGTTGGCAAGCGTTCCGATTGGAAGAAAGCCTACGTGACTCTGGTTCCTGGTCAAGACATCGACTTCATGGGCGGCGCCGCCGAGTAAGAGGAGTCTTAGCAAATGGCAATTGTAAAATGTAAGCCTACTTCTCCGGGTCGCCGTCACGTCGTCAAGATCGTCACCCCGGAACTGCACAAGGGCAAGCCATTCGCTGCCCTGGTGGAAGAGAAGCGTAAGAGTGGCGGTCGTAACAACAACGGCCGTATCACCACCCGTCATATCGGTGGTGGCCACAAGCAGCATTACCGTCTGATCGACTTCAAGCGCAACAAGGACGGCGTGCCGGCCAAGGTTGAGCGTCTGGAATACGATCCGAACCGCTCCGCGCACATCGCGCTGGTGCTGTACGCAGATGGTGAACGTCGCTATATCCTGGCTCCTAAGGGCCTGAAAGCCGGTGACCAGATTGCCTCTGGTATCGATGCAGGCATCAAGGTAGGTAACGCCCTGCCGATGCGTAACATCCCGGTTGGTTCCACTGTCCACGCTATCGAAATGAAGCCTGGTAAGGGAGCTCAGATCGCTCGTTCTGCTGGTGCATTCGCTCAGATCCTGGCCCGTGAAGGTAGCTATGTGACTCTGCGCCTGCGCTCCGGTGAAGTACGCAAAGTGCTGGCCGAATGCCGCGCCACCATTGGTGAAGTCGGTAACGCCGAGCACATGCTGCGTCAACTGGGTAAGGCTGGTGCCAAGCGCTGGCGTGGTGTTCGTCCGACCGTTCGTGGTATGGCCATGAACCCGGTTGATCACCCGCACGGTGGTGGTGAGGGTCGTAACAAGGGTATGCAACCTGTATCTCCTTGGGGCACCCCAGCTAAGGGTTACAAGACCCGTAAGAACAAGCGCACCGACAAGTACATCGTACGTCGTCGTAACAAGTAATTCTTTTTAAAGAGGAATCACCATGCCACGTTCTCTCAAGAAGGGTCCTTTCATTGACCTGCACTTGCTGAAGAAGGTAGAGAAAGCGGTGGAAAGCGGGGACAAGAAGCCAATTAAGACTTGGTCCCGTCGTTCAATGATCATCCCGAACATGATCGGTTTGACCATCGCTGTCCATAATGGTCGTCAGCACGTACCGGTATACGTTTCCGATGAAATGATCGGTCACAAGCTGGGTGAGTTTGCGCCAACTCGTACTTATCGCGGTCATGCCGCTGATAAGAAGGCCAAGAAGAAATAAGGGGTAAATGATGGAAGCTATCGCTAAACACCGTTTCGCCCGGACTTCTGCCCAAAAGGCTCGCTTGGTCGCTGACCAAGTGCGTGGTCTGACGGTTGACAAGGCTCTGAACCTGCTGACCTTCAGCCCGCGTAAAGCGGCTGTCCTGGTCAAGAAGGTACTGGAATCTGCTATTGCAAATGCCGAGCACAATGAAGGTGCGGACATCGACACGCTGAAGGTTGCCACCATCATGGTTGACGAAGGTCCTTCCATGAAGCGCATTCGTCCACGTGCCAAAGGCCGCGCGGACCGTATCCTGAAGCGTACCTCCCACATCACTGTGGTAGTGTCCGACCGCTAAGAGGCTAGGAGATAAGCAATGGGTCAGAAAGTACATCCTAATGGTATTCGCTTAGGCATTACCAAGCCTTTCAACTCTACCTGGTTCGCGAGTTCCAAAGACTTCGCTGACAACCTGCACGGTGACTTCCAAGTCCGTCAGTACCTGACCAAGGAACTGAAGGCGGCGTCCGTGTCTCGTATCGTCATCGAGCGTCCGGCCAAGAGCATCCGCGTGACCATTCACACCGCTCGTCCGGGTGTGGTCATCGGTAAGAAGGGTGAAGACGTTGAGAAACTGCGCAAGTACATCGCCAAGATCACTGGCGTACCTGCACAGATCAACATTTCCGAAGTGCGTAAGCCTGAACTCGACGGCAAGCTGGTTGCAGATAGCATCAGCTCCCAACTCGAGCGTCGCGTTATGTTCCGTCGCGCCATGAAGCGTGCCGTACAGAACGCCATGCGTCTGGGTGCCAAGGGTATCAAGGTAGAAGTTAGCGGCCGTCTGGGCGGCGCCGAAATCGCGCGTACCGAATGGTACCGTGAAGGTCGCGTGCCCCTGCACACTCTGCGTGCAGACATCGACTACGCTACCTCTGAAGCACATACCACCTACGGCGTCATCGGCGTCAAGGTTTGGATCTTCAAGGGCGAGGTTCTGGGGGGTATCGCAGCTGTTAACGCAGCCGCAGCAGCCGCTCAACAAGAGCCGGCTCCTGCCAAGCCGAAGCGCAAGCCTCGCGGTAAGTAAGGAGATTCGGTAAATGTTGCAACCAAAGCGTACAAAGTTCCGTAAAGTCCACAAGGGCCGTAACCGTGGTCTGGCTAACGCCGGCAACGAAGTTTCTTTCGGCTCCTTTGGTCTGAAGGCGGTAACTCGCGGTCAACTGACTGCTCGTCAGATCGAAGCAGCGCGTCGTGCCATGACTCGTGCTGTTAAGCGTCAAGGTAAGATCTGGATCCGTGTGTTCCCGGATAAGCCAATTACTGAAAAGCCCCTTGAAGTTCGTATGGGTAAAGGTAAGGGTAACGTGGAATACTGGGTAGCCCTGATCCAGCCTGGTAAGGTCCTGTACGAGATGGACGGTGTGCCTGAAGCCCTGGCCCGTGAAGCGTTCGCCCTGGCGGCCGCTAAACTGTCAGTTAAGACCACTTTCGTAACTCGGACGGTAATGTGATGAAAGCACAAGATCTTCGCCAAAAGAGCGTAGAAGAGCTGAAGGCTGAACTGATCGGTCTGCTGCGTGAGCAGTTCAACCTGCGTATTCAAGCCAGCACTGGTCAACTGTCTCAGACTCATACTCTGAAACTGGTACGTCGCGACATAGCTCGCGTCAAGACTGTTCTGAACGAGAAGGCAGGTGCGTAATGACCGATAAAATCCGTACTCTGCAAGGTCGTGTCGTTAGCGACAAGATGGACAAGTCCATCACTGTGGCTATCGAGCGCAAGGTAAAACACCCGATTTACGGGAAGATTATCGTGCGTACCACCAAGCTGCACGTGCATGATGAAAGCAACGAGTGTAAAGTTGGCGACCTCGTGGATATCCGCGAATGTCGCCCACTGTCTAAGACCAAGTCTTGGACCCTGGTTGCCATAGTCGAGAAGGCCTAAGTTAGGCCCTCGCAAGATAGAGACGGTCCTCTCGGGGGCCGTCTCTTTTTTAAACTACCACTTCCAGATCGGCTGTGGTAATATGTCGCGCCTTTAGTGGGCAGCCAGTCCCGAAAGGGAACAGTAGTAAAGTAAAGCGGAGCACTCACATGATCCAAATGCAAAGTATGCTGGACGTCGCCGACAACTCCGGCGCTCGCAGCGTAATGTGTATTAAGGTTCTTGGTGGTTCGCACCGCCGCTACGCCGGTATCGGCGACATCATCAAAGTTTCCATTAAGGAAGCGATTCCTCGCGGTAAAGTGAAGAAGGGTGATGTAGTAAATGCGGTGGTCGTGCGCACCAGAAAAGGCGTTCGCCGTCAGGATGGCTCTGTCATCCGTTTCGACCGCAACGCGGCTGTGCTGTTGAACAACAACCATCAGCCGATCGGTACTCGCATCTTCGGCCCAGTGACTCGTGAACTGCGTACTGAAAAGTTCATGAAGATCGTGTCCCTGGCCCCTGAAGTACTGTAAGGAGTCGAGAAACATGGCAGCTAAAATCCGTCGTGAAGACGAAGTAATTGTTTTGACCGGTAAGGATAAGGGCAAGCGTGGCAAAGTCACTCAAGTTCTGGTCCAGCACGGTAAAGTAGTAGTAGAAGGCGTTAACTTGGTGAAGAAGCATCAGAAGCCGGTTCCGGCTCTGGGCACTGCGGGCGGTATCGTCAGCAAAGAAGCACCGATTGACGTGTCCAACATTGCGATTTTCAACCCTGCCTCTGGCAAGGCTGATCGTGTTGGTTTCCGGATTGAAGATGGCAAGAAAGTGCGCTTCTTCAAATCCAATGGTGAACTTGTAAAGTAATTGGAGTTTAACGATGGCGAAACTGCATGATGTTTACAGACAAAAAGTAGCCAACGAACTGATGACTCAGTTCGGCTACCAGACTGTCATGCAAGTCCCTCGGATCGAAAAGATCACCCTGAATATGGGTGTCGGTGAGGCCTTGGCGGATAAGAAAATTCTGGAAAACGCAGTTGCTGATTTGGCTGCTCTTTCTGGTCAGAAGCCGCTGATCACCAAAGCTCGCAAGTCCGTTGCTGGCTTCAAGATCCGTGAAGGCTACCCGATCGGTTGTAAAGTAACCCTGCGCGGCGAGCGTATGTGGGAGTTCCTGGAGCGTTTGATTTGCATCGCTATGCCCCGTATTCGTGACTTCCGTGGTGTAAGCCCGAAGTCCTTTGACGGTCGTGGCAACTACTCCATGGGCGTACGTGAGCAAATCATCTTCCCCGAAATCGACTACGACAAGGTCGACAAGGTTCGCGGTCTGGATATCACTATCACGACCACTGCGAAGTCCGACGAGGAAGGCCGAGCTCTGCTGGCTGCCTTTAGCTTCCCATTCCGTAAGTAAGGTGTAGGGTTATGGCAAAACTTTCCATGAAAGCACGTGAAGTAAAGCGTGCCAAACTGGTCGAGAAGTTCTTCGAGAAGCGTTCTGCGCTGAAAGCGATCATCTCTAACGTAGCTACTTCTGAAGAAGCCCGTTGGGACGCTGTGCTCAAGCTGCAACAACTGCCTCGTGATTCCAGTCCTATTCGTCAACGTAACCGTTGCAATATCACTGGTCGTCCGCACGGATACCTGCGCAAGTTTGGTCTGTGCCGCATCAAAGTGCGTGAGCACATGATGAAGGGCGAAATTCCTGGCCTGAAGAAGGCTAGCTGGTAATCGATCACGGGAGTTAACATATGAGCATGCAAGATCCGATCGCGGACATGCTGACCCGCATTCGTAACGGTCAGGCCGCAAGCAAGGTTTCGGTTGCTATGCCTTCTTCCAAGCAGAAAGTGGCAATCGCCCAGCTGCTGAAAGAAGAAGGTTACGTCGCTGACTATAAAGTCAGTGGTGATACCAAGGCTGAGCTGGAAGTAGAACTGAAGTATTTCCAAGGCAAACCGGTTGTCGAGCTGATTCAGCGCGTTAGCCGTCCTGGCCTGCGTATATACAAAAAGCGTGGCGAATTGCCAAAGATCATGAATGGTCTGGGTATCGCCGTCGTCTCCACTTCAAAAGGTGTGATGACTGACCGTGCTGCCCGTAAGGCTGGCATGGGCGGTGAGATCATCTGCTACGTCGCTTAAGGAGTAGGAATATGTCTCGTGTTGCTAAGGCACCCGTCGCGATTCCTGCCGGCGTAGAAGTGACCCTGAATGGCCAGGAAATTAGTGTTAAAGGCAAGAACGGCACTCTGAAGCGTTCTATCAATGCCTCTGTTGTTCTCACCAAGGACGAGTCTGTTCTGACATTTGCACCGCGCGATGGTAGCGCGAATGCCAATGCTCAGGCCGGTACTGCTCGTGCTCTGGTAAACAACATGGTTATTGGTGTTACCGCTGGCTTCGAGCGCAAGCTGCAGCTGGTAGGCGTAGGCTATCGTGCCCAAGCAAAGGGCAAGTCAGTCGGCCTCTCTCTGGGCTTCTCTCACCCGGTCGAGCACGAACTGCCGGAAGGCGTTACTGCTGAATGCCCGACTCAGACTGAAATCGTTCTGAAGAGTGCGGATAAGGCATTGTTGGGCCAAGTAGCTGCGGATATCCGCTCCTACCGCCGTCCAGAGCCTTACAAGGGCAAGGGTGTACGTTACGCCAATGAAGTCGTACGTACTAAAGAAGCTAAGAAGAAGTAAGGTAACACTATGGACAAGAAAGCAGCTCGTCTCCGTCGTGCTACTAAAGCACGCAAGAAGATGCAGGAACTGGGTGCGACTCGTCTGGTGGTTCACCGTACTCCGCGCCATATTTACGCGCAGGTTATCGCACCGAACGGTTCCGAAGTGTTGGCCTCTGCCTCTACTGTAGAGAAGGCCATCGCTGAGCAAGTTAAGTACACTGGTAACGCTGATGCCGCTGCCGTTGTGGGTAAGGCAATCGCTGAACGTGCGTTGGAAAAGGGTGTTACCACCATTTCCTTCGACCGCTCTGGTTTCCAATACCACGGCCGTGTAGCCGCTCTGGCTGCAGCAGCGCGTGAAGCCGGTCTTCAGTTCTAAGGTAGGGGTCGAAAATGTCTAAAGTCGAAACTCAAGCCGGTGATCTGCAAGAGAAGCTCGTCGCAGTAAACCGTGTATCTAAAGTAGTTAAAGGTGGTCGTATTTTCTCCTTCACAGCTTTGACTGTGGTAGGTGATGGTAACGGCCGTGTAGGTTTCGGTTACGGTAAGGCTCGTGAAGTTCCTGCTGCCATTCAAAAGGCCATGGAACAAGCTCGCCGCAACCTGACCAAGGTTGAGCTGAACGCAGGTACCCTGCACCACGCGGTGAATGGTACCCACGCTGGTTCCAACGTGTTCATGAAGCCTGCCTCCCAAGGTACTGGTATCATCGCCGGTGGTGCGATGCGTGCTGTGCTGGAAGTGGCTGGTGTTCATAACGTGTTGGCCAAGACTTACGGCTCCACCAACCCGATGAACGTGGTTCGCGCTACCGTCGACGCTCTGGCTCGTATGAAGTCACCTGAGCAAGTCGCTGCGAAGCGTGGCATGAGCGTCGATGAGATTCTGGGGTAATGCGGCATGGCTAATAAAACTGTAAAAGTAACACAGACTCGCAGTGCGATCGGTCGTCTGCCGAAGCACAAAGCATCTCTGCGTGGCCTGGGCCTGCGTCGCATCGGTCACACTGTTGAGCTGGAAGATACTCCATGCGTCCGCGGTATGATCAACCAGGTTTTCTACATGGTGAAGGTGGAGGAGTAATCCATGCGTTTGAACACTCTTTCTCCGGCCGCTGGGTCCAAGCCTGAAAAGAAGCGTCGGGGCCGTGGTATCGGTTCTGGCCTGGGCAAGACCTCTGGTCGTGGTCATAAGGGTGCCGGCTCTCGTAAGAGCGGCGGTACTCGCGTAGGGTTTGAAGGCGGTCAAATGCCGTTGAAGATCCGTCTGCCGAAGTTCGGTTTCTATTCTCGTAAGGGTGCTGTGACTTCTGAAGTCCGCCTGCACGAAATTGCAGCCGTCGAAGGTGATGTGGTGGATCTGAACACCCTAAAGCAAGCCGGTGTGATTACCAAGAACATCGAATTTGCTAAAGTCGTGCTTTCTGGCAAAATCGAGCGTCCGGTAACCGTACGTGGTCTGAGCGTCACCAAGGGTGCACGCGCAGCCATCGAAGCCGCAGGCGGCAAGATCGAGGAATAATAAGTACATGGCTAAGAAACCAGGATCAGATGTAAAAGGCTCACAAGGTGGTCTGAGCGAACTGAAAAGCCGACTGCTGTTCGTTCTTGGAGCGATGGTCGTCTTTCGTGCAGGCTCCTATGTGCCAATTCCTGGTATTGATGCTGCCGTACTTGCCGAGCTATTCCAGCAACAAAAGGGAACCATCATTGAACTGTTCAACATGTTCAGTGGTGGGGCCCTGTCCCGTGCCTCTATATTCGCACTGGGGATCATGCCGTACATTTCGGCATCGATCATTATCCAGCTGCTGACCGTGATCCATCCTGCTTTTGCTGAGCTGAAGAAGGAAGGGGAGACTGGCCGTCGCAAGATCAGCCAGTACACTCGGTACGGCACAGTTGTTCTGGCAACTGTTCAGGCGCTCGGTATCGCAACCGGTCTGCCAAATATGATGCAGGGTCTGGTCGAAAACCCAGGCTTCGGCTTCTATTTTACGGCGGTTGTGAGTCTGGTTACTGGCACCATGTTTCTCATGTGGCTGGGTGAACAGATCACCGAACGTGGGATTGGTAACGGTATTTCCCTGCTGATTTTTGCGGGGATTATCGCAGGCCTTCCTCACGCCATCGGTGCTACAGCTGAGCAGGCGCGTCAAGGCGAATTGCACATACTGTTGCTGTTATTGCTCGCTGTGATTGTTTTCGCGGTGACCTACTTTGTGGTGTTTGTTGAGCGTGGCCAGCGGCGTATTGTCGTGAACTATGCCAAGCGCCAACAGGGGAATCGGGTCTTTGCTGCGCAAAGCACACACTTGCCATTGAAACTTAACATGGCAGGGGTTATTCCAGCGATTTTTGCATCCAGTATCATCCTGTTCCCTGGTACCATAGCGTCCTGGTTCGGACAGGGTAACTCTTGGGCTGCCAACATACTGCAAGAAGTCTCTATGACTCTGCAGCCTGGTCAACCCTTATATGAGTTGCTGTATGCTGCGGCCATTATTTTCTTCAGCTTCTTCTATACCGCGTTGGTGTTTAACCCGCGTGAGACGGCAGATAACTTGAAGAAGAGTGGTGCGTTTATCCCCGGTATTCGTCCCGGTGAACAGACTGCGAGATTTATCGATAAGGTCATGACCCGCCTGACTCTGGCTGGCGCGTTGTACATCACCTTTATCTGTCTCGTTCCTCAGCTCCTGATGACATTCTGGCATGTGCAGTTCTACTTCGGTGGTACTTCCCTGCTGATTATTGTGGTTGTCATCATGGACTTTATGGCTCAGGTTCAAACCCATCTGATGTCTCATCAGTATGGTGACGTCCTGAGAAAGGCCAATCTTAAGGGCTTCGGTCGTTAAGACGGGTTTAACAGTTACGCGGAGTTAAGCAATGAAAGTACGTGCTTCCGTTAAGGCCATCTGCCGTAACTGCAAGATCATCAAGCGCCACGGTGTGGTGCGTGTGATCTGCAGCGAGCCAAAGCATAAACAACGCCAAGGCTAATATATTTACGGTTGGTACTTGAAAAAAAGAGTTAGGCTGGCTAAATTAGCCAGCCAACTTTTGTTGTGTGTAGTAAGGCCACCATGTATCCGGAACGGGCTTTGTGGTGGTCCCGATAAATTTTTGTTGTAGGAGTGGAATAGTGGCCCGTATCGCTGGCATTAACATTCCTGACCATAAACATGCCGTCATCGCATTGACCGCAATTTATGGTGTTGGCCGCACCCGCGCAAAGTCCATTTGCGCAGAAGCTGGTGTAGCTGAGGATGTGAAGATCAAAGAACTGAGCGAAGCTCAGATCGAAAACCTGCGCGAGCAAGTAGCCAAGTTTACCGTTGAAGGTGATCTGCGTCGTGAGATCTCTATGAGCATCAAGCGTCTGATGGATCTCGGTTGCTACCGTGGTCTGCGTCACCGTCGTGGCCTACCGGTCCGCGGTCAACGCACCAAGACTAACGCGCGTACCCGTAAGGGTCCACGCAAGCCGATCAAGAAGTAAACGGGAAGGTGTAGAAAATGGCAAAAGCTCCGACTCGTGCTCGCAAGCGCGTTAGAAAGCAAGTGAGTGATGGTATCGCTCACGTACATGCTTCTTTCAATAACACAATCGTGACTATTACTGACCGTCAAGGTAACGCTCTTTCTTGGGCTACCGCTGGTGGTTCAGGCTTCCGTGGTTCTCGTAAGTCTACTCCGTTCGCTGCTCAGGTAGCTGCCGAACGTGCTGGCGAAATTGCCAAAGAGTATGGCGTTAAGAACCTGGAAGTAATGGTTAAGGGCCCAGGCCCAGGCCGCGAGTCCTCCATCCGTGCTTTGAATGCGGCAGGTTTCCGCATTACTAACATCACAGATGTGACTCCGATCCCGCATAACGGTTGTCGTCCTCCCAAAAAGCGTCGCGTGTAACGAGGCTGTTTGGATTAGGATAGTTGGAGAAAGAAGATGGCAAGATATATCGGTCCTAAGCTGAAGCTTAGCCGTCGCGAGGGCACTGACCTGTTCCTGAAGTCAGGTGTTCGCGCGATTGACTCAAAGTGCAAAATTGATACTGCACCTGGCCAGCACGGTGCGCGCAAGCCGCGTCTGTCTGACTATGGTGTTCAGCTGCGTGAGAAACAAAAAGTACGTCGTATTTACGGCATTCTGGAAAAGCAGTTCCGCAATTACTATCGCGAAGCTGCCCGTCAGAAGGGTAATACTGGCGAAAACCTGTTGCAGCTGCTGGAAGGTCGTCTGGACAACGTGGTATACCGCATGGGCTTTGGTGCTACTCGCGCCGAGTGCCGTCAGTTGGTAAGCCACAAGGCCATCGTAGTTAATGGTCGTGTTGTTAACATTCCTTCTTACCAGGTTTCTCCTGAAGACGTTGTCACTGTTCGCGAGAAGGCGAAGAAACAAGCTCGTATCAAGGCCGCTCTGGACCTGGCTACGCAGCGTGAAAAGCCAACTTGGGTTGAGGTTGACTCAGGCAAAATGGAAGGCGTGTACAAGCGTCTGCCAGAACGTTCTGATCTGTCTGCCGACATTAACGAACAGCTGATCGTCGAGCTTTACTCCAAGTAAGGCTAGCTTCTAAGAGAGGACATAATGCTGGGTTCTGTAACAGATTTTCTTAAGCCACGCCTCGTTGATATTGAACAACTGAGTCAGACTCACGCGAAAGTGACGCTTGAGCCGCTGGAACGTGGTTTTGGTCACACCCTGGGTAATGCGCTGCGTCGCATTCTCCTTTCTTCCATGCCTGGTTGTGCAATCACCGAAGTTGAAATCGACGGTGTGCTGCACGAGTACAGCAGCAAGGAAGGTGTACAGGAGGATATCCTTGAGATCCTGCTGAACCTGAAAGGCATTGCTGTGCGCTTGGAAGGTAAGGACGAGGTTACCCTGTCTCTGACCAAGTCTGGTGCGGGCCCTGTTACTGCAGGCGACATCGTTCATGGTGATGATGTCGTTATTCTCAACCCGAATCACGTGGTCTGTAACCTGACCGGTAATCATGCTGAAATCAGCATGCGCCTGAAGGTGCAGCGTGGCCGTGGTTATGTGCCTGCATCTGCCCGCGTACACAGCGATGATGAAGAGCGTCCAATTGGCCGTCTTTTGTTGGATGCTGCGTTCAGCCCGGTTGTTCGCATTGCTTACAATGTTGAAGCCGCACGGGTAGAGCAACGTACTGACCTGGATAAGTTGGTCATCGATATGGAGACCAACGGCACTCTGGATCCTGAAGAGGCAATCCGTCGCGCAGCTACTATACTAGCTGAGCAATTGGAAGCCTTTGTGGATCTGCGTGATGTCAGCGTGCCCGAGAAGAAGGAAGAGAAGCCGGAGTTTGATCCGATCCTGCTGCGTCCTGTCGACGATCTGGAATTGACAGTTCGTTCTGCGAACTGTCTGAAGGCAGAAGCCATCCATTACATTGGTGATCTGGTGCAGCGGACCGAAGTCGAGCTTCTCAAGACTCCAAACCTCGGTAAGAAGTCCTTGACTGAAATCAAGGATGTCCTGGCTTCCCGTGGTCTATCTCTGGGTATGCGCCTAGAGAATTGGCCGCCTGCCAGCCTCGCTGATGAGTAATCCAGATTACGGGTCTCACAGATTAAGTTAGAAGGATAAGGTCATGCGCCATCGTATGAGTGGTCGTCAACTGAACCGGAACAGCAGCCATCGTCAGGCTATGTTCCGCAACATGGCCAGCTCCCTGGTTCGTCATGAAATCATCAAGACGACTCTGCCTAAGGCAAAAGAGCTGCGTCGTGTAGTTGAACCTCTGATTACACTCGCCAAGATTGACAGTGTTGCTAACCGTCGTCTGGCATTTGCCCGCACTCGCGACAGCGAAGTTGTTGGTAAGCTGTTCACCGAATTGGGTCCGCGCTACCTGGAGCGTGCTGGTGGTTACACCCGCATTCTCAAGTGTGGTCTGCGTGCCGGTGACAAGGCACCTATGGCTTATATCGAGCTCGTAGGTCGCCCGGTAGCCGCTGAGGCTGTAGCTGTAGAAGAGTAAATACTCTTCACTATGAAAGGCCGGGGTAACCCGGCCTTTTGTTTTTATAGACCCCTGTAATCTGCTTATCTCTTATCTCTTATCTCTTATCTCTTATCTCTTATCTCTTATCTCTTATCTCTTGCTTAAGAACCCTTCACTAATTGGCATCCAATCTGATGTTTATGGCTGAACAGCTGGTTTTAGCTGCAGATTGCCGAAGCTTTGTGCGATCGAGATGTTCAAGGCTAAATAATGGTTGTCATAAAAAGGGATCTCCCTATAATGCGCCCTCATCGACGGACGACATGTCCGGCAGCGTTGAAAGAAAAGCAAAAAATGCTTGACTGACAACGTGGGGCGCGTAGAATA